>JAJRQZ010000033.1 GCA_024279935.1 Bacteroidota bacterium
AGGAAACCTAAGTTCTTTCAAATAATCCAAACATTGCTCCTCAGTGGTGAACATCTTCTCAAATTCAATTTGATTCTCGGGAATTCTCATAACCCCCGAAATTACTGCTTTTTCTAATATGTGTTAAGTGCATACCCCAGTAAATATATTAAGACCTAGTGTCGGTATGCGAAACTTCAGTTATTTTAATGCCAATACAATTGACGGGAAGATTCCAAGAATTAGTGGTTAAGAATCCGCCGGCCTATTGCTTTCGGATCCGGAAACCAGAAAGTGCGCTTCGGAAGCGAAATCAGTTTATTGTACTTATTTCGCCTATTTGAGGCTCGCTCAGTCTCACGCCTTTCGCCGACGCAGCAGCCCTGGCCCTTTCAATGGGCTCGGTCCAAGCATGCAGGGCCAATTGGAATTTAGCCCAGTGAATCGCTATCATCTGCCTGGCATTCAGGTCAATGCTTGCTTGTACCGATTGCTCAGGCATAGCATGTATATTCGGCCAGTTTTTGTTATACTGACCACATTCTATCATACAAAAATCGAAAGGCCCGTACTTTTCTCCTATCATTTTAAAATGCTTCCCGTAACCCGAATCGGCACCGAAATACAAGCTCACCGATTCGGTTCTCACAACCCAGGAACACCATAAAGTTTTACTTCGGCTAAAAGCCCTGCCCGAAAAATGCCTGGCAGGTGTTGCGGCCAGGCTAATTCCCTTTATTTCAAATTCGTCCCACCAATCGGCTATGGTGATTTTCTCAGGGGCAATCCCCCATCTTGTCAAGTGCGACTCAACCCCCAGCGGGACTAGATACCTGCCGACATTCTTGTCCATCTGCTTTATGGTATTCATATCCAGATGATCGTAATGATCGTGGGAAATTAATACAATATCAATATAAGGCAGGTCGTCCACAATATAGTTGTTCGAGTACTTAAAACTTTTATTTGTAAATGAAAACGGCGATGCATGGTCGCTGAACACTGGGTCTGTTATTATCGTCTTGCCATTTATTTTAAGCAAAACCGTGGAATGCCCAAACCATGTATGTTTTGTTTCCGTTGCCCCTCCCTTCATGAACTCATCCTTATCGAAAACCCTTGTTTCTATAATCAAGGGCTTGCCGTTCTCAGGCCCTTTCATGAATGCCATTATAGTTTTAAACATGGACGCATCTTCAGCCATTATTGGAGTTTCCTCAAGATTCATAAACTTCCCTTCTTTGTAATTCGGCGATTTCATAAATCTGTCAATGCTGCCGGAAGAGGCTTTTCCGCCAAAGGCGGGATAAAACCTCATAAAAAAATATGCTGCTAAAAGCATAATTACGGATATGGTTATCATAATGATTTTTGAAATTATATGTATTTAGTTATTATTTGACGCCGTGATGTTTATATCATTACTCGAAAGATGTCTTTTGGGATATGGCCTTAACGAAACATTTATCATCGACTTGCCGATTTTTTCCGTAGTGGTTAAATGTTTGGGCATTATTTTATTCAGCAATGGATAAAACGGAGCAGCAACCAAATACAATGAATTATACAATGCGGTCTTCGACCTTATTCCCTTCATGGGCTGAATATATCCCGGCCTGTACATAAAAGCATTTTTGAAACCCATATTTATTATAGCATTTTCTGTTCTGCCTTTCACCCTTGCCCACATAACTCTACCTTTTTCCGATGTGTCGGTCCCTGTACCGGAAACATAAATAAATGTCATATTTCCGTTTGTTCGCATCAGCGAACGAGTTGCTGCCAGAGTAATATCGTAGGTTATGCCGCTATATGCTTTTTCATTTATCCCCACCGAACTGACTCCCAAGGTAAAATAACAGGCATCCAAACCTGTTAACTTATGTTCGATGGACGAGAAATCATAAAAATCCTTATGGATTATTTCCCTAAGCTTTGAATGCTTTATGTCGATCGGTGAACGATTAATGAGCAATGCAGATTCAACATTAACGCTATCTATGCATTCCAACAGCACAGCCTTGCCAAGCATTCCGGTCGAACCGAATATCAGGACTTTTAGTTTCTTCATCGTTTATTTGTTTAAAGTTTATACTTTTTCACTAAAAACTCCATCAGCTCATCATGATTATCAATGTCGCCGTGAACCAGCGACAAAAATAACGAACTGATTATCATCATCATCAACTGCGACTCCAAGGCAGGGTTTTTATAGCCCAATTCGGTAAAAGCATCCAGCAACAAGGCCAAGGCATTCTCCATGAACTCACTTTCATGATATTTCTCGGCTATTTCATGGTTCATATATTTTAATGAAACCTGGACCTTCCAATAGTCGGGCTTTGCTTCAACAATGTTTGCAGGAAGCAGTAAGGAAGCCTTCAGCTTTGCCCTTGGATCCTTTAGCAAGCCTGTTTTATCAAGTTCGCCCTTCATAATTTCCAAACCTTGCTGAACAATAAAGTCCAAAAGCCCCTCTTTATTCCTGAAATGCCTGAATATCAAACCCTCCGACACACCAGCTTCCTTTGCGATCTTATTTGTTGAAGTACTGTTGTATCCGTCCCTGGCAAATAGTTTTAAGGCCGCATCCAATATAAGCCTCTGTTTTTCCGTCATAATAAATAGAGTGAGTAATCACTTTCAAAAGTAGTTATTTATAGTTAGTGCTTGATAAATTAACGTTTTTTAATGAAATAAATAAGCGCACAATCGACATGCAAATAGATCCAAAAAACATTTTCCGTTTCAGATAACTGATATTCTGTCCTTTACATCAGCACTCCCAATCATATACACCTTTTGCCTGTTTAATTCGTCTTGGGTTTTTAAAGAGGCATAATTTTCAAAAAACACTACTTTTGCACGAATTTCAATAAAGTTGATTAATATGACGGCATTGTTTTTTAAAGAATTGAGAAGTTTCCTAAGCTCGCTGATAGGCTACATCGTCATGGGTATTTTCCTCATGATAACGGGCCTGTTTTTATGGGTCTTGCCCAACGATTTCAACATAATCGATTATGGATATGCCAGTCTCGACGGGCTTTTCATTCTTGCGCCATTTGTATTTTTGTTTTTGATACCAGCGGTTTCCATGCGTAGTTTTGCAGATGAAAAAAAGAGCGGCACCGAAGAACTGCTTTTTACCCGTCCGTTATCAATAAGCCAGATAATACTGGCACAATATCTTGCATCCTTAAGTTTGGCAATTTTGGCAACCATCCCCACAATAGTGTATTATATTTCGGTTTACTATCTCGGGCTTCCTGTAGGCAACGTAGATAGCGGCAGTTTTTGGGGCTCATTTATCGGCCTCCTTTTCCTGGCTGCGACATTTAGCTCGATAGGCGTATTTGCAAGTTCTCTTTCGAGCAACCAATTAGTGGCTTTTGTTGTTGCCGTTTTACTGAGCGCATTCGTTTATATGGGCTTCGAGTTTATTTATTCTTTAGAAATATTTGGTTCTATCGACTTGTTTATAAAATCGTTAGGCATAAGCCACCACTATAGTTCGATCAGTCGCGGTGTTATTGACACCAGGGATATAGTTTACTTCCTGAGTACTATATTCCTCTTTTTGTTTCTCACCAAGTTCTCTCTTTCACGAATGAGATGGTAAGATGTTTATTGTTATGAAGAAAAAGAGAAATATAAAATCCCGGTTGATAGTTCAGTTGATACTGGTAATATTGATAATTTCGTCTGTATCGTATATCAGCAGCATTATTTTTACCCGTTTCGACCTAACATCCGAAAAGCGATATACTTTGAGCGATGAGACACTTGATATAATAAAGAATCTTGACGACATAGTCTATTTCAAGGTTTACCTTGAAGGAGATTTTCCGGCAGGCTTCAAGCGCTTGAGGCGCGAGACCATGGAAATTCTGGATGAGTTTAGGGCATATAACAAAAACATCCAATACGAATTTATCAACCCCTCGTCCGAAACCGACCTGCAGGAAAGGAACAATACTTATAAGTTACTTGTTCAGCATGGGCTGAACCCCACCAACCTTCAGGTTAAAACAAATTCGGGCATGGACCAGCAAGTTATTTTCCCGGGCTGTATAATTAGTTACCGCGACAAGGAACTGCCTGTAGAATTACTTGATGCACAGTTAAATACGCCGCCCGAGGCTGTCCTTAACAACTCCATCCAATCGCTGGAATTCAAGTTTGCCAACGCCATTCATAAACTAAGCAGGAAAAAGAAGCCGACCATTGCATTTATCGAAGGACATGGTGAATTCGACGAAAAGGACGTTTATGATATTACACAGGCTTTTAAGCAGGATTTTGCCGTTGACAGGCTCAGGATCGATGGGCAGATAAACGCCCTAGTCAAGAGGCGGTTGGTGGATACGGCCAAACAAGATTACAGGATAGAAGCCAAATATGCAGCAATAATTATTGCAGGCCCCGACAGCGTTTTCAGTGGCAAGGACAGATTTATCATCGATCAGTATATTATGTACGGCGGTAAGGTTTTATGGCTTATCGACCCCATGTTCGCCAGCATGGATTCAATACAAAACAGCGAGATGACTGTTGCCGTAGAAAAACCGCTCGATTTACAGAGCCAGTTGTTTACCTATGGGGTAAAACTTAACAACGATTTGGTTACCGATATCGTTTCGGCCTCAATTCCGCTCAGGACGGGGCAGGTGGGCAACAAACCGCGCATCGACTTCTTCCAGTGGTATTATTTTCCTCTGGTAACACCTACCTCGTCGCACCCCATTGTCAGAAACCTGAATGCTATCAAAACCCAGTTCGTGAGCAGCATCGACACTACAATTGGAGGTGTAAAAAAAACCGTTTTACTGCAAACATCGCCATATTCCAGAACGATGAAGTCGCCTGCGGTTATAAATCTGGGGATACTGCGCCAGGAACCCGATGAAAGGCTTTATTCCGGGCCAAGAAAAAATATCGCCGTCCTGCTGGAAGGCAACTTCTTATCCGATTTCAGAAACAGGATACCGCCCGAAATAGCCGGCAATAAAGAAATAGGCTTTAAGGAGGTGAGCAAAAAAACGGCAATGATAGTTATTTCCGATGCCGACATAATCAGGAACCAGTTTCATATTCCTGAAGGCTACCCGCTGCCATTGGGTTACGACCAATATACCCGACAAACATACGGCAACAAAGAGCTTATTCTTAATGCAATGAGTTATCTAGTTGACGGAAAAGGACGTATAGCATCACGGGCAAAGGAAACACGACTTCGTTTGCTCGACAAAACAAAGATAAACAACAATAAGCTTTTATGTCAGACAATAAATATCGTCGTTCCATCATTACTTATATTCATACTGGCCACTTTGATGATCTGGAGCAGAAAAAGAAAATATTCACGTTAAAGAATCTCAAAATGAAAAAAAACCGTTCCATCATAATTATTACGATTGTTCTTGTTATTGCTGCTGTTGTGCTGCTTATGCAGAACCATTATAGTACATTAAAAAAGCACGAAACCGATTTTTCCGTTTCCGATACGGCAACGATCACCAAAATATTTATTGCCGACAAAAGCGTAAACTCCATCAGCCTTAGTAGGCGGGGCAGTCAGTGGCTTATAAACGACACGAAACTAGCCAATCAAAAAATCGTAAACACCTTGCTTTCAACGCTTAAAAAAATCAAGGTAAAGTCCCCCGTTTCCTTGGCAAGCCATAATTCCGTCATCAGGCGCATGTCGTCGATAGGTAAGAAAGTTGAAATCTATCAGGAAGTTTATCGAATAGATATATTTGGCATCCGCTTGTTTAAACACGAGAAACTAACCAAAGTGTTTTTTGTTGGCGATGTTACGCAGGACAATCTTGGAACCTATATGCTGATGGATGGCGCCGAGAGGCCATTTATAGTTTACCTTCCGGGCTTCAGGGGGGTCATTAGCACTCGCTTCTCCCCCATTTCCGACGATTGGCTGAGCCATGTTGTCTTCAACAAAAAACTCGCCGACATCAAAAGCTTGAGGCTTTCGTTCACCGGAAAGGATTCGTTGGGCTTTGAATTAAAGATAAGGGATGCCATGGGCAATTATGAGATTACACGCCTGTTGGACGGAAGCAAAGTAAAATCGTACGACACCCTGAAGGTGCTGAACATGCTGACGTCATTTGCCGATTTGCGTTACGAATCGAGGCTGAACAACATATTGCTGCCACAAACCATGGACTCCATTATCCACTCCCCTACCCTGTTCGAGATTACTTTGGTAGGAACCGATGACGATACAACTTTCGTGAAAACTTTCCAAAAGAACAGGCTTCCCAAAGCCATAGCAAATCAATATGAAAAACTAGTGCCCGTTGACCACGACAGGTTTTACGGTTTAATAAACCATGACGAAGATTTTGTCTTGATGCAGTTTTACGTTTTCGACAAAGTGCTATACCCCCTGGATTATTATTTGAAATAACCGGGTATTCTAGAACTCGGCAATTATGCTCTGCTGTGCTTTTACCTTATCGCCTATGTCCACTTTAATCTTTGCATCTGTAGGCAGGAAGAAATCCACTCGCGAACCGAACCTGATTATACCAAATTCATCACCTTGTACGGCCTTATTGCCTACATTGGCATAAGACACTATTCTTCTGGCCATTACGCCTGCTATCTGTCTTATTAATATGCTTTTGCCATTTTCATGTTTTATGACAAGTGAGTTTCTCTCGTTCAGTTCTGATGATTTCGGGTTTTTTGCGAACAAGAACCTCCCTGGATGATATTTCGCATAAACCACCTCGCCATCAAATGGATACCAATTCACATGTACGTTGAAAGGCGACATAAAAACCGATACCTGTATTCGTTTCTCATTATAAAACTCCTTTTCAAAAGTCTCTTCAATAACAACTATCTCGCCATCGGCAGAAGAAAGAATACTATTGCCACCTCTGTTAACTTGTCTGTTCGGAACCCTGAAAAAACTTACCGTCCACACAAACTCGACAAAAAAACCGATATAGAGAAAATATCTTAAGCCCTGGACATTAATGAATTGCGAGACAACAGAAGATAAAACCACTATCAGCATAAAAGATGCTAGTATTACTTTCCTGCCTTCTAAATGGAGTCTCATCTACTAAATAAGGTTTAAATAAACAAAAACAAAAGGAGTGGCAAACAATACTGCGTCGAACCTGTCGAGGACACCACCATGGCCGGGGAAGATATTCCCGGAATCCTTAACTCCTGCATTGCGCTTCAATAGCGATTCGGCTAAATCCCCGTAAGTCCCGCTTACCGAAATTATCGCAGCCAGTGCCAGCCAGTCGGCTAATGAAAGCTGGGCATAGAATACCGACAGGATATATGCCGCTGCCTGAGCGAAAACAAATCCGCCAATGCTCCCCTCCCATGACTTTTTTGGCGAATGCTTCTCAAACAGCTTGTGCTTCCCGAATTTAGAGCCTGTTAAATATGCAAACACATCGTTGGTCCATATAATCACAAACATCCCGATTAATATGCCACTTTGAAACCCGTCAAATTGATGGCTATAGAACAAGGAATTCATCATCCCAAAAGGAACGACAACAAAGATTATTGCTGAAAATGCAGAGCCTACCCGCTTCCAGTCAGGCTTTTTCTGATTATATAATTCAAAAACTATTTGAAGAAAAACTATTGGTATCCCAACAACCAAATTCCTGATATCGAGATATCCCAATCCAATGAGCGCTATCAAGCAGTAAATCGCCAAGCCCGATATATAGAACAAGACTGTTCCGCTTCGCCCTAAATCGATTTTTTGCAGTAAATAAAACTCGCGCATTCCCACTATTGTGAAAAAGGCAAACAAAATTAAAAACGCCAAAGGATGTAGCAATATTGAACCTATTACCGTGATGAGGAATATTATCCCTGTTATTGTTCTGACTTGAATATCTTTCAAACGAAAAATTCTTTTTTAACGGAGGCAAAAGTACAAAATAAAGTAAAACGGTAAATTCAGCCCGCTTCACGACATTTTCAAATATCTATTTCCTATTAATCATAATATTTGCTTGAACAACTTTAATCAGCATCAAGACATTACATATTATATTGGTGTTCGCCAATATTCGATGTTCTCAATTAAGCACAAGTTTGTTTCTCTTGTTTAAGGAATGTGTCTCCCATCACATATCATCAACTGCAAAAACAATAAGCTCTTTTGGGCCGTGGGCTCCCATAACAAGTGTTTTCTCGATGTCGGCAGTACGGCTCGGCCCGGTAATTAAGGTGATTTGGGACGGTAGTTTTTCGTACTTTCTCTTCATGTTCACGAGCGCATCGCGCAGTTCATTAACAATCTGCGACATAAGGGCAAAAACGATATGCACCTCAGGAAAGACGAACATCCTCCTTCCCGACGACAAGCCGGAAGAGACCATAACGCTCCCGAACCTGGCAACAAGATAATCGCATCGTGTTATTCCGCCAATCTGGCTGTTGAACTTATCTGCTGAATGCTCAACATTTACCCCTGCCGAAGCAAGGAGGGATATTAGTTTCTCATCGACTGAATATATGCTTTCCCAGCCCTTGTCATCTATCAGGAGTTTTATTTTCGATGCAAAATCCATTTCGTTTTCGCAATAAACGAAATTCCCGCCGTTTTCTTGAAGCTTGCTCACAAAGGTCATTTCAGGCTCATCGCCCATATCCACCAATATCCCCGATTTAAAGTCAATATCCTGAAACGGGTTTTCGCCCTTGCTTATAAGAGCGTTTCTAATTTCCTTGAGTATTTTCTCCTTGGTCGTACTTTCTTCCATAAGCTCAAACCTAATCCGCTAATAAAACACTGTTATCCAAATTATCAGGCTTTCTTTTCCTCACCATCTGTATTGGCATCATTAGTCGTTTCCCCGGCCAAATTATCAGCAGTTTCTTTTTTCCTGGCAGAGGCCTTTTTGGCAAGTTTTTGATTTTCGATATTCTTTTCGGTAAGTTGTTTAACAGAAGGCTCGTCTCCGGGTTTATTACTGATGCGGATGTTCTCACCCCACGGGCGCTTGCCAAAGACTTCCTCCAGGTCGTCGCTGAAAATAACCTCTTTTTCAAGTAATTTCTTAGCCAGTTTTACCAGGCCTTCTTTATTTTCTTTCAATATCTCAATTGCGCGATCGTAAGATTCCTGAACCATGACACTAATTTCGCTATCGATAATCTCATTGGTTTTCTCGCTGAAGGGTTTGTTAAACGAATACTCCTGTTGTCCTGACGAGTCGTAGAAACTAAGGTGGCCCACCTTTTTGCTAAGCCCGTAATATGCAACCATGGCATAGGCTTGCTTGGTAACCTTTTCCAGGTCGTTTAGGGCCCCGGTCGATATTTTCCCGAACACCCCCTCCTCGGCAGCCCTTCCGCCAAGCGTGGTAGTCATTTCGTCCAGCAACTGCTCGTATGTCGTAATCTGCCTCTCATCGGGCAGATACCAGGCAGCACCAAGCGATTTGCCCCGAGGCACAATTGTAACCTTCACCAAAGGATGTGCATATTCGAGCAGCCAGCTTATTGATGCATGACCTGCTTCATGATAGGCAACAACTTTTTTCTCATTTGGTGTAATGATTTTATTTTTCTTTTCCAGCCCCCCGATAATCCTGTCGATGGCATTCATGAAATCCTCGGGCATAATTTTCTCGTTGCTCTGCCTTGCGGCGATGAGGGCTGATTCGTTGCACACATTGGCTATATCTGCACCTGAGAAACCCGGTGTTTGTTTTGCGAGGAATTCAAGATTTACGCTGCTGTCTAGTTTAAGAGGCTTCATGTGGACCTGAAAAATTTCTTTTCTTTCCTTCAGATCGGGAAGTTCAACAAATATCTGGCGATCGAAGCGTCCTGCCCTCATAAGTGCCTTATCGAGTATATCCGCCCTGTTGGTTGCCGCAAGAATTATCACACCTGAGTTTGGCGTAAAGCCATCCATCTCGGTAAGTAATTGGTTAAGGGTGTTTTCCCTTTCGTCGTTGGAGCCTGTCATCGGGCTTTTCCCCCTGGCGCGGCCAATGGCATCAATCTCGTCGATAAATATTATACTGGGTGCTTTCTCTTTGGCTTGTTTGAACAGATCCCTGACCCTGGACGCACCAACCCCAACGAACATCTCAACAAAGTCGGAGCCCGAAATGGAGTAAAAGGGCACATGGGCCTCGCCGGCAACTGATTTTGCCAACAAGGTCTTTCCGGTACCGGGAGGGCCCACAAGCAACACCCCTTTGGGGATTTTGCCCCCAAGCCTTGTGTATTTATCAGGTGTTTTAAGAAAATCGACTATCTCCGTTATTTCCACTTTGGCCTCTTCAAGTCCGGCAACATCCTTAAACGAGATGTTCACGCTTGTTTTCTTATCGTACATCTGCGCCTTCGATTTCCCAATATTGAATATTTGCCCTCCGGCGCCGCCGCCGCCGCGGCTCATGGAGCGCATAATAAAAAACCAGACCCCGACAATTAAAAGTATCGGGAATATCCATCCTATTATCTCCCCGCTCCAGTTGTGCCTAACCTCGTTCTCAACATAAATGGGGTCGGTAGTGTTTTTTTGCGAAGCCTCTATACGTTCAACGAATTTATCGGGTGATGTAACATTATAATAATATTGCGGGCTTTTTGGCCCAAATGTTGTTTGCCCCTTTACATCCTTGTATTTATCGGTGTTTAGCAGCTCAGGTTTTATAAATATCTCAGCCGTCTCCTTATTGACCAGGATGATCTTTTCCACATCCTGGTTTTCAAGCATTTGCTTTAATTCGCCCCAACCGGCTTTTTTCGCTCCCTCGTCAAGGTTGAGCATGGGGAACCCAATTATTATAAGTGCCAGGATTCCATATATCCAGTAAAAACTAAATTTTGGTTTTTTTCCGGCGCCACCGGTAAAACCCGCAAAAGGGTTTTTGTTCTCGTTGCCCTTATTCTTGCTGTTTTTTGTATTATTAGTATTGTCTTTTTTTTCTTCTGCCATTATGTCAAAATATTAAATAAATGCGGCTCAGGCCACATCTTCATATATCTTAATTGTACCGTCAGCCCACAGATCCTCAAGTTTATAGAAGTTTCTTATATCCTCTAAAAATATATGGACTACAATGTCGAAGTAGTCTATCAAAATCCATTCCGAATTTTCGTATCCTTCCTTGTGGAACGGCTTTATCTTAAGTTCTTCAGAAACACATTTTAAAATATTATCGTAAATACTGTCCACCTGGGTTGTGGAAGTTCCGCTACAAATCACAAAATAATTCGTAACCGAGTTCTCAATTCCCGAGATATCGATACTAATGAGGTTTTTCGCCTTCTTTTCCTGCATTGCGGATATAAGTGCTTTAAGTAGAATCTTGGTTTCTTTGTCTGTTGTACTTTTTACCATAAACATTTTAAATTCAGGGAACAAAAATAATGAATTTGCCAGTTTAATCTTAAAACTTTATACTTTAGTCGAATATTTAAGGTTTTTTGTAAGAAAACGCAGATTGTAAGCATGGATTTCCAAATTGAAGAAATAGAAAGCTTAGGCTCCACCAACGATTATTTGTTTAAGCTAACAACTAATGAGACCGCGAAAGAAGGTAAAATAATCATTGCCCAAGACCAGTTTAAAGGTAAAGGGACCGCTAATAACAAATGGGAAAGCGAAGCAGGCAAAAACCTTACTTTCAGTATTTTGATTCAACCTGATTTTATTAAGGCAGGAGATCAGTTTGTCATTACACAAATAGTCTCGCTGGCATTGGTAAACAGCTTGTCGGATTTTCTGGATGCCGATAAACTAAAGATTAAGTGGCCGAACGATATTTATTATTCCGACGGGAAACTTGCGGGAATCTTGATTCAAAACATAATAAAAGGCCCTTATATTTCGCATTCGGTGATTGGAATTGGCTTAAATGTTAATCAGGAACGTTTTTGCTCAGATGCGCCCAACCCAATTTCAATGGCACAGATCACCAACAAGACATTTGATCCAAATGATGTTTTAAAGAAAGTTTTAGAATCCTTCGAGGAAAATTATTATCGTTTTAAGCTGTTTCCCAAAACAAAATGGCTTGAAAAATCTTATCTCGATAAAATGTTCAGGTTTAATAATTTATATGAGTTTACCGAAAACGCGCGGTCATTCAAGGGCAAAATCAAGGGCATTGACAATTATGGGAGGTTGATTGTCACCAAACAAAAGGGTGAGGAAAAAATTTATGGCTTCAAAGAAATTGAGTTCGTGATTTAAAGTTTTCTCGGCTTGGCAGCTCAACTTTTTATATCTTGCCGCTCCGGCTCGTAGCCGAATGCCTAAAAAACCTTATTGAGGTTCTCGGCCATAACGTTGACAAGGTTTTCCAAAGGCCGTTTGGCCATCATGGCAAGCATAGGGTTAAGGTCTGCCTCAACATCAACGCCACCGATGGTTTTTTGTTCGTTCAAGCTATCTTCAACAAGTTTAACGTTCAAGCTAAATTTGAAAGGAGCCTTCCCAACAGGGATAATTTTCAAGGCAGAGAAAGGGGTTTTTTCCTCAAACTTCAAACTCAAATCGGCCATGCCTTTTATCGTAAACGAACAGCCATCGGTATCCGACTTCCAATTTACGATTTGCTCGGGCATGAGGTTCTCATAATTATTAAAATCATTTAAGAATTCATAAACCTTTTTCTTACTGGCGTTAATATTAACTTTTTTGCCTTCAATATGCATAATATTAATTGTGTTTTAGTTTTAATAATAGTGTTCGCGGCTATTTTCTGGCGTCGCTCCATGCCTGGGGATCTTTGCGCCAATCCATCAGAGGTAGTAGGTCGCTATTGGAAATGTAATTGCCCTCAGTAGCAATTTTAACTAAATTATCATAATCCGAAAGCGTAACCAATTGACAATTAGCCTTTTCAAAATTCTCAGCGGCTTTCTGCAGACCATAAGTAAAAATGGCCACCATGCCTTTTACGCTTGCGCCAGCATCGCGCAAGGCATCAACGGCCTTAAGGCTGCTCTTTCCTGTCGAGACCAGGTCTTCAATAACAACAACAGATTGCCCCGGGTTGATCACGCCCTCAATTTTATTTGTCATTCCGTGTTTTTTCCCTGACGGCCTAACATAAATCAATGGCAAACCCATTGCTGCCGCAACCAATGCCGCTTGCGGGATCCCCGCTGTTGCAACCCCGGCAATAACATCAACTTCGCCAAACTTGTCTTCAATGGCTTCAACAATCTGTTGGCGGATGTAGGTACGTATCTTAGGAAATGAGAGCGCAATCCTGTTGTCGCAGTAAATTGGCGACTTAAGCCCTGAAGCCCATGTAAAAGGCTCGGCATTATTAAGTTTTATTGCTTTAATTTGCAGAAGCGATTCTGCAACTTTAGCGGCTGAATCCGAATTATAAATCATGGGTGCAAATGTATAAAGTTTTTATTAACGACTTATTAATTGTCCTTAAATCGGAAAGTATTGATAATGCTGCTGATACTGAAGTTATTACAATCGGCAATCCTGATATTATGAAGGGTTTTATCAGCCAATTGCTTAGTGAGAATATAACAGGCGACAAGATTCTGGTTTCATCGAATGAAGATGAGCTTTTCGATGTTTTCTCTTCCTGCTTTAAAGTTATTAACGCTGCCGGCGGATTAGTGCTCAATAAAAACTCAAAAGTCCTGTTCATAAAACGTTTCGGCCTTTGGGATTTCCCAAAAGGAAAAATGGAAAAGGGGGAAAGCCCGGAAGAAACTGCTATAAGGGAAGTGGAAGAAGAAACATCGGTGAGAGGTCTTGAAATAACGAATCAGCTTCCCTCGACATGGCATATTTATAAACTAAAGCAAAATTGGGTCCTGAAGAAAACCTTCTGGTTTGAGATGAGGACCGATAGCGACTCGAAGCTATTCCCCCAAAAAAAAGAAGATATCGAAACTGCCGAATGGCGAAACCCTGAAGAAGCGGAAGAGCTTCTGAAATTATCATATCGCTCACTGAGAGAGGGCTTTAAAACCTATTTTAATTATTGATGAACAAATATTACTTTTACATATTAAATAAAACTGATTTCCATGATGGATAAAATTGCGATCTTTCCCGGTTCCTTCGACCCAATTACGCTCGGACATGTTTCAATAGTTAAGAGGGCGGCACCTTTGTTCGACAAAATTATTGTTTCCATAGGCATAAATTCGTTAAAGAAATATATGTTTTCAGTGGAAAAACGAAAAAAATGGATTACGGATGTTTTTAAGGATCTTGAAAATGTCGAAGTTGAAACCTATGAGGGCTTAACAATTGGCTATTGCAAAAAAGTGGGGGCAAACTATATTTTAAGAGGCCTGCGCACCGCCGCCGATTTTGAGTTTGAGCGGGGCATCGGGCAGGTCAACCACATGATGAGCGACAATATCGAAACCGTATTCCTATTAACAGAGGCCAAATACACGCCCATAACTTCTTCCATTGTTCGCGACGTTTTTAAGAATGGCGGCGACGTATCAAAATTAATCCCATCTGAAGTAACATTATAGTATTGTCAACGTTGATGACATAACACAAAATTTATCAATTGAAAAAACTTATCTTATTTCCGATCCTTTTACTGATACTAAACGTATTCGGTCAAGAAATCGAAGTTTCCGGCCACGCTCTGGGCTCGAAAAACCAATTGGTGCGTTTAATTTCTCTTGAAGATCAGTTCTCGGAACTGGAAAAAACTATCGCTACCACACGAAGCGGCGAAAACGGGGAATTCCACTTAAAAAGCAAGATAGCAGGGCTTCGTATGGCTTTAGTTGCGCTGGATTTGAAAAAAGCCGAGATTTTCTTGCAAGCCGGCGACAATGTTCGATTACAGTTTTTGGAGGACACCTCCTCAGGAAACAAGTCAATCTACGAACAACAGCCTTTGCTATATGAATTCTTGGCACCCAATGCTTTAAACACCAATATCCAAAATTTCAATATTGTTTATAATAATTTTCTTTTGCGGAATTTTATAAAACTTTCGAGGTCGAGAAGCAACAAGCTCATTATCGACTTCAGACATGAAACGGATTCGATGTTCGGCAATTTCCACAACGACTTTTTCAAGGATTACAGAAGATACAAAATAGCATCGCTCGAGCTGGCTAGTCGTAAAAAAAACGAAATCAAGCTCATAAATGAATACTTCTTGAACAATAAAATATTATATAACAACATAGAGTACAGTAGTTTATTCAAGGAAGTCTTTAATAATTACTTATTGTCGGGCAAAAGCGGCATCGACTACGCAAAACTCGTGGAAACGGTAAACTATTCATCGGGCTATAAGCAGCTCGATCA
The DNA here is from genome assembly GCA_024279935.1 of Bacteroidota bacterium. Taxonomy (GTDB): domain Bacteria; phylum Bacteroidota; class Bacteroidia; order Bacteroidales; family F082; genus BM524. The sequence goes on from JAJRQZ010000033.1 coordinate 15,287, forward strand.
ATTAATTTCGCAGGGGAACATCCAACTTGCCAATGACGCTCGATTGAGGGAGCTTATAGGGATTATTGGTTTGGCAAAGTTTTATAACACAAGAGGTTTCAACCGGAACAATGTTATTAAACTGCTTCGGCAAGTAGGGCGCAACAGCAGTTTCAGCGAGCATAGGAATATCGCCGGAAACTATATCGCAAAGCTTCAAAAACTAGTTTATGGTTCCCCATCCCCGCGGTTTTCGCTTAAAAGCCAGGAAGGTAAAATAATTTCCACTGATAGTTTACAAGGAAAATTCACCTTGCTCATGTTCATAAAAGAAAACTCCCGTATATGCATTTCGCATATCAGCATGATAGACGAGATCAGGCAAATGTTCAATTCCAAATTGAGGATAATCAGCCTTGTAAAAGGAGACCCCCGTAAGATAAACAATTTTATGTATGAGCGGGATTACGAATGGCCTACAGCACGAATAGACGACATATTGCTCTTGGAAAAGTTCAATATAAAAGTATTCCCGTCCTATGTCTTATTAAATCCCGACGGGAGCATCGCCTCGGCAACAGCGCCCATGCCTGACGAAAACCTGGCCAACTTCATTAATGCGCTTATGAAAAGATGGGAGGCAGGAAACTGAGGGGTTCGGAGTTCAGTAAGCTGTGCCCAGGATACAGGGCTTAATTCCACCATCCAAAGTATTTAGTTGCAAATTCGTAGCTTCAAGTACTTTTGGGCAATGCATGCAATAATCATTTTTAAGAATATTCATTTGGTATAATCTGAAATCAGAGTATTTTTGCCTAATGCAAATGCTAATGGAATAATTATTGATATCCAATAGCTTCAATCTTTTTAAGACAAAGAAATGTTAAGTATAATAAAGAAGATGTTCGGTGATAAGGCTACAAAGGACCTAAAAGTTCTACAACCTTATGTTGATAAAGTGCACCAAGCCGAAAAGAATATCTCACAGCTTGATAATGACCAGCTCAGGGAAAAAACCAAGGAATTCAAGAGGAGGATTAAAGAATACATATCAGCCGAGGAGCAAGAAATAAAGGAACTTAGAGACAAACTGGAATCCGATTCCGGCATAAGCGTAAACGAGAAAGAATCGATTTATTCCCAAATCGACAAATTGGGGAAAAAATCTTATGACAAAAGCCAGGATATATTGGATGAAATTTCACCCGAGGCTTTTGCCGTCATGAAAGAAACAGCGAAACGCTTTTCCGAGAATGACGTAATAGAGGTAACTGCCACAGATTTCGACAGGGATCTTGCGTCAAAAATGGCAAGCGTAAACATCAAGGGAAATAAAGCCTACTATGACAATCAATGGGTTGCCGGCGGCAACCTCACCAAATGGGAAATGATCCATTACGACGTACAGCTGATCGGGGGAACGGTTTTGCATCAAGGGAAAATTGCCGAGATGGCTACGGGGGAGGGGAAAACCCTTGTGGCAACTTTGCCGGTTTACTTAAATGCCCTGCCCGGGAAAGGTGTTCATGTTGTTACCGTCAACGATTACCTGGCTAAGCGCGATGCCGAATGGATGGGCATGCTTTATAATTTCCACGGTCTGAAAATAGACGTTATCGACAAGCACGAGCCAAACACACAAGCACGCAGGGACGCTTATCTTGCCGACATTACTTATGGCACGAACAACGAGTTCGGTTTCGACTATCTTCGTGACAACATGACAGGAAACCCCGAGGAACTTGTTCAGCGGCCTCATAACTACGCAATAGTGGATGAGGTCGATTCAGTATTGATTGACGATGCGCGGACTCCGCTCATTATTTCAGGTCCAACGCCGAAAGGAGACCTACAGGAATTTGATGCACTTAAGGCCGATGTCCAGAAACTTTATAATGCCCAAAAATCACTGGTTACCAAGATATTGGCCGAATCAAAGAGTTTGCTCAGCAAGCCTGCCAATAACGATGAGGTAAAAAAAGGTAGCGATCAGCTGTTCAGGGCTTTTCGCGGCTTACCTAAAAACAAAGCCCTTATTAAGTTCCTCAGCGAGGAAGGAAACAAAACATTGATGCACAAGACTGAGAATTTCTATTTGCAGGAGCAGGCCAAGAACATGCATATTATCGATGACGAACTTTATTTTGTTATCGATGAGAAACAAAATTCCGTGGACCTCACGGAAAAAGGAATCGACTTGCTTACCAAATCATACGACGACCCCTCTTTTTTCATCCTTCCCGATATAGGCGCCGAAATTGCCGATATGGAAAAATCCACTCTCAACGAGAAAGAGAAACTCGAGAAAAAAAGCAGGATGATACAGGATTATTCCATAAAATCTGAAAGAGTACATACTGTTAATCAGTTACTTAAAGCATATACCATGTTTGAGAAAGATGTGGAATATGTAATTATGGACAATAAAATAAAGATCGTTGACGAGCAAACAGGCCGCATAATGGAAGGCCGCCGATATTCCGACGGACTGCATCAGGCTCTTGAAGCCAAGGAAAACGTTACTGTTGAAGCAGCGACACAAACTTATGCAACCATCACCCTTCAAAATTATTTCCGCATGTATAAAAAACTTGCCGGGATGACGGGTACGGCAATCACAGAGGCTGGTGAACTATGGGACATCTACAAACTCGACGTTATTGAAATCCCAACAAACCGCCCTATTATCCGCGACGACAGGCAAGACTTGATTTATAAGACCAAGCGAGAAAAATACAGCGCCGTGATCGATGAAATCGCAGTATTAGTTGAGAAAAAACGCCCGGTCCTGGTTGGCACCACCTCTGTTGAAACCTCGGAACTATTGAGCAGGATGCTTACCAGGAGACATATCGAGCATAATGTCCTGAACGCGAAACTTCACCAAAAGGAAGCACAAATCGTTAAAGAAGCCGGCCAGGCTGGGATGGTAACAATAGCGACAAACATGGCCGGTCGCGGTACGGACATCAAGCTCAGCAAAGAAGTTATAAAAGCGGGCGGTTTGGCAATCGTTGGTACCGAACGACACGAATCGCGTCGCGTTGACCGGCAGCTGCGCGGCCGTGCCGGACGCCAGGGAGACCCCGGAAGCTCACAGTTCTTCGTTTCGCTCGAAGACGACCTTATGCGCATGTTCGGTTCAGGACGAATTGCCGGAATTATGGACCGCTTAGGACTTAAGGAAGGAGAGGTCATACAACATTCGATGATCACTAAATCCATTGAAAGGGCACAGAAAAAAGTTGAGGACAACAACTTTGGGATAAGAAAAAGACTGCTTGAATATGACGACGTCATGAACTCTCAAAGAGAAGTTATCTACAAACGCCGCCACCATGCCTTGTTCGGCGAACGCCTTGCCGTCGATGTGTCGAATATGATATACGATTTATGCGAGCAGGTAGTTAATGATTATAAGAGCCAAAGCGATTATGAAGGTTTTAAGCTGGAACTTTACCGTACCTTTACGAGCGAAACTCCGTTTGAGGAGCAAGAGTTCCTGAAATCACCTGTTGATGAACTAATTGACAAAATGTTCGAAAAAGTTTATTCGGCATATAGCGAAAAGCGCGTTCGCCTGGGCGAAAACACACTTCCCGTTATCAAGGATGTTTACGAAAACCAATCGCAATACGAGAACATTGCCATTCCGTTTTCTGACGGGAACAGAGAAGTACAGATAGTGGCAAACCTTAAAAAAGCAGTTGAAAGCAACGGCACGGAAGTCCCTCTCGCATTTGAAAAAGGCATATCGCTTTCTACCATCGACAATTCATGGAAGGAACATCTGCGGGAAATGGACGATTTAAAACAGTCGGTCCAGAATGCAACTTACGAACAAAAAGACCCTTTGCTGATATACAAATTCGAATCGTTCAACCTGTTCAAGACAATGCTCCAAAAGATAAACAAAGATGTGGTCTCTTATCTTATCAAAGGGGATATCCTAATCAAGAATCAAGGGCAAATCAGGGAAGCCCGACTGCCACGAGGTTTGGACAGATCGCAAATGAAGGAAGAAAGGGGCGACCTGCTCTCGCAATCCAACAGCAATACGCAGGAGAAAGAAAAACCTCAACCGATAAGGGTTGAAAAGAAAGTCGGCAGAAACGACCCATGCCCTTGCGGGAGCGGCAAGAAATATAAGCAGTGTCATGGAAAAAATGTTTAAATTAGCAAAAATTAATTATATGAGTATAAAGTCTGCTTTCTCTACCTTGCTTATTATAAGTATTTTAGTCCTTACTAATAGTTGTTGCACAAAAAACAATATCCAACCCGACTTCCCGGTTTATAGTTACGCGACCACAATAACTAACCCTCCTTCACATTTTCAGGTCAATTATATAGTTAGCTCTCCCGGCGACAGAACAGCAAATATCACTTTTGACACCAGTTCGGTATGGGCCGTTTCAAAATTGGGCGATAAGAGGGTGTTATACAGCATTAATAACGGTAGCGACAACCTAACTATCTCAATCAGCGATACCATTGCGTTCGAAGGTGGGAAACAATACCTGTTTACCGCGAACAATTTTTCGTCAATCAGCATTAGCAACTTTCTTGTAAACTTCAACAAACAAGCGGACGATTATAGTAGTTTCCCGAAAAAGTTTTAATTAATATGAATTGGGCTTCAAAAAATAGAATTGCTCTTTTTATCCTGATTATAAGTTATTTGATATTTGGAAACAATATTGTTTTCGGCCAATCCGAAAAGGCAGGCAAGCGTCCTACGGTAGGGCTTGTCATGAGCGGAGGGGGAGCCAAAGGGTTTGCTTATATTGGGCTATTGAAAGTTATGCGCGAGGCCGGGCTGACGGTTGATTATGTTGCAGGCACAAGTATGGGCAGCATAGTAGCCGGATTATACGCTGTCGGTTATTCGCCCGAGGATATCGAGAAACTTGTTCAAGCGGAAGACTGGGATATGGTTTTAAACGACCTTATACCAAGAGAAGACATAGCATATTCGGAAAAAGAGTTTGCGAGCGATGCGATACTCACACTTCCTTTAAAAGAAAAAAAACTCGGTCTCATGTCTTCATTCCATGAGGGGCAAGAGGTTGACCAGCTTTTGAACTACTTTCTTTCCCCAGCCTATAACATACAGGATTTCAGTAAATTGGAAATCCCTTTCCTTTGTATCGGCACTGACTTGCTTACCGGCCAGGAAGTGGAGCTAAACAAAGGCTATCTTCCTGATGCCATCAGGGCCAGCATGTCGATCCCCGGTTATTTTTCGCCCATGAAAATAGATGGCAAATATATTGTTGACGGAGGTGTCGTGAACAATTACCCGGTTATCAATGTTAAGAACAAAGGAATAGATATTATTGTTGGGGCGGACGTCCAAAGCGGCTTAAAAGATGATATCGCTGACTTGAACTCGGTAACGGCCGTGATTGACCAAATTATCGGTTTTTATAGGGTTGACGCCAATAAAGCCGGTTATAAGAACACTGATTTATATATACAATTACCCATGGAATACGGTATGATGGAGTTCATGTCCTACGACTCCATAATTGCCGTAGGCGAAAAAACAGGCCGTCAGCATTTCGAAGAGATAAAAGCCCTTGCCGATTCGCTAAACAATATCGAATACAGGGCCGTCAGGAAGATGAATGCCAAACCGCTTGATTCAGTTTATATAAACAAGGTGCTTGTCGAAGGACTCGATAAAATGCCAATGTCGTATTTTAAGGATTTTATTAAAGATTATTCAAATAAAAAAATCAGCCTCTTAGAGTTAAAAAACAGGACAACCCGAATCTACGGATCAAAATTCTTTAAGCATATAACATATAAATTACTTCCGGAGAACGGCAATACTAACCTTCATGTTTATGTAACCGAATCCGACCCTGGAAACCTCGCCTTGGCAGTTCACTACGATTATGATTACCAAGGCAGCATTTTAGCAAGCTTGAGTGCAAGGAACATTCTTGGAAAAAGGTCGAAAGTGTTTGCCAGCCTGGTACTTGGCCCCAACCCGAGGCTCAAGGCTTTATATCATTTAAGCAATTCAAACTCTGCCAGTATAGGTTTGGGCATCGACATGTATTCTTTCAACTTCAACGACTACGAGAAAGACGTGAAAAAAGGAAGATATGCGTTCAACAATTATGCAGTTACGTTTTTTGGGAGCAAGACATACAAAAACAAGGTTTCCGTGCGCTTGGGCATTACATACGAATATTTCAAGTTTAACCAGGATGTAGTTGTCGATACTGCTTTGACAAAATACGAGCACTTTAGCAGCTATGGCACTCCTTTTATTTCTTTTCACGTTGATTCGTACAACAAGGTCTATTTCCCGACAAGGGGCTCGAAAGGAATCCTAAAGGTCAAGTATATCGCCAGCTGGTCGAACAACAATTTAAATGACATATTTCAAAGCTCGGCTGTCGCATTCTTGAAATTCGAGCAAAACTTCCCCTTAGCCAAACGCTTAACACTGCGCCCGGGTATATTTACAGCTTTTACCATAAAGCAGGAATTATTGCCGCCAATCCAACACTGGATAGGCGTTGGCGGATTGAACCCCAACAATTATGTTGAGACTCAAATACCTTTTACGGGCGTGAACTTTGTACAAAGCTGGGGTTATTACACCTGGATTACACGAATGAAACTACAATATCAGCTGGTTAAAAAAATATACGTTCTTGGCCGACTCGATATGGGAATAAACGGCACCAACATAAGTCAAGTTGTCGATATGAAAAACGCCATGTTCGGTTATGGTGTTACAGCAAGTTACGACAGTTTTATAGGCCCTGTTGAATTGACAGTAATGGGCTCCAACATCAATCCCAGCCTGTCGTTCTTCGTAAATGTAGGTTTTTGGTTTTAAATTTTTGATTATGAGTTATAAAAGAGTACTTCTGAAATTAAGCGGCGAGTCGCTGATGGGAAATCAACAATATGGTATCGACCCCGGAACCTTGAAGTCATATTGCTATGACATAAAAGAAATAGTCGAAAAGGGAGTGGAAGTCGCCATTGTAATCGGCGGCGGAAACATCTTTAGGGGAATGCAAGCTGCTGCCAAAGGCTTCGACAGGGTTCAAGGGGATTATATGGGAATGTTGGCCACGGTGATAAACTCTATGGCTCTTCAGGCAGAACTGGAAAAACAAGGGCTGGAAACCAAACTGTTGTCAGGACTGAATATAGATCCAATAGCCGAGTCAACAAGCGGCAGAAAAGCCAAACAGTATTTAAACGACGGATATGTTGTTATAATAGGAGGCGGGACAGGAAACCCGTTTTTCACAACGGATACTGCTTCGGCACTGAGGGGCATAGAGATTGGGGCCGACGCCTTGCTAAAAGGAACAAGGGTGGACGGTGTTTATACCGCCGCCCCCGAGAAAGATCCCAAGGCAGTTAAATATGAAAAAATCAGTTTTGACGAGGCATATCACAAGAACCTGAAAATAATGGATATGACGGCATTTACCCTTTGCAGGGAAAACAACCTGCCCATACTCGTATTTGACATGAACCAAAAAGGAAACCTTGGGAAAGTCCTTGAGGACACTTCGAGGGGAACCATTGTTTCCAACTAAAAAAATGTTTCTTTTAAACAAAAACAAAATCTCTGCCGACAACGCGATTGTAGTGTTTATTATCGCAATAGCATCCTTGTTAAGGCTTTACGATTTCTGGGATTTGCCATTCATGCATGATGAATTTAGTGCAATACTCCGGACCCATTACAACAATTTTCATGATTTAATCGAATATGGCGTTAAACAAAACGATAGCCATCCGGCTGGCGTTCAGGTTTTTATATATTATTGGATAAAACTTTTCGGCCTTAGCGAATGGTCCTTGAAGCTACCGTTCATTATAAGCGGAATAATTTCGGTTTATCTTGTTTATCGTATTGGAAAATTATGGTTCGGGAAGCAAACCGCCGTTTTTTCGTCGCTTGTTTTTGCAGTTATCCAATATACTGTATTTTACAGCCAACTGGCACGGCCCTATAGTCCGGGCTTAATGTTTGTTTTATTGTCAACATTCTACTGGACCAAACTGATTGTCAATAAGCAATTTACAACAATAACTGTTGTTCCCTATGTCGTGGCTGCAGTTGCGGCTTCGTACACCCATGCGTTTTCCTTGTTTTTTGTCTTGATTCAAGGGTTGACAGGTTTGTTGTTCTTTAAAATTAAGGATCTCCGGAAATATGTGCTTGCCAACACCATAATTCTAATATTGTACCTTCCCCATATCACAATCTTCCTGGCTCAATTGGGCAGAGGTGATATAGGTGGCTGGCTGGCTGTTCCCGAAAATGATTTCCTGCTGCATTTCCTTGCATATAGCTTCAACTTCTCACAGATATTTTATTTCACTATCATAATCTCCGTTTTCTTTTTAAGTACTTCCTCGAAAACAACAAAGCCTGGCAGAAACAAATTTAGATGGATTGCGATATCCTGGTTCACAACCACTTATATAACAGCACATCTATATTCCGTTTATCGCAACCCCATTCTTCAAAACTCCACACTATTATTTGTTTTTCCGTTCTTGATTTTATTGATGTTCTCGTTTGTCGGCAATATCAAGAAGAACATTCAATTTTCGTTTATTGCGCTTATAGCTGTTGTTGGAATATTCAGCCTTGTTTTTGGCAGGCAGCATTATAAGATCATGTACCGGCAGGGGTTTGACGGCATTGCGGAAAACCTCTCAAACGATATCAATAAAATAAACCCACAGGGGTCTGCGGTAATACTGCAGGCGCCTGAGCCAAGGATGTTTGATTATTATCTCCTAAAAAACCATCTCGACACAAATTATTTTAAAATTACCCTTGACAACAAAACTGCTGACCTGATTGGATTTTTAAAAGAAAAAAAACCGGAAACGGTGTTTTTTGGCTGGGCCGATTATTCCGATTTAACATATTTGGCTATTTTGAAAAATAGATATAAATATGTTTTAAAGCGGAAAAGCTTTTTCAACTCCGAATATTTTGTCTTGTCAAACTTGATGTTCGGCGATACGGTTAATATCGAGAGGCATCTTATAGGAATGGCCGGTATCAATAATTCCAAACCGATTTACAAGTCACAATTGCCTGGTTTTAGCAGATCGGTGGAAATACAAACTGATTCGGCTCGATTCAAAAAATACAATGTCATAAATGTTCTGGCAAAGATCAGGCATGCCGACAAAAACACTAATGCGCTGTTGGTAATGGACTTACAAGACAAGAACGGAAAATCTGTTTGGTGGACAGCGTCCGAGCTAAAGAATTTCATGACAAACAATCCGGATTCGGGCTTTTTTGCAATAAACTCGAAGAGATTGCTAAATCATTATCCAATATCAGAGGGGAGTATATTAAAAGCGTATATCTGGAAACGAGACAGCAGTTATCTGGAAGCCGAAAGCATACAGTTGTATTTATCAAATATAGATGCAGTTGAGCTAGGCCTTTATGAAAAACTTTATTGATGATAATTTTATTTGTCAGCATTGCAAATTTATTAATAGAAATGTTAAATTTGTGCTGAGAAAATTTTTATATCATGACTGACGATTCAATATTATGCCTTGAGGAAGCTGAAGAAGGAATGAACCATTCCATGGAGCATCTGGAAAAAGCATTTCAAAAGATAAGAGCGGGCAAAGCCAGTCCTGCTATGCTCAATGGGGTGTTGGTAGATTATTACGGTACAAAAACACCAATTGAAAGAACTGCAAACATAAGCACGCCCGATGCCAGGATGATTGTAGTCCAGCCTTTCGACAAGAGCAGCATTCATGAAATTGAGAAAGCGATAATGAATTCAGGTTTGGGGTTTAACCCAATGAACGAGGGGGAAATATTAAGGATAAACGTTCCGGCCCTAACAGAGGAACGCAGGAAAGAATTGGTAAAGCAGGCAAAATCGGAAGCGGAAGACACCAAGATAGGAATCAGGAACACGCGCCGAAGCGCAAATGACGAAGCCAAAAAACTTGAGAAAGAGGGCATATCGGAAGACGAGGTTAAAAACTTAATGGATGAGATCCAGAAACTTACGGATAAGTATATTAAAAAAGTGGATGATTATTTCGAGTTAAAGGAAAAAGATATCTTAACAGTTTAACCCTGCTTCTTGCGACTTTCGGATTCGATTCTTTCAGCCTTTTTAGGTTTTCTCCTATCCCAGAATTTTCTTTTTATTGTTTGAGCAAATTTAAATCCCATCTTGGCCATGCCCAAAGCACTCATAAAAGTATTATAACTTGTTTGAAATGCCTGAAAACCAATATTTTTCAATGTATATACATCAGCCAGGCCAGTTATGGATTTTGCCAGCTGCTTTTCGTGATTTAATAGTGATTCCTTTGCGAAGATAATTTTAGCATCAAGCATTTCTGCCGATTCAAAAGTCTCCCTCTTTACATCGGAACTGGAGTCAGAATATAATATATTTCCGAACATCTTTCGTATAGGCTTAAATATCAACGCCTCGCGAGCAGTAAAAACAACAGATGCCAAAAATGCATAAAATCCTGCAACTATTAAAAACCCGATATACATACTACCGGGATAAACTGTTGAAAACCACCAGACAAATCCAAAAGACAGAAAAAAAAGCACTAGAAAACCTAGGGATACCAATATCATCAACAAGACAAAGTAAGAGGACAGTTCCCCTATCTTTTTTGATAGTACAAGTTTATTGTAGCTTAGCTGCTGATCGAGATACGCTCTTAATTCATTAAAAGCATCTTTCAACGGGGCGGCAAACTCAGTATATTCCCTTTGTTTCCCGGTCATTATGCTTTTTTGGCATCCTTTGATTTCACCTCCTCGACCTTTGCCTTCACATTTTCGAGGGCATCAGTAACGGTTTCTTTAAAGTCGTCGAATTTATCCTGGAGATCGTCAGTTAAATCCTTCGATTTATCTTGTAATTTCCTTCGGGTCTCCTCGCCCGAATCCGGTGCATAAAGCAATCCTGCTATTGCTCCTACTACTGCCCCTATTGCCAATCCTGCAATAAAAGCAAATCCTCCTGAACTATTGTTACTCATAGTATTATTATTTTAATGCTTATTTATTACGGTTTATATTCCTTTTTTTTGATAAAAAATCATTTAATTTCATCCTTTGCCTAAACTGCCGGATTACTACTTTTATTACCGTATAAGTTGGTATAGCAAGAATCATTCCAGCAATTCCTGAGATTTTCCCTCCCACGATAATGGCCAGAAATATCTCAACCGGATGCGCCTTTACGCTTTTCGAATAAATCTGTGGCTGAAGAATAAAGTTATCTACCATGTTTGCTCCGCCGAATACTGCGGCAACCACAATAACAGTGTACCATAAACTCTCATAATCACCAATTCCCATAACTGACAACCCGGCTAAAATTATTCCGATCAGCCCTCCTATCAACGGGCCTAAATATGGGATTATGTTCATTAAACCACCTATAAACCCGATTAATATCGCATTGGGAATGCCGAATATCAACAAACCGGTGGCTTCCAGCGTCATCATGATACCAACCTCTATCAAAATACCATGAAAATAACGGACAAGCAAGAACTTTGAATCGTGCAACACCTGTTCTACGTTGGGCATTTGCTTATCAGGAACAAGTATCAACAATGAGCGTTTTGCTAAATCACTTTCCAAAAGGAAATAATATGTCAAGAACACTATTATAAACACTCCCATCAATACCGAACCGGTACCGCTTACGAGGTTTGCGAAGAAGTTTGTAAACTTGGCCAAATCAACGACCTCAACTAATTGTTCCTGAAAATATTGCACAAAGCTTGATTGGGGATCAACAACATTATACTGTACCAGGAACTCATAAAAGCCTTTCATGGAGTTCTGAAAATACTCGCTCATGCTCTCAACATCGATGGAGGCTATAACATTTGCCTGCGATATTATTAACGGAACAATTAGAACAAGGAATAGGCCAATGCCGATAATTATGCTCAACAATGTTATTGCAGCACCTATACCGTGAGGCATGTTTTTACTGCCAAACTTAATCCTGTCCAACCTTTTAACAACGGGTGAACCAATCATTGAAAGGAAGATAGCCGCTAAGATGTAAGCTACTATATCCATAAAATACCAACCCATAAAAGCCACAATTGCAATGGCGGATATAGGTTTGAGATATTGGAAATATTTTTCGTCCATTTATATAAATATTTTTTCGCCCGTAAATTTAACAAAAAAAACTTTCCCATTTATGGAAAATTCCACTTCTGTTGCCCTTAATCGCCTCAGGACTTGTAATTATAAGCTATTCCATTAATTATCAACTACTAATGACTTTTTTCAACTCTCAATTTCCAAGCCTAAAAATCAGAATGCATAATACAGGCTGATTTTATAGGCGAAATTCATGTAATTATCATCAAAGCTATATGGGCCATAGCGGTACAAAACCCCCAAACCAAGGTCATAAACTTGAAGGTTGAGCAATTTCCTTATAATAATGCCCGATTCAAAATAGCCTTTATCGAGAGTTTTAAAATTATAATTTTTATGATGCCGGGGATTATCGAGCGATCCGAGGATGATATTGGTAAGCAATAAAAGACGTGGCTTGAAATTCCCGAATTTAAATAGCAACTCTTTGAAATCGTGCGTCAGGAACAAGGCTGCATACTTATCCGAGAGAAACTCGTTGGTCCTCATTGTAGAGAAACTATAAGGAGCATAAAGCGCAAAAGACCTGTAAGTTCCGTAGGTGTTGTATAAATTAGGTGCAGGGATATCACCTGAGATATAACCTATAGCGACATGCCAGGTAAACTCCCCGAAATAGTTTGTTTTATGCGTCTTTTGAACTTTGATATCAAATCTCTCAAATGCAAAATCGCCGCCTGCGCCTGCCATGCCATGAGTATATTTAAACCATATTACCGGATATCCCGAACCAAACGAGATTTGCCCCTTGGAAGTTTCAATAACTTTCTCGCGGAAAGAAAAACGAAAGCCCAGACTGAGTTCCGAAAAACTAAACTCGGATATGGGCTCAGTAAACACTGAATTGGAAAAGCTGTAATCCCCGAAAGCCTTTTTGTTGTTGTAATTATACGAAACGTTCCATTTGAAATCGCGCAAAGGCCTCAAGCGAAACGAATAACTGATATTCCCACCAATAGTTTTATTCATCCTGCTAATGAAAAACTTATAGAAGTAATCAGTCTTCCAGGCCTGGAATCTATCATCAAAGAAATCAACTTCGCCGGAAGCAAGAACGGTATTGTACAGTTCGAGCCTGACTGCCGATTCGGATCTTTTATGCAGTTTTACATTAAGATCAAGCCCATATTTTGCCGACTTATCCTTAAAACCATAGCCCCAATATCCCCCGATCTTGATTTTCTTCGAGAACCTCCCATTAGTGTGCATGCCCATGCCCAGATAAAGCCCCTCATAATTATTGTAATGTATTAGCTTGTCCAAATCCATATCGAATATCCACAAAGGGACTTTCCCGACCATCAAAGTCTGAAAAGTAGTCGCCATCTTGTCAAAATCGGCTTCCTTCCCTAGTGAATCAATGACCCTATAAGTCTCTTTTTCCCTTTCAGTAAGGCTATCAACGCGATACTCTTGCCAAAACTCGCCCTTTCGCTTTGTTGCGTCCTCCTCGATCTCCACTTCGTGGTATCCGAATTGTTTCTTTTTTATATCAGGGTCGAGGTTAATGTCCCGAATATAGCTCCTGCCCTTGCCAACCAACGGATAAGACGAATCACCGTCGCTTACCGCCATATTATTGAAAACAATATCGGTATTCAACTGGTACGGGAACCACTGGCCATCAACAAGTTTATAGGCTTGCTGAATTTTAACGGCAATTCCGCTGCTGTCGTCAGGTGGCTGAGCCTTAACATTTTGTATGGCCCATTTGTGCTCATTGACATATAAAAAGCCTTCCATTCCCTCGAACCGGCTTTTGATTTTGGGGCGGAACGAAATCATGAATACAGTATCCCCGCGATCCGTAAAGGTAGTGTCCTCTATTAAAAACAGATACTTGTCCTTGCTGCCCTTGCTAATCGGGTTTACATAGCTTTTGCTCAATATGTTTATCTGGGGCTCATAAAGGACGTTGACTGCAATTGCGAGATCATAAAAGCAACTACGGGGTCTTTAAAACCAGAAACCCTTGTGGCCAAAACTGTTTCCTGGTTTAAGTCGGGAGCCATATATTTTCTTTCGCTCACCGTTTCCAACAAAAAAATATCTTGTTTTTTTAGCAAGCCCCGCAAGCGTCTTTGATTTGTATCCATGGCGGCGGTATCCATCGCCATAAGCGAATCCGCTTCAACTGTGATGTTCATCTTATCGTAAGAAACATAAGTAAACTTCTTGATTTTCCTCGGATCGTTTTCATCCCTATGCGAGAGCACACTATCAATAATCCGGTGTGCCGGGTTTATGCCCGGAAATACTTCAACTTCCCGCAAATGAAATATTTTTGGCATCAAATAAATATAATGCAACTCCTCACTACTGTCAACCGCCATGCTTAGCGGCTCATAACCAATATACGACAAGTGCAGCGCACTGCTGTTCTCGTTCAGCCTTATCTCAAATTTCCCATCAATATCAGTTGTGGCGCCAAAGCCATTATCGCTCACAATATTCACAAAAGCCAATGGGCTTCTGTTGTTCTTGTCCTTGACTAATCCTTTGTAGAGATATGTTTGTGCTTCAGACAAAGCCACAAAACCGAACAGAAAAAAAATTGCTGTCAAATACTTTATTCTCACAAAAATTATTTTGTCAAATATAAAAGGAAAACCTTTTTCACGCAATAAAAATAAATAATCGGACAAATAATCCCTGAACATATATATTTATGCAGTATTGCTAAAGCTTTTTATGATAATGATGATTTCAGGAAACAGCCGGGGGGCGAAGCCGTAAACATAAACTCTTTATTCAAGTACCTCATTCACAAAACTATATAAAGGCTCAGCTGATGTTTTCCTTTAGACTGCCCGTATTTTGCCGCTCCCAATATCAACAGCCAGGTAAATACCGAGGCCGGGACGCTCCATAACCATGGGGCATGCATACCCAAAGACCATTGCGAGACCCCAAGAGCGGCACCAAACAAAAACAAAACTATGACTGCCGAATAAAAAAACATAAACATAGTCCATATCTTGGGTTTTGGCCCTGCTACACCTCTCAGCAAGGATCCGTTATCGGTTGCCTCAATACTTAAATGCAGTTCAGGCGACCAATAGTGCTGGTGCTCATCCTTAATTTTCAGATATGCGTGGTTCTCTAGAGTACTTCCCACAACATATTCCGAGGGAGCCATCAGCTTTGCGATAATGCTTTCCATCAAAAGTGTCGGACTTTTTTCAGATTCAATTTTAAGGCGCGGCCTTAATTTAAGTGATTCCATTGATATGCAATTTAGAACAGTTCTATATAGCAAAAATAAAAAAAAGCACCTCCGTACTGTTAAAGATGATATATTTTATATTTTTAAGAACTTTTGCCTCTGTCGCACAATGTGGTACGTCAGGCAAAACCAGAAAATACGTTACTGAACAAAAAGAGCCTAGACCTATGGCCCCCTAAACTTCAGCAAACCTAAATGTTGCCATCTAGCTTTGCGATAAATTAGTAATTTTGTAAAAAAAATCGAAATGAATATTGCTATTTTGAACGCCATATCCCCGGTTGACGGAAGATACCACAACAAGACAAGCGAACTTTCGGCTTATTTCTCCGAATTCGCCTTGTTCAAATATAGGGCAAAAGTGGAAATTGAATATTTCATTGCTTTGTGCGAACTCCCCTTGCCGGGAACCGAGAATTTCAAGCACGAAATATTTTCCGACCTACGGTCTATATATCAGGACTTTAGCCTTAATGATGCTTTTTTGATAAAGGAAAAAGAAAAAGTAACCAACCACGACGTAAAGGCTGTTGAATATTTTATAAAAGATAAGTTTGAGGAGCTTGATATTGCGGAATTCAAGGAGTTTATTCATTTTGGGCTAACATCGCAGGATATAAACAATACAGCAATACCGCTCTCGATGAAAGATGCCCACCAGGCTGTTTTGCTGCCACTTATAGACGAGCTGTTTACTAAGATCAACGAACTTGCGTTTAAGTGGAAAGATATTCCTATGCTGGCAAAAACCCATGGCCAACCGGCATCACCAACAAAGCTGGGCAAGGAACTATATGTTTTTTGCGAGCGTATCGACAATCAGCTGGATCTGTTGAAGACCATTCCGTTTTCAGGAAAGTTCGGGGGTGCAACAGGCAATATGAACGCTCACCAGGTTGCCTACCCTTCAGTTGAATGGGAAAATTTCGCATCTGGATTCTTGATAAATCACCTGAAATTAAAACGCCAAAAAACAACTACCCAGATTGAGCATTACGATTATATGGCCGCCTATTTTGATAATCTGGCACGTATCAACACCATTCTGCTGGACTTGAGCCGCGATATATGGACTTACATCTCAATGGACTATTTCAAACAAACCATAAAAAAAGGGGAAGTAGGCTCGTCAGCCATGCCGCATAAGGTAAACCCCATTGATTTCGAAAATGCCGAAGGCAACATCGGTATAGCAAACGCTTTCCTAAACCATTTATCGACAAAGCTACCTGTTTCACGACTACAGAGGGACTTAACTGACTCAACGGTTACACGGAACATCGGGCTCCCGATTGCTCACATGCTAATTGCTTATAAATCGCTCATAAAAGGTTTGGGCAAACTCGTTTTAAACGAAGAAAAAATCGCCGCTGACCTTGAAAACAACTGGGCAGTGGTAGCCGAGGCCATACAGACAATACTTCGCCGCGAGAATTACCCCAATCCTTATGAGGCCTTAAAAGCACTTACGCGAACCAACGACAGGATAACTTCCGAAACTATTCGTTCGTTCGTTATGGGACTCGATATTTCAGATAAAATAAAGAATGAGCTTCTTGCCATCAGCCCTGAAAATTATACCGGCATAAATTTAATTTGATGTTAAACAGTAGTTTATGAAAAAGTTTTATCGAGTCCTTGCCTACATTAAACCATATAGTGCTTATGCAGGCCTAAATGTTTTGTTCAATATCTTAACTGTGGTATTCTCCCTGTTTTCGTTTACTTTATTGGTGCCCTTCTTGAATTTGCTTTTCGGTCAGGAAGAACTTGTTAAGGTTGAACCGGTCTTGGAATTCAACACTAAATCTTTTTTAAGCTACCTGAATTACGAAATTAGCCAGATTATTCTATCCGAGGGGAAGATCCAGGCCCTTATTTATATCTGTATAGTTATACTGGTAGCGTTTTTCTTCAGGAACCTCGCACGTTTCATGGCCATGTATTTCATGGCAAACGTTAGGGTCGGGGCAATAAAAGGAATAAGGAACTCCATTTATAAAAAACTCTTGATTTTACCCCTATCATTTTACAGCAAGCATAAAAAAGGCGATATAATTGCCCGTGTAACAACTGATGTTCAAGAAGTTGAATATTCGATAATGAACTATCTGGAAATGATAGTGCGCGATCCGGTAACTATTGTCGCCTTCCTGATATTTATGATCAGCATCAGCCCGCAGTTAACTCTTTTTGTTTTAATTATTCTTCCCATCACAGGGATAATTATAGGGCGCATAGGCAAAAGCTTGCGCAAGCAATCAAAAGTAGGCCAAAATATGTTTGCCGGCTTGTTGGCCACTATCGAAGAGTCCATTTCAGGGCTTAGGATCATAAAGGCTTTCAACGCAATAGATTATACAGACAATAAGTTTAAGGAGTTCAATAACGACTATTCAAAGCTTTTGATATGGATTTATCGCCGCAGGGATTTGTCCTCGCCGCTGAGCGAGTTCTTGTCATCGGTTGTGATCATTGTCGTTTTATGGTTCGGAGGACGGATGGTCCTTGCCGACAGTCCCGGTATAGCGGCAGCGGACTTCATTACCTATATTGTTGTTTTCTCGCAGATAATACCTCCTGCCAAAACCTTTTCCCAGGGGTTCTTCAGTATTCAAAAAGGAATAGCCTCGGCCGAAAGAATTTTTGAGATACTCGATGCCGAGGAGCTTATCGAAGAAAAGCCGGACGCAAAAGATATCGATGGTTTCCATAAGGAACTTGACTTTAGGAATGTTACCTTTAAATATGAGAAGGAGGACGTGCTCAAGAATATAAACCTTAAGATTCCCAAAGGCAAGCTTATTGCCTTGGTCGGCGAATCAGGCGGTGGCAAATCCACTATGGCTGATTTAATGCCGCGATTTTATGATGTTTCATCAGGTGGCATTTATGTTGACGGTGAGAACATCAAAGACTTGAAAATTGACGCCCTCAGAAAACTGATGGGGATTGTCTCGCAGGAAAGCATTCTCTTCAACGACAGCATCTTTAACAATATTGCCTTCGGACTCGACGATGTTTCGGAAGAAGATGTTGTTGCCGCGGCAAAAGTTGCTAACGCACATGAGTTTATAATGAACACCGAAGAAGGTTATAAGACAAATATCGGCGACAGGGGAGTAAAGCTTTCCGGTGGTCAGAGGCAAAGAATAAGCATTGCCAGGGCAGTTTTGGCAAACCCACCGATACTGATCCTCGATGAGGCCACCTCATCGCTTGATACCGAATCGGAAAAACTTGTTCAGGAAGCGCTTTTCAATATTATGAAAGACAGGACTTCTGTTGTAATTGCCCACCGTTTGTCAACCATTCAGCATGCCGACGAGATCATTGTCTTGAAGAAAGGGAAAATAGCCGAGCGAGGTACGCATAGCCAACTTATTGAGTTGAAGGGTGTTTACAGAAAACTCCAGGATTTGCAATCATTTAAATAATCGTTACTACTCAGCAGTAGAGAAAAATATTAACTCATTGGTTACCTATCCGTTTTGTCACAATTTTTGTTTGAAAAACACAAAATTTCCGCCAAAACTACTGGGATTTCAAATATATAACCCCACGCTGAAGCATGGGGCTATTGATAATCAACTTGATAAACCTGCTGAGTAGTAACAAATAATCACTTATTATTCTGCTTAGGCCTTATTTGCCTAAACCACTCAAAAATAGCGACCGACAGGGCATGAGCGACATTCAGTGAAGAGATAAGACCCGGCACGGGAATGTGAAGCCTGATATTTATCTTTTCCAGAATTCCCGAACTTATGCCCAATACTTCGTTTCCCAGAACAAACACGACTTTCTCGGGCAGGGAGTAGTCGAAAATATCAGATGAGTCTTCAGAAGTCTCAATCGCTATAATGCTATAATCATCAGGTATTTTCGCCAAGGCAACATCATAGTTTTCCACTATTTGCCATTTGACTTTATTGGCAGCACCACTTGCGGTTTTGATAATTTTGAACTTCTTGAAGGTATTGGCTTTTTTAGAGATGAAGAAAATGCTCAACGCCCCTATATTTGCACCAAGCCTAATTATCGAACCCATATTTTCAGGAGTCCTGATGTCATCGGCTATTATTATCGGCCGTGATATCTTATTATAAATATCGGCAGTATTCAACTCCCGAAATAAATCGTACGAATTTATCGGCTTTGCCATAATGCAAAAATAAAAAAAGCCTCCTTATACGATAAAGAGGCTTTTTTTGAATTTAATGATATATGTTATTTATTCGATAACAACTTTTTGTGTGGTTGTTCCGGTAGCAGTTTTGATATTAACGAAATAAACTCCATTAGGCAAGCTTTCAGTTGACACCCTAAGTGTATTTACACCGACATTCCGGTTAAAAACAACTTGCCCGACAGTGTTAACTATAGTTACATTTGAAATTTCCCCATTTGATCCCACTTGAATATAATCGCTGGCAGGATTTGGATAAACGGAAATATATTGTTTTTCCCCGTTTTCGTTTATACCAACTGTAATATTGGCAACAACGTTCTTAGTAACCCAATCATTTGTCAGATCATTGCTTCTGATCACTAAATTAGCTGTATAAACATCGCTTTCGAGACCAGTGGCATCAATAGTCATAGTTACATCAATTACTTCATCTTGAACCAAGGTTCCGTTTGTATAATCAGTTGACAACCAGGCAATAGAGCTAGTCCCTGTTAAGTTGGCGCGAATATTCCAGTTATACTGAAGTTCAGGATTATCAGAAAGATGCCCCCAACCCGGTCCGGCAGCCATCCAGTCGCCGTCAGGATTTACAGGACCCTCATCGCAACCGGGGGTAAATAAACCGCCAATCGAGGATAACCAATATCCTACCCAGATATCGCCACCTTCAATATAAACAGGGCTGTCAAGAGTAACCGTAACCCATGAGGCTGCTCCATTATCGGCAAATGTCTGCTCATGAAGCAAATCACCCGGGCCCGGAGTGTGTATAGATCCCATATCATAAACCTGAAGTTTATAATCGGTACCGGGGTCATTGATATAAACATCAACTGATGTAAGTTCCATGCCGATATATGGTTTCACGAGATCAGCCGGGAAACGCGCTGCTACCCTCCACTCATAATCGTCGGCTGAGCCAATAGCGCTAAAAGGATCGCCGTCGTAGTTTAAAGTAACCTCGTCGCGATCGGAAATACTATTGTTGGCTGTTGCAGGGCTAGGATCAGCGGATAAAACCGCGTTTAAATCTTTAGCAGCATGGACACCGGCCGGCTCCTGCGATAAAGATTTGTTTCCCAAGGAATAAACAGGTGTAATGTCATAGTCGAGGTCGTCAACGCCATCATTGCTCATGCTAAAAGTATCCTCGAAGGTTTCACCTGTTTCAATATTATAGAAAACAGGATCCGAATCCACGATAATTACCGGAGGAGTAGTTCCCTCGACAAGAACTATATATTCTACATCATCGAAATAATAATGGGCTGTTTCCCCTGTTGGGGCTCCTGCAAACAAATCGGCGCCCCCCAGTTGAAGTGTTCCCGGGTCGCCTTGTGCCTGAAGGCTAAACTGCCATTCCTGAATCAATACATCGTCGATATAAAACTCTGCCCAGTCGTTGTCAAGGTCAATAATGCTCTTCAATTGAATCCAAGTGTCGTGAGGATAAGTAAAGAATGATGAGTTATCACCGCCGGCATTCATATAACCATCGCCCGTGGCTCCAAAATATGCTTCGTAAGCCCACTCGATACCGGGAGCCTCGAAGTGCTGTATATTGAAGTAGCCACCGAATCCTGTCTCTATCCAGTATTTTACGTTGATTTGATATTTACCTGAAGTTTTATCCCCTAGTTTCAAAATAAGGTCTGTTGACCCGTTTACATCAACTGATTTCGTCGGGCTAGAAGCCTGATCATCAGAAATCAAGGCATCTTCGCTTCCGCCAGGCTCATTGCTCCAGGTAGTCCAGAAACCGCTGGTGTCCGTTAATGCAAGGTATTCGCCAACAGTATGCGACTCAAAGTCGTCCTGATACAAATAATCGTAACCTGATTTTACAACAACACCGTCAACACCTGCAAGATCACCGTCGTTGCCTACATATTGCCAAGCCAACTTGAATGGTGCACCGGCATAAGCATCGAGGTTTATTGTAACGAAATTCCATGCCCAATCGGCAGCGGGGTCAATAACATCGGCAGCATTCCAAAGTTCCGTCCAGGTAACTCCGTCATCAGTTGAGATATGTAATTTCAGTGTGGCAGCAGTAATCCAGGGGCCGCTAACACCGGCATACCAGTCAACTTTTAATGGGGTTTCGCCGGCAGCGTCTATCGATGGCGTTATCAACCATTCGTCTTGGTCTTCACCTACCCAGGGAACCATTGCTGAAAACAAACTTGAAGGATCGATATCACTAAATGGATTTGTTGTTGGATTTGTTTGTATCCAGTTGTTTCCATTTGGGTTGAAGTCAATAATTGTCCAATCCGTCGGAGGCCATGATGTGTCATCGTCGAATCCTTCGGTCAAAAGCATAGTGCGCGAAGCCATAACATCTTTTTGCGGGGTAACTTTGACCGTGTTTGAAGTTTTCAAGCCCAACTTTTGGGCTTTGGTCATAAGGTTCTGGGCATTAGCGAAACTAAATGTCAGCATAAATGCCAGAGCCAATGAAATTAAATACGTAAATTTTCTCATAATGATAAATATTAATTAGTAATTTTTGTTGCTAGCTAATTTAGAAAAAAGATTAACAACTGAAAGAAAAAGATGAAAATTAATTGTTAAGAAGCTTTTAACTAAAATATCCGTCAATATTTTATCGTCCCCGATGAACTTACAGGCTTGAAAACCCGTAAAAGGTTTTTCGTGTCCGCTTCATGTAAACTTAATCTGATATTATTAATAATATACCTTTGCACTTTTTAAAACCAAAGTATCTGATGTCGAAAATTAGAGTTGCCATAAATGGTTTCGGACGAATAGGAAGGGTAACGTTCCGGTGCATTGAGCTGAAAGGGAACATGGAGGTTGTTGCCATAAACGACATAACCGACTCGGCTAATCTTGCACATCTGTTAAAATACGACTCCGTTCAAGGTCAGTTTAATGGCTTGGTGGAGCACAATGGCGATTATTTACTGGTCAACGGGAAGAAAGTGTTGGTCTTTCAGGAGGAAGACCCATCAAAACTGCCCTGGAAAAGCTTGGGAATTGATGTTGTCATAGAATCGACAGGAATGTTTGTGAGAAGGGACCAGGCCATTAAGCATATTGAAGGTTCCGGTGCCCGCAAAGTAATTATCTCAGCCCCTGCCAAAGGTGAGGCAGATGATGTCCAATATATTGTACTTGGCGTAAACAACCACCTTATAAACAAAAACGACCTGGTGATTTCAAATGCATCCTGCACGACAAACAATGTAGCCCCTTTGATTAAGGTGCTGGATGAGAACTGGGGAATCGAAAAAGGGTTTATGACGACTGTCCACTCATATACCAAGGATCAGAATTTGGTTGACGGCCCGCATAAAGATTGGCGTCGCGGCAGGGCGGCGGCCTACTCAATAGTGCCTACCACGACCGGGGCCGCAAAAGCCTCGTCGAAAATATTCCCGCACCTTGCCAAAAACCTGGGTGGCGCGGGCATCAGGGTGCCTGTGCCCGACGGCAGCTTGACCGACCTAACATGCACATTGAAAAAATCGACCAGCGAAAAGGAGATCAATCTGGCTTTCAGGAAAGCATCGGAAAATGAATTAAAAGGCATATTGCAATATACCGAGGACCCGATTGTTTCTTCCGACGTTATCGGCAATACGCACTCGGCGGTTTTTGATGCTAATTTAACGGCTGTTCTTGGGGACAAGCAAAAACTAGTCAAGGTAGTTGCCTGGTACGACAACGAAATGGGATACTCGTCTCGTTTAGTGGAACTGATAGAGAAGTTCGTATAATAGTTTCTGTTAAATCATTTTTTTCCCCAATATTCGAGGCGCATTTCCCCATGCTCGAAGACACCATACGAAAAATGCCCCAACCAATCGCCCAGGATGATCATCTCACAGCTGTCGCCAATCCCCACCTGTACGGGAATATGCCTATGCCCGAAGATAAAGTAATTTATTTCGGGATTTTGCTCAAGTTTCTTTTTTGAATAACGAAACAGCATTTCATCGCTGATTTCATATTCGATATCTTTTTTGCCTTCTTTGGCAATATTGGCCAACCTGCTTTTTCTGGAGAGGAACAAACCCATCCTAGCCCCGATATCAGGGTGCAACCATCTGAACAAAAACTGATTAGGCTTAAATTCAAAGACTTTCTTGAGGAGTTTATAGCCTTTATCGCCGGGCCCCAGGCCATCGCCGTGAGCCATAAAAAGTTTCTTGCCCGAATACTCGAAAACCTTTGGCCTTCGGTGGACGCTTATATTTAATTCCTCTTTGAGATAATTGAACGCCCAAACATCGTGGTTTCCCCTAAAAAGGTGCACAGCGATACCGCTATCCGTAATCTCGGCAAGTTTTCCTAAAATACGGGTATAACCTTTCGGCACGACATATTTATATTCAAACCAAAAATCGAAAACATCACCCATCAAGAAAATCCCGCTCGCATCCTGCTTGATTGTATCCAGCCAATCGACAAGCATTTTTTCCCTTTCCAGGCTGCTTTTTTTATCAGGTATCCCCAAATGAAAATCCGACGCAAAATATAGCTTAGTCCTCCTCACATCCAATTCCTTTCAGGCAAAAATAGGGAAATTATAATTCAACCAATAGCGACTTAATTATTTGTGTCATTTTAGGAGTGGCAATGGCAGCGGCATCAATTACCTGCTCATGTGTTATTTCCACCAATTTCCCTTCCACGCCCAGGTCGGTAATAACAGAAATCGCCAAAACCGGCAAATCCATGTGGCGGGCAACAATAACCTCCGGCACAGTTGACATACCGACGGCATCGGCGCCTATCGACCTCACATATTTATATTCTGCCAGCGTTTCATAAGTCGGGCCGCTAACCCCTGCATAAACACCGGTTTGGTATTTTATGCCATGTTTGTCCGCTATTTTTTTTGCTTTGTTCAACAGTTCGGTATTATAAGCATCGCTCATATCAACAAAACGAGGCCCCATAGCGGCAATGTTAGTGCCTATCAATGGGTTTGGCATCAAGTTGATATGGTCGGTTATAAACATGATATCACTGACCTTAAAACCAGGGTTTACACCTCCGCTTGCGTTTGAAACGATTAAAAAGTCGATGCCCAACTTCTTCAAGACCCTGACAGGGAAAGTTACTTCCTGCATTGAATATCCCTCGTAGAAATGAAACCGCCCGCTCATGGCAACGATATTGACGCCGTTTAGCTTGCCGAAGATCAATCTCCCGTTATGGCCTTCAACAGTCGATACCGGAAAATCGGGAATGTCGGTATAAGAAATACTGGAGCTTTCTTCAATTTCATTTGCCAAATCCCCCAGGCCCGAGCCCAAGATTATTCCAACTTTAGGTTTGATATTAATTTTATTATTGATGTGACCCACTGTTGAGCTTAGTCTCTCTAACATATTTAACTATTTGATTATTAAATTCTTCACTGTCTTGCTTATGTAAAACCATTTTCATCGGAATATAAAAAACAGCCAGATTTTTCAGTTCGCTAAGATATGGGGAATTTATTAACCTCATAGCATCTTTTTCAGTGGTAACGATAATTTTTTTTCGCGTAAAGAACGATTCGAATTTCTCCCTTATCCTTATCAGGTCCGACAACCTATAATTATGATGATCGGGGAAATCGACGGCAACTAGCTCATAGCATCTAAACCTTAGGTATTCTTGCAGCGGGTAAGGGTTCGCAATACCGGTAAACAGCAAAATAGTATTGATTTCCCTGGGGAAATTCCCCTTGTTAACACCCGGCATAGGAATGAAATTCCCGTATTTGATATAAGAAAAAAACAGTTTCTGATGAGGCAAGGGACTGATAAGGGCTTCAACGTTCCTTCTGGTTATTGGCGACAGAACTTTATGTGTTTTGGTAACAATTATGATGTCTGCTCTTTTTGCCTCCGACTTGAGGTCGCGCAACATTCCCACTGGAAACAAATAGTCATTCTTGTATATTCTGTGGTAATCGGTCAATAATATGGAAATACCGGGCTTTACATAACGGTGTTGAAATGCATCGTCCATAATTATCACATCATGCTTCACTTTTTCCTCCATTAAGTTCCTGATTCCGTTTTTTCTGTTCGCATCAACAGCGACGACAACTTTTTCAGAAAACTTACGATAATATTGCATAGGCTCATCACCGATGTCCTCATACTCGGAATATTGATCGGCTTTATTGTAACCTTTTGATTTCCTGCCATATCCCCTACTCAGGATGGCTACTTTGAATTCGTCCTTCAACAAACAGGTCAGTTGCTCCACATGTGGGGTTTTACCACTTCCCCCCATGGCAATATTGCCAACGCCTATGATCGGGATATCAAAGGATTCGGATTGCAGTATGCCAAAATCAAATAAGATATGCCGCATTTTTAAAATGCAAGCATAGATAATTGCCAACGGCAAAAAAATCACCCTATATGTTCTCATACTCCAAACCGATACGGCTATTATACATCAATGAAATCCCAGCATCAAAAATAAGAATTATTAGATAACTTCAAAGTAAAATATTTTAATTCGCAATTAATCGCACACAAATATCCGGTTCATGTTTTTTTTATATATTGAGGTTTCAAAGAATAAATTATATATTGATGATAATCAGCGAAATAATTAGTGTCCTAGAACAATATGCCCCTTTGCGTTTACAAGAATCCTACGATAATTCCGGTTTGCTCGTCGGCAACAATACTGATAATACAGACCGGGCCTTGATATGTTTGGACGTAACACCTGATGTGATCAGCGAGGCGATACGCACTAAAAGCAATTTAATAATTGCCCATCATCCCATAATTTTTAAAGGGCTTAAGAAAATCAATGGCAACAGCCTGGTAGAAAAAGTGATCCTAAAAGCCATAAAAAATGATATTTGTATTTATGCCATGCACACCAATTTGGACAACACTTTAAACGGTGTCAATTCAATCTTGGCATCAAAACTTGGAATCACCAATACTCGGATATTATCGCCTTCGGCGTCAAAATTAAATAAGCTGGTATGCTTTTGTCCCGATGAGCATGCAGAGAGGCTACGGCAAGCGTTGTTCGACTCCGGTGCCGGACATATAGGCAACTACGACAACTGCAGTTATAACTTAAAGGGGGAAGGAAGCTTCAGGGCTTTGGAGAACACCAGCCCGTTCGTGGGCGAAAAGGGCAAAATACACTTCGAGGATGAAACAAGGGTCGAAACAATCGTCCCCGATTTTAAGTTGCCCTCGGTGATCAAAGCCATGATTCAGGCCCACCCCTACGAAGAAGTGGCTTATGATGTTTACCCCTTGGAAAACAAGTCATTGGTAAGCGGGGCAGGAATGATAGGCGAATTGGAAACAGAAACAAACATCGAAGATTTCCTGGCATTCGTCAAAAATGTTCTAGGCACAAAATATTTAAAGCATAACCGCTTAGTTGGGAGGCCCGTTAAAAAAGTGGCTATTTGCGGGGGGAGCGGAAGCTTTTTGATTGATGCGGCTGCACGGCAGAAAGCAGATGTTTACATTACCGGCGATATTAAATATCACGATTATTTTGAACATCAGGGTGATATGACAATAGTTGACGCCGGGCATTACGAAACGGAACAATTCACAAAAGAATTAATTCATACCATTTTAACCAAAAAATTTCCTAATTTTGCAGTCCGAATTTCAGAAACGGCAACAAATCCTGTTTCATTTCTGTAACGTACCGATAACGAATTTAATATGACAAAAAGAAAAAATGCTGGCATGGAAGAAAAAGAAGTAAATATTGAGAAGAAATTACTTGCCCTTTACGGTTTGCAGCAAATTGACACCCAGGTTGATAAAATTAAAATAATAAGGGGTGAACTTCCTTTGGAGGTAGAGGATCTAGAAGATGAGATCGCAGGACTTGAAACCCGTACCGAGAAATTCTCGAAAGAGATCGCTGAATTCGAAAAGGTTATTAGCGACAAGCGTGCCTCCATCAAGGAGAGCGAATCGTTAATGAGCAAATATAAGGAACAACAAATGAACGTTAGAAATAACCGCGAATATGATTCCTTATCTAAAGAATTGGAATTTCAGGAATTGGAGATCCAGCTTTCTGAAAAGAAAATCAAGGAGGCCGAGTTTAGGATAGAGAAGCTTAACGAGGACATAAAAATTGCCAACGAGCAATTGGATATGCGCAAAGAAGACCTTGATGCCAAGAAGAACGAATTAACTGAAATAGTTACCGAAACCGAGAAAGAGGAACAAGAGCTCCGCGACGAGTCGAAGATGCACGAACAACATATCGAAGAAAGGCTTCTCTCGGCCTACAAGCGAATCCGCCAGAACGCAAGAAACGGCCTGGCAGTAGTTCATATCGAACGCGATGCCTGTGGAGGCTGTTTCAACAAAATCCCACCGCAACACCAACTCGACATACGCATGCACAAAAAAATTATTGTTTGTGAATATTGCGGCCGTATCCTTATCGACAAACACGATACCGGGGAAGAATAAGATAATTATCTTAAAGATTAAGAAAGGGATTGGTAGTTATGTCAGTCCCTTTTTTTATTTTTACAACTTCTAAAGTCTTTTCTGATGAAACAGTTTTTTATTATTCTTTTGCTCACGGTATCGTTCAGCTTAGCGAACGCACAAACTTTAGTAACCGAAAACAGTAGGCAATCGCATAAAAACATCTTGGAGCTTAATTTTGAAAAAGCTGTTTTTTATATCGAAAAGGAAAAAAACCAGAACCCTGAGAATGTTTACGTATATTATCTTGAAAGCTATATCGACTTTTTAAAGGTTTTTATCTCAGAAGACAAAACGCTTTTTGATCTCAGCGAGGGCCAAAAAGACATTGCAATCGAAGAAATCAGCAAACTGCCCGAAACTTCTCCGTATCGCAATTACCTGATTGCAAATATCAATCTTCAATGGGCTTTTGCCCGAATAAAATTCGGTGAGTATTTCACCGCTTCAATCGAAATAAACCGGGCATACCGATTGATCGAAAAAAACATAGAATCCTTTCCCGGTTTTTACCCCAACAAGATAAGCCATGCAGTATTAAAAATCATCGTAGGCCTTGTTCCTGAAAAATACACTTGGGTACTCGACCTAATTTCAATGCAAGGAAGCGTTGAGGACGGCACGGCCGAACTATATGAAGTGCTCGGGAAAACCGAGGCTGATCCGAGTTATTCATACCTCAATGGTGAATGCTTGTTTTACCTCGGCTTTGTTGAGCTGAATATTAATCCCGACAAGACGTATTCCTTAAAGCTATTGGACAAGCTGCTTCCGCTGAGCGATAGCAGCCTGCTATTCAATTATATGTGCATCAATATCTTGACTAAATCCGGCAAAAGCGCTCAAGCAGAAATGCAATTCAGGAAACTTGACGAGCCATCTTCTTTTTATCCTTTTTATTTTCTCGACTATTTGCGGGCGGATTATTATTTGAAAAGACTGCAGACCGACAGTGCCAAAAAATATTATGCGCGTTTCCTGAAAAACTTTAAGGGGAGAAACTATATAAAGGATGCCTGGCGGAAAACAGCATGGGCTTTTTTAATGGAAGGCAAACCTGATGAGTACCTGCAGCTGATGTCTGCGGTCGGGAATTCCGGATATGCCGACATCGGGATAGACAAGGATGCCCGACTGGAATACGACAAAGGCAAGGTCCCCAATATTTCGCTCATAAAAGCAAGACTGCTATTCGACGGTTTTTTCTATGTTTTAGCCGATTCCGTCCTAAACGCTGTCAACCGCTACCAGCTTAACTTCGAGCAATTGATGGAAAAAGACTATCGCCACGGCAGAATAAAACATGAGTCGATGGATTACGAAAATGCCAAGAAATATTATAAAAGGGTCATAGTGGGCTCCGATCTTACTACCGAATATTTCCCGGCAAACTCAGCCCTCCAGCTTGCTGAGATATACGAGCTACAGGACAGTTTGGCTTTATCGCGCCTATATTATAAGAAATGTCTGGAAATGAACTTCGACCAGTTTGAGAACAGCATTAAATCGAAAGCAAAGGAAGGAATCAGAAGAGTTGACAGAAAAGAACAAAACAAATAAATCCTTTTCACATTACAGCCTTGTTTTAAGCGTTAAGGCAAATTGCTGGGCAGTAAACACTTTTTGAACAGCATTTGGCTGGATGGTCTCGCTTGAATACATATAGTAATCTTCATTGCTCCATGACCTGACGTAAGCAAAGTCTATGCTTGCCTTGCCGAAGTTAAGCCCGATACCGCCCGATACTGCCTGGCGTTTCCCATCGTTGAGGTTTTTTGAATAAGGGCTCGTGCTCAAATTATATCCAGCCCTAAAACTTATTTGCCCATATCTCCATTCCGTCCCAACCCTCAGGTTATGAGTCGATTGGTACGAATTCCTTATGGAAGTGTTCACATCGTTGAAACCATAGTCGCGGGCACTGAACCTAGCGCTGGCAAAATCAACATATTCATATTCCCCGCTTATCGAGCCATATTTGTTGATCAGGATAGCCACATCACCGATAAATCGCATGGGCGAAGAAAAGCGATATTGATAATTCCCTGTTATCGATGACTTCGATGTTGCCGGGGTCCACTCCAGATCGGCATAATGCGTGGTGTACCAGCTATCGCGCATATTCCAATAATAAGTGGGCGTATGGAAAGCAGCGCCCAGGCGCAACCAAGGTGAAGCCTGA
Source organism: Bacteroidota bacterium (assembly GCA_024279935.1). Taxonomy (GTDB): domain Bacteria; phylum Bacteroidota; class Bacteroidia; order Bacteroidales; family F082; genus BM524. The sequence goes on from JAJRQZ010000033.1 coordinate 45,548, forward strand.
TAAATAATCCCAAGCTTCAAATTTATTCCCCATCCCGTTGTATTTAAATTTTCCCTTACGCTCCACGAGTCAAAATAAGGAATCGTATCTGCTACGTCCGATTCCGTATATAAAGTTTCCCTGATATATCTTATATATGGCATTCCTACCGTGGCTCCTATAAACAGCTTATCGGAATAGTTTCCCGAAAACGACATTAACCACTCATTGGTTGAGCCTTTGGTCCTGATTGTCTGTTCCTGCAAAGTGCCAGCAAACGGAACCGGGGTATAATAGTAATCGGTATAACCCGGGACCGTGTCGATGAGATAAATATCCCAGGCAGGTGCAAGATCGAACGCATAATCGCCCTGCAGGTCGCCAACATACTGGTATCCAACACCGTCAGCCTGTTGCTGATATATATCCAAGCGCGAGCTCTCAAGATTTTCACCCCTCATATACTGGTTCGAATTATAATTATTCAGCCTGTTCATACCCATGCCGAACTGAAAATATTTCCATCCCGAGCCTGACAATTTCGTTGTTTGAACATATCCAAAATTGCCCAGGTTGAAGATCGACCTTGAATCTTCCGCATAAATTCCGTTATAAGTGGATGCTGTCCTCAAGGACGACACCTCAGGCGTTATCGACATTGCTGACGACCTGAAAATACCCATTCCGGCAGGATTGGTGCTCGCGACCGAGAAATCGGAGCCCAAAGCCCCAAACGCGCCTCCCATCGCCATATAGCGGGCAGTTCCCTCATAAAACTGTTGTGAATATCTTAGGGCATCGTCAACGGGCTGCGAAAAACCTGATAAGGCGGTTGCCAACAAACTCAATATGACAATCGACTTTTTCATTTTTGTGAAATTAGAATTTTAAACTTTGATCTTAGATTTGAATGCGGGCTTAAACACAAAACAATCTATCGGTGTCCACCTCCGCGGGAGCCACCTCTTGATCCACCTCCCGAGCTTCCTGACGACCTTGAAGGAGAGCTATAACTCCTGGACGACGAACCTGAGCTTCTTGAGGGAGAACTATAGGACCTTGAAGGCTTGCTATATGACTTAGTAGAAGAACCCCTGCTCCTAGTGGTAGTGCTCCTGCTCCTATTGTTAGAACTAGGTTTAACAGAGCTATTGGTTTTGCTACGACTGTTGCTGCCCCTGTTATAATTTGTTCTCGGCTGATTCAAAGGTTTACGCATATTATTTCTGACAGCCTTATTCGATGGCTGCCTTTTAGCTTGACTATTCCTCTTGGGAGCGACATATTCTTTTCCCGAGCGAGGCTGTTGTGCCGGCAAGGTCCTATAGGATTTAGGCTTCTCGTACCTAGGCTTGGCTTTAAGATCGGATTTTGACGACTGTACAGGTTTACGATATCTGGTGTCGGTATTCGTTTTTGAACCAACATCTTTTTTTATCATAGGCTTTCCGTTGGCAGGATTGGTCCTTGCGCTGACATTCTGTTTATTATCGGATGTTATAGGCTTAACCCTGATGGACTCGGCAGGCCTGGTCTTTGTATTACCTTGATTCCCACCACCTATTGAACCGCCGCCGGATCCCATGCCGACATCGCCGCCCCTGCTAAAATTGCCGCCGCCGGCAACAACCGTCTTATCCCTGAAGGAAGGATTTGTGATTCCGCTGCTACCTCTTTCACCAGTCCCGGGGACATTTGATCCACCGCCGCGTCCATTGCGCGGACGATAAGTGCTTCCGTAACCGTAACCATAATCAGGATAATAACCGCCGCCATATCCGGGATAGCCATAATACCCATCCCAATATCCGTTCCAATATCCGTTATTGTATCCGGCCCAATAACTACCGCCATAATACGGATAACCCCAGCCGTAAGACGGGTAACCCCAGCCGTAGCTTGGCCAACCGTAACCATATCCCATCGACCAGCCCCAGCCGTACCCTGCACCTATTCCAACGTTAAACGACCAGTTGGAGTTCGAGCTGCCGCATCCGTAACCGTTGCCATCGGTATAATAATCATCGTAATAGCCCAAACTGCTTCCTTCGTTATTAAACCGTTTAATCCTGGATTCATAATCCGAATCATAATAAATATCGTCGGAGGAACTACCCTCGCCGGAATATTGTTGGCTACCCTGAGCTCCCGACCCAACGGCAACCTGGGATTCCCCAGATTCGTTCCCTTTATAATAAGATTGGTAATCGCCTGTGCTTGAGGATGATTTATAAACATCTTCGCTAAGCGTATTAGTAGGTATCCTGCCCACATCGTCTTTCGACGAATAGTAAACATCATCGTAAGGCAGTGATGACGTAGTTGAACAAGAACTGATGACAAATAAGGTTATAAGGCTGATGGCGGATAAAATAATGTATCTTAAATCTTTCATGGCTATATGGTATTGCGAGTTCATAAACATTGTGTAATTTTGCGCTTTAATAACTGAGAAGTTGCAAAGACTATACCAAACTTAAAAAATGGCAAAAGTTTTAACATCAAGAGAAGAAAATTATTCACAATGGTATAACGACCTTGTGATAAAAGCTGACCTGGCAGAGAACTCGGCAGTAAGAGGTTCAATGGTCATAAAACCCTATGGTTATGCCATTTGGGAGAAAATGCAGTCGGTGCTCGACAAGATGTTCAAGGAAACCGGGCATCAAAACGCATATTTCCCACTCTTTATCCCGAAATCTTTTTTCAGCAAGGAAGCGAGCCATGTAAAAGGATTTGCCAAAGAGTGCGCCGTAGTAACCCATTACCGCCTTAAAACTGACGAAGACGGCAAAATTGTAGTGGACGAGGATGCCAAGCTGGAAGAAGAATTGATTGTTAGGCCAACCTCTGAAACAATTATCTGGGATACTTACCGCAGATGGATCCAAAGTTATAGGGATCTGCCGATACTGATTAACCAGTGGGCAAATGTTGTAAGATGGGAGATGCGCACAAGGTTGTTCTTGCGCACTGCCGAATTCCTCTGGCAGGAAGGCCATACAGCACATGCAACTAAAAACGAGGCTATTGCCGAAGCCGAGACTATGTTGAAAGTTTATGCTGATTTTGCAGAGAACTTTCTTGCATTACCTGTTCTTCAAGGCGTTAAATCGCCCAACGAAAGATTTGCGGGAGCCATAGAAACCTATTGTATTGAAGCCCTGATGCAAGACGGAAAAGCCCTGCAAGCAGGAACTTCGCATTTCCTTGGCCAAAACTTCGCCAAGGCTTTCGATGTAACTTTTGTTACCAAAGAAAACAAACAAGAACTTGTATGGGCTACCTCATGGGGCGTCTCAACAAGGCTTATGGGTGCTTTGGTAATGGCTCATTCCGATGACAACGGCCTTGTATTGCCTCCAAAACTGGCTCCTATCCAAGTAGTTATAGTTCCCATTTTCCGCAAGGAAGAAGAACTTGCCGCAATTGGCAAAAAGGTTGAGCCTCTCATCAAGAAACTTAAAGGCAAAGGTATATCGGTCAAGTTCGACAACAGGGATACCCATAAGCCGGGCTTCAAATTTGCGGAATGGGAGCTCAAAGGCGTCCCCGTCCGCCTGGCAATAGGCCCGCGGGACCTCGCAAACGGAACCGTCGAAGTTGCCCGGCGCGACACTATGGAGAAAGATATCCTTCAAATTGAAGGTATCGATGATAAAATTGAGAACCTCCTGATTCAAATACAGAAAAATATTTTCCAGAAAGCATTTGATTTCCGTGCAAACAACACTTTCAATGTCGATACTTGGGAAGAATTCAAGGCACAGGTCGAAAAAGGCGGTTTTATTTATGCCCATTGGGACGGCACTGCCGAAACGGAGCAAAAGATAAAGGCAGCAACCAAGGCAACTATACGCTCCATACCTATCGACGGCAAAATAGAGGAAGGTAAATGTATTTATACTGGTAATCCCTCCAAACAAAGAGTGGTATTCGCCAGATCCTATTAAAGTATTAATTTCAAAAAAAACCGTCTCAACAATGTGAAACGATTTTTTTATATCATAAAATTCTATCCCGCAACCTCGGGATTAATATGCAAAAAGCGGAAGATCGCTCATCATATCATTAACTCTTTTTCTTACAGAATCAACAACTCCTGCATCTTTAATATTACTTATTACTTCATCAACAAGGTCAACTATGGGTTCCATCTGGTCTTCTTTCAAGCCACGGGTAGTAATAGCAGGAGTTCCAACCCTCAGCCCACTGGTCTGGAATGGTGAGCGGCTATCGAAGGGCACCATGTTTTTATTGATTGTTATATCAGCTTTTACAAGTGTGTTTTCAACCACCTTTCCCGTGATATCAGGAAATTTACTTCTTAGATCTATCAACATCAAATGGTTATCAGTCCCGTTGGATATAACTTTATAACCCTTATCTATAAAAGCTTTCGACATGACCTCCGCATTTTTTTTCACTTGAAGGATATATTCAAAATATTCATCGGTAAGGGCTTCGCCAAAGGCAACAGCCTTTGCGGCAATAACATGCTCCAGGGGACCGCCTTGTATTCCCGGGAAAACAGCTGAATTAAGCACTGTTGACATCATTTTTGTTACCCCCTTGGGTGTTTTCAAACCCCACGGGTTTTCAAAATCCTCCCCCATTAATATCAATCCGCCGCGCGGGCCGCGCAGTGTTTTATGCGTAGTAGTGGTAACGATGTGGCAATATTCGATGGGGTCGTTAAGTATTCCCTTGGCGATTAGTCCCGATGGATGCGAGATATCAGCCATCAATATAGCCCCCACCTGATCGGCAATATCGCGCATGCGCCCATAATCCCAGTCGCGCGAATATGCCGACGCGCCGGCGATTATCATCTTTGGTTTATCTTTTAGGGCAAGTGCCTCCATCTCATCGTAGTCAACTGTCCCGGTTTCCTCTTTTACCTTATAAGCAATTGGATCATAAAGGATGCCCGAAGAATTCACAAAGGAGCCATGTGAAAGATGACCGCCATGCGAAAGGTCGAGTCCCATGAAAGTATCGCCAGGTTTAAGACAGGCCAGAAAAACGGCCATATTGGCCTGTGCGCCTGAGTGAGGTTGTACATTTGCATATTCCGCATCGAACAATTCACAAGCACGATCTATTGCCAGCTGCTCACTCTGATCAACAATTTCGCAACCGCCATAATATCTTTTACCGGGATAACCCTCGGCATATTTATTCGTCATTACCGAGCCCATAGCGTCCAAAACCTGCTGGCTAACAAAGTTCTCCGATGCAATCAGCTCGATACCATGCACTTGGCGTGCTTTCTCCTGGTTTATCAGGTCAAATATCCTATTGTCTCTATCCATTTTGCAAGAGTATTTTATTAATTTTAAATCGCTTGCAAAGGTAGAAAAAAATCTATCTGCTGCAGGATAGGATTTTACCCGGCACAGGCAAAAAAAAATCATTAATCAGTGTTAGTCCCATAAACACGGGGCTAAAAAAAGGGACATCGAGTTATGAGTTACGAATTATAAGTTATGAAGTGATATTTAATTGACCGGACAGAAGCTTATTGCTAACACTATAGTTAATCCGGCCCCACAGGCCGAAGCTTTCCACATATCAGGTTTGCACAATAGCAAACAACAAATACAAGAAGGCTTCCAATAATTAATTATTTTTGCAGCATGATAAAATTTGATGAAACCACGCTCGACAACGGGCTTAAAGTTATTGTGCATCAGGACAAAAGCACCCCCATTGTGGCGATGAACATAATATATAAGGTGGGCTCGCGGGACGAAAGCCCGGAAAAAACAGGTTTCGCCCACCTTTTCGAGCACCTCATGTTCGGCGGTTCGGTAAACATACCGAAGTACGACACTCCTTTGCAAAACGCGGGCGGGGAGAACAATGCGTTCACAAACAACGATTTCACAGATTATTATCTCACATTGCCGAAAAGCAATCTGGAAACCGCTTTCTGGCTCGAGTCCGACAGGATGCTCTCGCTGGCGTTTTCCGAGAAAAGCCTCGAAGTACAAAGGCAGGTGGTCATTGAGGAGTTCAAACAAAACTACCTCAACCAGCCTTATGGCGATGCCTATCTGTTGCTAAAGCCTCTGGTATTCAAAAAGCACCCTTATCGCTGGAATACTATCGGCAAGGAAATATCGCATATCGAAAATGCCACAATGGAAGAGGTGAAGGATTTCTATTCGAGATATTATAATCCGGGCAATGCAATACTCAGCATAGCAGGCAATGTTGATACCGATGATATTTATAAGCTGAGCGAAAAATGGTTCGGCGGGATCAAATCGGGGAAAACCCATAAAAACATATACGACAAAGAACCACCTCAACTAGGTGACAGGGAGTTGATAGTGGAGAGAAAAGTTCCGCAAAGCGCGGTCTATTTCGCCTGGCTTATGGACGAGCGGAAGTCGCCGGGTTTTTATACAACCGACCTGATCTCGGATATCTTGTCGAGCGGGAACTCCTCGCGACTATATAACTCTTTGATAAAAGAGCGGAAAATGTTTTCCGAGCTAAACGCTTTTGTTTCAGGCGATATCGACAATGGTCTTTTTATAATTAGCGGAAAGCTTATAAACGGTTTCTCTGCCAATGAGGCCGAGGCCGCTATCGACGAACAGCTGGAAGAATTGAAGACCAGCCTTGTAACTGACGAGGAACTTGAAAAAGTAAAGAACAAGATAGAGGCAAATTTGGTGTTTTCAAGACTTTCCGTTTTAAACAAGTCGATGAACCTTGCATATTACGAATTGCTTGAAGATGCTTTGCTCCTAAACAAGGAAAGAGAAAACTATGCTGCCGTCTCAAAATCCGATATTCGTAAAAAAGCAAAAGAACTGTTTGCCACAGGAAAGAAAAACAAACTAGTTTATATTGCCAAAAACTGAAAAAATGCAAAAAAATATATTCCCGAACAGGCAGATAGCGCCACAAGACAATAACTTCGACGAGTTGTTGTTCCAAAACCCGCAACATGAAAAGCTTGAAAACAATCTTGATCTCTATCTAATAGAAGCAGGCGAAGAAAATGTCGTGAGAATCGATTTGGTAGTAAATGCCGGGTCCATCTATCAATCGAAAAAACTTTGCGCTTCTTTTACAAACACATTGCTGAAGGAAGGAACAAAAAAACTTAGTTCGGACAGGGTTGCCCACATGCTGGATTTCCATGGTGCCTACCTAAACACCTCTGTTAGCAAAGACATGGCCGTGATAAGCTTGTTCTCCTTGACAAAGCATCTTGAAAGACTCCTTCCCCTTTTCAAGGAAATTACCACCGAAGCTGTTTTCCCGCCTCATGAGTTCGAGGTGCATCGAGACAGGAGCCGGCAGGAGTTCTTGATAAATTCGGAAAAAGCAAGATATATTGCCAACCGCGAGTTCAACAAACTTATCTTCGGCAAAGGCACGGCTTATGGGCAATATCTGGAAACAAACGATTACGACTTGATTCAGCATGACGATTTAATAAATTTCCACCGAACATATTATTCACCGCGAAACTCATATCTTATCGTAAGCGGCAAACCCGACAAAAACAGCAAAAAACTAGTTGCCGACCTATTTGGCAGCTCATGGCCTCAACCAGACTATATTTCCCTAACACCCAATAATATAACCTCTGTTTCCTTTAAGGGTGAAATGATGATCGAAAAGGACGATTCCTCGCAGTCGGCCATTAGGATGGGCAAAAGGGCTGTAGGCAAACTACACCCAGACTATCCTAAACTGCTGCTTGCCAACACCGTCCTTGGTGGCTATTTTGGATCACGGCTGATGACAAACCTCAGGGAGGACAAGGGGATGACGTATGGAATTCATTCGTATATGTCGCATTTCAAGCATGCCTCTTATTTTAGCATAGCCGCAGAAGTAAAGATCGAGCAAACATCGGCAGCCATTGCCGAAATAAAAAAGGAAATCGGGGTGTTGCAAAACGATAAAATCAGCGATGATGAACTAGAACTGGTAAAAAACTATATTTACGGTAATTTTCTGAAGAATTTCGACGGGCCCTTCGCTTTGGCGGAAATGTTCCGCTCGGTAAGGGACATCGGGAAAGATTTTGGTTTTTTTAATAAAAACCTGAGCGAAATCATGACCTTGACCGCCGACGACCTTCTTACAACGGCTCAAAAGCATCTCGACATGAACGATATGTGCAGTTTAGTGGTTGGTAATAAGTTATATGACAAAACCCGCAAGAGTGAGTAAGGAAAATAAGTACATATTGATGCTGGCAGGTTTTTTCAGCTTGTATTTTCTGTTAAACAAATTGTTCTTTGCCGATATATATTATCTCATAAACGATATTGTCAAGCTGTATTTCGTCAGTTTCTTCTTGGCTTATATCATTGTCGGGATACCCCTTTTGGGCTTCGTTTACACCAGCAACAACAAGAGCATCTTAAAGCCGCTCGGCTTGAGAGGGAACGCTTTAAAAGCCGTTTTGTACTCATTTGTAATTACGACCCCTATGTTTGCCGGCTCCGGGATTATGAGCGAGTTTACACTTGGCATAAGCGGGGAACGTTTTTGGTTTTATTGTGTTTTCGCCGCATTTTTCGAGGAACTTTATTATAGAGGTATTTTTTTCGGCCAATTATATAGGAAGACAAGGCTTGGGTTTTTGCCGGCCCTGTTTTTCAGCGCTTTGGTTTTTGCCTCCTTGCATCTCTACCAGAGCAACGACTTTTATACGATGACCGGGATATTCCTTACTACCTTCCTCGGGGCCGGCTTGTTCGCATGGCTTTATATCGAATGGGGTTATAACTTATGGGTTTCGATAGCGATGCACTTCTTCATGAACCTTTCGTGGGAGATTTTCTCGATTTCCGAAAATGCCCTGGGAAACCTAAGTGCCAACTGGTTTAGGCTTGTAACGATAGTTTTGGCCATAGGGACGACTATAATCCTCAAGAAAAGGAAAGGCCTCGGGCTGGCGATCACAAAAAAGACCCTGTTCGTAAAATAGGTTAACCGCATAAATTTTCCAACCACTCAACAAGCCGGATAACGAGCAGATGGTAATCGTAATATTTTTCAGCGCGCGGACGGCAGGATCGCGACATTTGTTTGCGCTGGCCTATGTTTTGGAGAAGGTAGCGGATTTTATTTCCTAGCCCTTGAGGGTTTCTTGGGGTCAGTATCCCTTCGGTAGGTGTAATTATCGATCCCACACCCCCGCCTTCATAAGCAACCGACGGCGTGCCGCCTGCCAGGGCCTCGGCATAAATAATCCCGAAATGTTCTTTTTTCTCCGGGGCTGCCACCAGCAGTGAGGCCTCGTTTATAAGCTTGGCCTTATCTTCCGAAGAAACAAATCCGAGAAAACGCGCCCTGGAGCCTGCCTTTTCCTTTAGTTCTTGCTCCAGCGCGCCCGCACCTATAAAAACAGTAAGCGCCAAATCGGAGTATTCTTTCGAGGCCTCCACAACATTTTGCGGGCCCTTGGAAGCCATTAGCGCCCCTGGACATATTACATAATCACCTTTTAGCCCGTATTTTTCCCTTATGCCATCATTGTTCCCGGGTTTGAAATCCACTAAATCAACCCCGCATGGCAGGACGAGGAATTTGTCGTCAGCTATATCTATTAATGGTTTAACCAGCTCGTCCCTGACATAATCGGTTGTTACCAAAAGCCCGCTTGCCTCTGTCAAGGCTGTTTTTATCATTTCCCAGTTTTCGTCGTTCCAAAGGCCTTGATGACGCGGCTCGATGCCCGTTCCATGGACGAAAATAACATAGGGTTTTTTATTTCGCTTAGCGACATTATGGACAGCCACAGCACTTAAGTTTGCATGATGACCGATAACAACATCCACATCTCCTATAATATTTTCCAGCGCATTCTCATAATCGGGAAGATATGAGAGCATCTCTTCGTGGGTCATGCGGGCCACTTGTTTTTGCGTGTCGCCTGCGGCCGGAAGATATTCGTGAACCGGTGTGATATTAGTATGCAATTTGATGTCGATGCTTTCAGCCCCGTCTATGCCCACGCCCATCGCGGGATGCATAAGATACACTTTATGCCCTAGTTTTATCAGATGCCTGGCATGTTCACGGGCTACTTCACCGCTGCCCCTTCCTTTGTTTAAAAGTAAAATTGCAATTTTCATATTTCTGTTTAAGATTTTTTTAGTGCGTAAAAGTAATTAATTATCGCCACGGCAGCCGAGCGCAACGGCTTTTTTGGACATCTGTTTTTTTTCGGCTTATAACAGCCGATATGGGAAATTATTTTTAATTTGCCGAAAAAATTAAAATGCACAAAATCCTTGTTTCATTGATAGCCATTCTCTTTTGCCTGGGTGGCTTGAGGGCTCAAACATCTTTTGATGGCCACACCGGCACACAAACGGGCTGGCACAGGGGTCAAACACCTGAAGGTTTTGATCTTTTGCCCAGCAAAATGATCTTCACACAACGCTTGTTATGGGGAAGAAAAGGGCTTATGCGGAATTTCAACCGCTTCGGGCTAACTCCCGAAAAAAGGAAAAATGAACTAAAAGCAAGGAGGACTATGCTCAAGGCCCACCAAATAATGGGCTTCGCAACCATAGCCTCTATGTTGTCGCAGGTAATTGTCGGCGAGCGATTATATGACGGGAAAACAAATTTGAAAGATGCCCACGAGTTTTTGGCAGGGCTCACTAACATCACCTATATAACCACTGCCTCCTTCTCGCTTTTTGCACCTCCTCGGATGTTGGACGAACCCAAGGGCTATAGTAACCTAAAAGTCCATAGGATATTGGCCATAGTGCATATATCAGGAATGATAGCAACAAACATCCTGGCAGGCCTGGTGGAAGACAACCCCGGGCTTAGGCCATATCATGCAGCTGCGGCAATAACAACATTTGCCTCCTTTACGGCCGCAATGATCGTAATTAAACTATAGAAAACCCGGAAACATCCACATACTCTGCCATGAGCCTTGAATGACAAGGCCATTATATGATATCAAGACCGTTGCAATACCAGGTTTTTTTAATGAATTAAGACAATCTATTAACAAAGCGATGTTAATTTATTAATATTTCGCCTTTAACTGATTTAAGAAGTTTTGTATTTTTACAATCATGATTAATAAAAAAGTAGGCCCGGGATTTTTTTTGATGCTTCTACTGACTTCTTTTGCTGTCTGGTCTTGTCGAAAAGATTTCAGCAAAATCTCCGTTGCCGATTGGCAAGCTGAACTGGCAGCCCCTTTCATCCACACTACTATTGTCTTAGATAACTTATTTCCAGACGATTCCAATCTTGTAACCCTGGAAGACAGCTCATTGGTATATTTTTATTTTAAGGATTCCGTTTTCAGCCTATCGGCCGATACCGCCCTCGACTTAACGGATGATATTGTTGTTGACCAAGGTTTTTCGCTGGGCGAATTGCTGATGGGCGACTTCGGTTTCGATACTGCGCTCGCGATGACGGAAATCCTACCTTATCTAGATCAGGCAATTCAGGACACCCTATTGAAATATGACGGCCAGCTAACTTATTTCCCCCCGTTTTCCATCCTCGAACCGGTCGTTGTGGGCTCCGAGCCTATCGAAGACTTTATACAGCTTGAGTTTTCCGATGGGAAGATGATAGTTACCGTAAGCAACAGCCTTCCTGTCCCTTTGAACAATATCGATTTTCAGTTATTGGATGAAGTCGGCCAAAATATAATTACCGAAGTAGTGATAAACGAATTGCCGCCCTCAGCACAGGTTTCGGATACCACCTTGCTTATAGGAACGACGCTTGGGAATGAGTTCTCGTTCAAGATACTGAGCCTTGAGAGCCCCGGCAGCTTTCCCGACATGGTCCTTATCGACCTAAGCCGGGGATTGGGGTTCGATTTACTGGCCACAGGCTTGAAGGTTGTTGGCGGCCAGGCAAGAATAAGCGACCAGATAATGTATTCCGATATGGAGATGATAGATTTCGGCCTCGACCCTGAACAGTTAAAACACATTTCCTTCATGAGCGGGAATTTTGTTTATAATTTGAGCTCGGAAGTCAATATCGATATAAATGTAAATATCCAGCTGCCAACGGCATTGATCGACAATGAAATACCGCAACAGGAGTTTATTATAACCGCCAACGGCAGCACCCAGCAAACCTGGGATGTAAGCGGAATGACTGCCGACCTGACAACTGATGCTGAACAGCCTTACAACAGGATGCCGATAGAAATAATGCTTACGGTTTTGCCTACCGATAATTTAGTAACATTTGATTCATCGGATAAGATAAACGGTTTTTTTAGCCTGGAACAAATAAAACTTGACTTCGCCGATGGTTATATGGGCAAACAAACGGTGAATATCTCACAGGATACCTTCGACCTGAACTTCGATTTCTTGAAGCGGTTAAAGGGTGAGCTGATACTGGAAGAGCCTTCAATTACAATGAGTTACGTAAACAGTATTGGAGTCTCTTTTAGGATTTCGACAGAATTCCTGGCTTATAATTCCGAAACCGGCCAATCGCATTATCTCGAAATGGACTCTGTGGACATAGAGGTTCCTGCCCAGATAGGCGATTCAGTGGAGGGTGCGATAATTATAGACAAAACCAATTCGTCGATAGTCGATTTCCTTGCCATCCGTCCCGACAGGATAATTTATTACGGTGGCGGGATAAGCAATCCGGAAGGGGAGAATCTGAACTTTATTACCCAAATCTCAAGACTTACCGCTGATGCGGAGATTAAGATCCCGTTAATATTGCGTGCCGCCCACCTTAATTTTGTCGATACCCTCGGCTTTTCGGCCTCCTCCGACGGATTTCCGATCCGGGAAGGAACAATGAAGCTGAATATCATGAACGGCTTCCCTTTCGACCTTACGATGAGCATGGTCCTGACGGATTCCATCAGCGGGCAAATACTCGACAAGCTTACCTTCGACGAAATTGCTTCTGCCGAAGTTGATGATAAGGGAAAGGTCATCGGCAAGAAAGCATCGGAGATCACCGTTGGTTTCTCCAAGGAGTTCCTAACCAACATGAAACTGTCGAACCAGGCTCTTCTTGAGGTAGAAACCTCGACCTTCGGACAGGGTGAGGTGCCGGTTGTTCTTTATTCCGATTATGAGATAGATATTACAATTGCCTTTTCGGGGAAGATAAAACCTTGATATGATGAAGAATATAACAAAATATCATATTGTCTTATCATTGGTTTTCTTGCTTATGGGCAAGGCCTTTCCCCAAACAGATTTGCTTTTGCACGGCTTCAGGTTTATCCCCCAGAGCAATTATAACAACCCGGCCTTTATCCCCGAAGGGAAGTTGTTTATAGGCATACCCCTTATTTCCTCCGTTTCGAATTCAACTTATAGCAGCAGTTTCTCATTGGATGATATCCTTGCTACCAAGGCAGGCAGCGATTCGCTTTACTTAAACCTGGGCGGCCTCATCACCGACAGTAACGAAGATAAAATGCTAACAGAATATTTCGAGAGCGATTTGCTTTATGTAGGGTTTAAGATCAATAATAATTATTTAAGTTTCGGCATTCGCAACAGGCTTTTCAGCAGGGTTTTCTATGCCGATGACCTGGTTAAGCTTTTGTGGAACGGCAATGCAAATTATATCGATGAGGAATTGGACCTCTCAAGCACTATACTAAATCAAGATCACTTTTTGGCCTATTATGTAAATTTCGGTTTTGTGATAAGGGAAAAGATCAGTATAGGATTGCGTGCCAACCTCAACCAAGGTCTTTCATCTATACAAACTCAACAAAACAATATAAGGATAACAACCACTTCCAACGATCAGTCTATATTTAGCTTTAATGCCAAGACTTCTTTTTTAGTGAACACCTCGGGTTTGGTTTCCGATTCAACGAGCAATTTTAATGTCTCCAACTATCTGTTCAATTTTCAGAATATAGGGTTTTCAGTAGATATCGGTGCTGATTTTAAGGTCTCGGATCGTGTTAACCTTAATTTCAGTATTTTGGATATTGGCAGGCTTAATTGGAAATCGGGACTTAAATCTTATGAAAGCAATACCGACAGCATAGAGTTCTCCGGAATTTATGCAGATATAAATTCCAAAGGCGATATTTTTGCCGCTTATGGCGATTCGCTCGCCGCACTGATCGATATTAACGAGTTTGAGCAGGTTTTCTCGACATCCCTTCCAAGCCGGATTTATGCAGGTCTTGAATATTACAGCCTCGACAGGAAAAACCGGCTTAGCTTTACTTTTGCGGGAACTTTTTTAAGGAATAAGTGCTCCCCGGCTGTTTCTTTTGGTTTTGAGAGGGAGGTCTCAAAGCATTTTGCCTTTAAAATTAATTATTCATGGCTGCAATATGCCCCTTTAAACCTGGGGACAGGTCTTGCCTTTAATTTCAAGCCCTTTCAGTTTTATTTTCTCACCGACAATGTGTTTTCCACCTTTCTGTGGGACAAACAGAAATACCTGAACTTTCGTTTTGGGGTTAATCTGGTGTTTCCTGAGAAAAGGCATATCCCAAAAGGGGATCCTGTTTTTAGAACAAGATAGTTTTATGGTTTGGGCAAGCGGTTTTTTGCATTATGCCGGCTGCAGGATTTTTCAAACCGCTTGGGGGGCTCTGTTTATTAACTTGCTATATAATTTGATAACAAGAAAGTTACGGCAATATAACTCAAAAGGATCGATTTTAATGATACAAATTTAAAAGAAAGTATTCCAAATAAATATGTCGTCCGCTTTGCAACACATATCGACCCGGTTTTAGCCGGCTGAAAAAGATAAGGGAACCTATTTCTTGAACTTATAGACTTTTGCCAGTCCTCCCAGCGCGGTCTCTTTATAAAGGCTCGGCAAATCCTTGCCGGTTTGTTTCATGGCCTCGACCACCTGGTCGAACATTACAAAATGGCGCCCGTCGGAGTTAATGGCGTATAAAGCCGAGTCGATTGCCCTTTGGGCGCCAAACGCGTTCCTCTCGATGCATGGTATTTGTACAAGGCCCGCAACTGGGTCGCAGGTCATGCCCAGGTGGTGTTCTTGCGCCGCCGCTGCCGCATATTCAATTTGAGGTATTGATCCGCCAACTAATTGGCTTGCCGCCGCAGCCGCCATTGCGCTGGCAACGCCCACTTCGCCCTGGCAACCGACTTCGGCGCCCGAAATGCTGGCATTCTCCTTTACGAGGTTACCTATGAGGCCGGCAGTTGCCAATGCCCTGATAATGAAGTCCTCGTTAAAGCCTTTGTTGTGGTGCATGAAGTATAATACTGAAGGTAAAATACCTGAAGAACCGCATGTGGGGGCTGTTACAACAATGCTGCCCGACGAGTTTTCTTCTGAAACAGCCAAAGCATAAGCGAACAAAAAACTGTCGTCCTGAATAAACTGGTTCTGCATTTTGGCCTTGAAATAATATGCCGCCGCCTTGCGCAACAGCTTCAGGCCTCCGGGCAAGGTGCCTTCGGTGTTGAGGCCTCTTTGTATGGCATCCTTCATAGCTTCCCAAACAAGCTTCAGGTGATCGCGCAAATCATCCTTGTCGTTCCTGAAAACATATTCCCAAAACGTGCCGCCTTCGTCGTCGAGATGTTGCATTATATCTTTCATGGTAGAATGCGGATAAACTTTCTCGGGTTCGATCTTTGAGCTAGCGTCCATGATCTCACCACCACCTATGCTGTAAACTTCCCAGGAGTCAAGTATTTTTTGTTCATTGTCAAATGCCTCAAAGCGCATTCCGTTAGTGTGAAGAGGAAGTTTTTCTTCGGGATGCCAAATTATTTCAGCTTTTGTGCCAAGCACATCCAAAATAGCAATATCCGTTAGGTGGCCTTTGCCCGTTAGCGCAAGGCTGCCAAAAATATGAGCATTAAAACTCGTAGCAGTGCGATTTTTAGCATAAAATATTTCGCAGGCTTTTTTTGGCCCCATGGTATGGCTGCTGGATGGCCCATTACCTATTTTGTAAATTTTCTTTATAGTATCCATTGGTATTTAGTGTTTTAGTACAACATAAATTCCTCAAACCATGTTTGGGCATAAGCCCTGCCTTCCTTATCCAGCCGCTCTTTTTTATCTTTGTCAACCTTTAATACATAGTTGTGGTCATTTTTTATGCTAAAAACTTCCTCGCCAAAGTTTCGCTTCCAGCCAAAACCGTCGTTTAGCTCAAAATATGCAAGCTCAGGGCCGTAGGGATTGAAAATATCCTTGCTCCAGAAAAAATCCCCTGATCCGATTCTCAGCTGTTTCAATATAGTTGTCGTGATGTCAACGTTGGAACACAATTTATCGTTTTTTGTGTTTTTGAATTCTTCCTTCAAAGCACCTCCCAGTATCAGAAGGGGTATTTTGTGATATTCAAAGCTCTGTACCGGATGATTAAGTGGTGAGTTGTGGGAATGGTCGGCCAATACGATAAATATTGTGCTGTCCCAATAATCCGATTGCCTTGCCTTGGCGAAGAAGCTGCCCATGGACCTGTCGGTATAATATACTGAATTTACAAAATCCTTTTCCAATCTGAAATCCTGAAAAGGGCGTCCGCCGGGAAAATCATAAGGCGAATGCGAGCTTAAAGTAAACAGGTTGGCAAAAAACGGCCGTGGCATATTCGCTAATTCTTTCCCGAAATAATCAAACATATATTCATCATGAATTCCAAGCTTGCCAGATGGCAGATCATCCTTTATATCGGCCTGTTCTACAAGCCGATCGAATTTGTTGTCAACCAAAAACGACTTCATATTCCCGTAAATTAATTGTCCGCCAAAGAAATATGATGTAAAGTAACCGTTGTTGTTCAGTATTTTAACAAGACTTTTTACCGAAGCATATTTTTCGGGATGATCGGAAAGCGTTGTAATGGGTATTCCGGGTATGCCCGCAAAGATGCTTGCGATTGCCTGCTGCGAACGGTTTGCCGTAGCATAAAAATCAGTGAATAACATCCCTTGTTCCTCAAGTTTTCTGAATTCGGGCGTAATACCTTTCAATCCGCCCAAGGATTCAATCATATCGCCCGACCAACTTTCTAAAAGTACAATCACTATATTGGGCTTGGGTATGTTGAAGATCGAAATAGTAGTGTCCTTTTTTACTGAGTGCAGCTGCACAAGGATGTTTTTCGCCTCCCCCTCGTCCATGGTCTTGAAAATATTCAGAGTGGCAATCTGCTGATAGTCGATGATACTGAACAATAAATTATAACCGGGATTAACGGCAGCAATATTCAGAATGTCGTGAGTCGAGAAATACGACTGGCTTGCAGTAATGGGGATTGCCCGGAAACCACCCCTTATGCCTCCGAAAACGATTGTTGCCATAACTAGTTGAAACAGATAAGCTAAAGGCACCCTATAATTGAAATAAGGATGCACATGCCTATAAATCAACTTATTATATAAATAACAGAATATTATAAAAAGCAGCAAGAAAGCAAAAGCCGAAATAAACAACTCGCTGTTGGTAGCAGAATTTATTACTTCGCCGGGCTTTTTCAAATAAACCAACGCCTTGGCGGAAAGCTTGGTTTTCCATTCGCCGTAAAGCTGTAGTTCGCCCAGCGAGATAAGTTGGTAAACCACAAATACCAACACAGAATATATCCGGATTATCTTTCTGAAGAACTTCTCCGTTTTAGCAGTGGCAAAGAAACTTATTGCGAAAGGAAAAACTAAGATGTATCCGATAGTCGAGAAATCAAGCTTGAGGGCATAATAGAAAACCCCTAAGGTTTCACCAAGCGTAATCGAGTCAGTGCTAAGCAACAGTCTATAATACAGCAAGAAAATAATTCTGTTTACGGTAAATAGCAAAAGCCAAAAAAATAGCTGACGCAAATAAAATCCTAATTTCATCTCATTTCAATATCGTGCAAAAATAGGCTTTATGTTGTATTGTCGGCCTCAATTGTCAAATTGAATAAATATCTGTGGACTACAGCCCTTTCGCAATTTTACTTTTGTATTTTTGCAAGAAACATCAGGGTTTATGTCGATTGAGCAAAAGTTAGGGTTTTACAGAAGTCAAATGCCTGAGAACGCCAGGCTTGTGGCGGTTTCAAAAACCAAGCCCAACGAAATGGTATTGGAGGCTTATAATGCCGGGCAACGCATATTTGGCGAGAACAAAGTTCAGGACCTGGCAGCAAAGCAGGGTCTTTTGCCCTCTGATATCCAATGGCATTTTATCGGACACCTTCAACGCAACAAAGTAAAATTTATCGCAGGTTTTGTCGATACTATCCACGCAGTTGATTCGCTCAGGTTGCTGAAGGAAGTTGACAAACAAGCCAAGGCCTGCAATAGGACAATAAAATGTTTATTGCAGTTTCATATTGCCGAGGAAGAGTCGAAATTCGGATTGAACTATGAAGAAGCCATAGGAATATTGAGATCTGACGAGTATTCCGGCATGCAAAATATACAAATAATCGGGCTGATGGGCATGGCAACATATACTAATGACAATGAGCAAGTTAGAAAAGAGTTTAAAAACCTGAGGTCTTATTTCGATAGTTTGAGAAGAACATTTTTTAAAGACAGAACTTACTTCAGGGAGATTTCGATGGGAATGTCGGGCGATTATAAAATCGCCATTGAAGAGGGGAGCACCCTCATCAGGATAGGAACCGGGATTTTTGGCCCGAGAAATTATTAATCCCAATTTAATACTGACATACTTATTATTTATTGCCGGTTTCGTAATTCTTATTCAAGGGGCTAAATGGCTAGTTGACGGTGCCGCCTCCATCGGAAGGAAGAAAGGATTGTCGCAAATCGTGATAGGTTTGACGATAGTGGCATTTGGGACCTCATTGCCCGAACTAGTGATTAATATTTTTGCCAGTTTGGAGGGCAGTACCGACCTCGCAATTGGGAACGTATTGGGCAGCAACCTTATAAACACCTTGTTTATTATCGGTGTTACAGCTTTAATTTATCCCATTAAAATGAATGGCCCTAAATACCGGACCGATGTCTTATTTAATTTGTTTGCAATCATAATCTTGGCGATTGTTGCCAACGACACAATTTTCGGGAAACAAGACAACCTTATAAGCGTTGCCGACGGTATTGTGCTGTTAATAATCCTTGCGGCGTTTTTGTATTTTTCGTTTAAGGGCGGCAGCTTGGAATCGGGAGCAGTGGATGTCATAAAGATATTCCCCAATTTTAAATCGCTGGGCTTGGTACTTATTGGGACTGCCGGACTGTACTTCGGAGGAAAATGGATAGTTGGCGGGGTTGATGGAATCGGTGCCGACTTCGGGCTTTCGCAAACGGTAATTGGTTTGACACTAGTGGCCATCGCAACCTCCTTGCCCGAGCTGGTTACCTCTATTATCGCAGCCCGCAAAAAGAACACCGACCTAGCGATCGGGAATGCGGTAGGATCCAATGTGTTCAATATTTTGCTTGTCCTTGGCACAAGCGCGATTGTTAAGCCAATAAGTTTTCAGCCTAAGCTGAATATCGAGCTGGGGTTGCTTTTTCTGTCTGCATTGACTATAATGGTATTTGTTCAACTGAACATAGGAGGGTCGAAGCGATCCATCTCACGGGCAGAAGGCTTAATTCTTGTGATTTTATATATTTGCTATTTGGTGTGGAAAATGCTTTATCAATAAATCGTTATTTCCGCCCGCGGATATATATCTGTTGTTTATGAAGAATTTAAAGAATCCCTTATTTTTCCTGATTATGTTGTTGACGCCTTATCTTTCTGAAGCACAGCAGAATACTGTTGGCTTTATTTATCCCGGAAATAAAAGGCTAAGCTCGCAAGAAACTAATGGCGTCGTCAGTTTTCTTCCGTTCCTCAACAAACGGTTTAAAAAGAAAAATATCGTAACGCCCAAGCCCTTTGGCCTTGCTTTTTCGAGCATGATATACAAACAGGAATTTATAAGCAAGGATTTGAGGATTAAAGCAGAAACCAGCCTAGGACAAGAAATATTCGCACATGGTGATTCTATTTCGCAGCAAACTACTGCCGGTGAGCTGAAAGCTTATGTCAAGCCAAATATTTGGATATTCCCGTTCATGAATGTTTACGGGATTATCGGATATACTTCGGGCGAGATACGTCCCGATTTGTTTATCGATGGAATCGTTATTGAGGATTTGCCCGGGATAGGCGATTATTATATTGACACAACCTTTGTTTTGGACGATATAATACGTTATCATGGAAGTACTTACGGTTTTGGCACCAGTTTGTCGTTTTCTTATTACCCTTTTACTTTCTATTTGGATTATCATTATACAGTTACCGACCCCACCGATTTGGAGGGAAAACTATATAATCATTTCCTAAGTCCTAAAATTGGTTATTTTGTTAAGCTAAAGAATAAGAACCTAATGCTGAACACCTGGGCAGGAGCAATGTACTTTAATAATAACCAGTCGTTTGCGGGAGAAATTACCGTGGAGGAAATTGCTCCGGAACTCGTTCCCATATTTGGGGAAAAGGCAGTTTACAATGGAGTTATCGAATCCAAGCATGATTGGAACTTTTTGCTGGGCGCGTCATTGAACATTAAACACAGTCATTTGGTATTTGCCGAGTTTGGGTTCGTGAACCGTTTGCAAGCATCTATCGGTTATGGTTTTATGTTTTAAACTTTTTTTGTTATTTTCTTAACAAAACTTGCATACTTAAATAAAGTAACATATTTTTGCCTGTTATTTGCTTAACAATGTGCTTTTATAACATTAAAACTAATTAGCGAAATCAGGACTATGAAAATAAAAAATTATTATAAAAACCTGCCCCATAAAACTATAGAGAGACTCAGTCAGTACAGGAGGGCGCTGATGATTTGCCTGGATAACGGCAAAACTCATATATTTTCACACGAGATTGCTAATATACAGCACATTACATCAGTCCAGGTTAGACGCGACCTCATGCTTATAGGTTATTCCGGCACCCTACGCAAAGGATATAATATCCAGGATCTAATTGAAGTTATAAGCCACATCATCGATGATGAGGAAGGAATAAAAGTTGCTGTTGTAGGCATGGGCAACCTTGGCCGTGCCTTGATGAAATATGTAAGGGGCAAGCGCCACAAACTGGAAGTTGTTGCCGGTTTTGACACTAATGAGGAGAAAATAGGCAAGGAGTATAAAGGCGTAACTTGCTATTCGATCGATGATCTGGAAAAAGTTATTGACGAGCTGAACATCAAGCTTGCCATTTTGACCGTGCCTGCCAAATATTCCACTGAAACCGCGGAAAAGCTTGTTGACGCCGGAATAAAGGGGATATTGAACTATACGCCAAAACCGATCCGTGTTCCCGAAGATGTTTATCTTGAAGAATACGACATGATCACTACTCTTGAAAAAGTGGCGTTCTATATAAAGATGCATCAGGAAAAGGAAGGGGAATAGCTTTTATTTTGTTTTTCAAGATTTGCTATGCTTCCCGCGGGTCTGCTTTCAGCGGAAGCTTGGCCAGTTTCTCCACTTCGATGCTGGCATAGCCGAACTCGCTCACAACCTTTCCCAAAATCAGATAAAGCCCGTGGCCGCGAAAAGGGTATTTCTTGAGGCTGTCGGGAAAATGGGTGGTGTCGAACATCTCGCCCCGGTAATCGATGAAAGTCCCAAAATGCATTAACTCCTTCCTGATGGTATTCACATATTTTATAGTTACGAGCAAACCCAATATCTTTATTCTTCCCCCAATCATTTTTTCAAGATCGGCACTGAACACCGAACCCCTGAACGAGGTTCGTAACAGCTCGAACCAACTGATGCTAATTGGAAACCCGAGCATTTCGATCTCGTCGTAGGCATCTTCGATTTCGTCATGTAGCAGTCGCGGGAGCTTATATTTTTTGCTATCATAACTAAAGAGCAAATTACTGTTAGGTTTATGTTGCTTGGTTTTTTTAAGAAGATGAGCCTCCCACATCAATTGCGATTTTAATTTCCCGGTAAACCGGAAAGCATTTAAGCGCAGCAGGCTTATAAGCTGTTCTATTCCGGGGTCTATTCTCTGGATAAAGTCCTCTAAACCGATATAATATCCATTTAGCTCCCTTTCTGCGACGATTTGACTCGCCAGCCTGCTCTCTAAATTGGCAATATGAACAAAACCTACATAAATGGTTTTCCCCTTGATACAGGTCTTGAGATTGCTTTTGTTCACACATGGCAGCTCTATGCTTGCCCCTTGGCGGGAGGCTTCGTTGAAATATACCCAGCTGTGGTAAAACCCACCGAAATTGTTAATTACGGCGACCTGAAACTCCAAGGGGAAATATGCTTTTAGGTAAAGGCTTTGAAAACTCTCAACGGCATAACTTGCCGAATGTGCTTTTGAAAACGAATAGCCGGCAAAACTTTCGATTTGCCGCCATACCTCTTTGGTGAGGCTTTCCGTATATCCTCTTTCCTTGCAGTTGGAAAAAAATTTCTCTACTATGCGCCGGAATTCGGCTTTGCCCCTGTATTTGCCGCTCATGGCCCTGCGGAGCACGTCGGCATCGGACAAATCCAGCCCCGCAAAATGATGACAGACCTTTAGAACATCTTCCTGATATACCATAACTCCGAAAGTCTCTTCCAGCTGCTCTTTCATAACAGGATGTAAGTATTTGAGACTGTTTGGGTTGTGGAATCGATGGATGTATTCCCGCATCATTCCGGAGCGTGCTACGCCCGGCCTGATGATGGAGCTTGCGGCAACAAGGGGTGTGTAGTTATCGCATTTCAACTTTTTAAGCAAACCGCGCATGGCCGGGCTTTCGATATAAAAACATCCATTGGTCTCGGCTCTTTTAAGCTGGTTTTTCACCTTTGGGTCGTTTATGAATTTTTCCACCTGATGTACGTCGATTTTTTTGCCGCGGTGTCTTGCCACTATCTCAACGGCTTCTTTTATATGGCCTATGCCCCTCTGGCTAAGGATATCCAGCTTCTCGAAACCTATTGCCTCGGCAACATACATATCCCACTGTGTAGTCGGAAAGCCCTTGGGCGGCATGTCGAGGGCGGTATAACGGTAAATGGGTTTTTCCGAGATTAATATCCCACCAGCATGAATGCTCCGCTGATTGGGGAAGCCGGCCATCATCTGTGCTATCGAATGTATGTGCTTATGCAGCTTGCTTTTGTTTATTTCCGCAGCGGGGCTCTCTGTTAAAGAATCTATTTCGGACTTAGGCAAGCCGTGGACCTTCCCTAATTCCCTGTAAATGGATTTCCCCCTGAAAGTTACCGAGGTGCCCAAAAGCGCAGTATGGTCATGGCCGTAGCGCTTAAAAATATAGTCCTGTACCTCGTCTCTGTCCTTCCACGAATAGTCGATGTCGAAATCGGGTGGCGAAGTGCGCTTGGGATTTAAAAAACGCTCGAAATACAAATCGAGCTTTATGGGATCAACATCTGTTATCTTCAAGCAGTAAGCCACTATGCTGTTGGCACCGCTCCCGCGGCCTACATGGTAAAAACCCCTTGACATGGAATAACGGGTTATGTCCCAGGTGATTAAGAAATAGGACGAAAAGCCCAACTTATCAATTATCCCCAGTTCGCTTTCCACCCGCTTTAAAGCGATCTTGTTTTTAGTGCCATAGCGGTATCTCAAACCATCGAGGGCAAGTTTCTTCAAAAGTATCTTGTCATCGTAACGGCTACCGGTAAAGGTCTCCTTGTTTTTATATGTTTCCGGGTCGAAGCTTATACTGCTGTCGCCGATAATTTTTTAGTGTTATCGATAAGGTGCGGAAATTGCCCGAACGAACGGATTATCTCATCCCGATCAATAAAATATTCATCAGTAGCGGCATGCATCCGGGGTTTTAAATGGCTGAGCAATATATTGTTGTTTATAGCCCTCAGATTTTTGTGCAGATAAAATGTTTTACTATCGGAAAAGGTCAGCGGCTGGCTTACAATCATTTTGATCGTCTCCTCCTTTTTAAGGGAATGCAGTTTCAATGCCTGCGAGGGTTTTACGCTTATAAACTCATTGTCCTTCAGCCTTCTTGGGCTTTTCTTCCCGAGAGGGTAAACAATATATGAGTCATCGAAGTCGGGATAATCCTCCCTGATGTTGATGTTCCCGAAATTTACGGAGCTGATATGCCTGTTTATCTCCTCGAACCCATTATTGTTTCGGGCGATTGCGGTAAACAATAATTCGCCTTTGTTACGGAATTCCATGCCTGCTATGGGTTTAATCCCGGCTTTTGTGCATTCTTTAAAGAAATCTATCATGGCCGAACTATTGTTTATGTCGGTTAGCGCCATGGCTTCGATCTTCAGGCTTTTTGCCTTTGCCACCAGGTTTTCAACGGAATATGTGCCGTATCGCAGGCTATAATATGAATGCGTGTTCAAATACATTTTTATATCTTCCTATATTTCAGCACCTTTCATACCCCCATCGCTTTTTTGATTGCGTTTTTTCCATATCTGAGCCGTATGTCGTCCATAGCCTGATAGAGGTTTATCATTTCGTGGCTGTCTTCAAACACATTAAGTTGCTGATGACCGCCGACGAGATTGCTCAGCCGAACGCCAATAAGGCGTATCAGCATGCGGCGGCTATAAGCTTTCCCGAAGAGCTCCAAAGCCGTATCTTGTAAGATATGGTCGAAGGAAGTATAAGGTATGTGTTTCTGAAGCGTGTGGGTATCGAAGTTCGAATACCTTATCTTAACACTTATGCATCCGGTAAGCCTATGTTTTTTCCGCAAGTCAAAGGCTATTTTCTCTACCATCCCTATCAAGGTGCTTCTTAGCTTAAACATGTCGGTTGTGTCTTTGTCGAAGGTACGCTCAGCACTTATCGACTTGCGTTCGGAGTATTGCACTACGGGGGTGTTGTCGATGCCGTTTGCTTTTTTCCAAAGCACCATCCCGTTCTTGCCCATTAGCCGGAGCATCATGTCGGGCGGGATCATGCTGAGCGTATGTATTGTAGATACTCCCATGGAGCGGAGGAGCCTATAACTTTTTTTACCCACCATGGGGATTTTCCTTATCGACAGAGGCGACAGGAAATACCGGACATTTTGGGTGCTTACATATAGCTCGCCGCTTGGCTTTGCCTCACCGGTCGCAATCTTGGAAACGGTCTTGTTTGGCGACAGGCCGAAAGATATCGGAAGACCGGTTTCTTTTATTATCCTCTCCCTGAGCTCGTGGCTCCATTTAAGGCTGCCAAAAAACCTGTCCATGCCGGTGATGTCCAGATAGTGCTCGTCGATGGAGGCTTTTTCGTAAACTGGTGCGCTCTCGGCTATTATTTCGGTTACTTCCCTCGACTTTCTGCTATAAGCTTCCATGTCGCCCCTTATGAATACGGCATCGGAACATAATTGCTTTGCCATGCGCATGGGCATAGCCGAATGAACACCGAAGCTGCGGGCCTCGTAACTGCAGCCGGCAACTACGCCCCTGTCCGACATGCCACCTATTATTACCGGCTTGCCTTCGAGCGATGAGTTTATCAGCCTCTCCACTGACACGAAAAAGGTGTCCAAATCCAAATGTACTATGGTGCGATTAAAAGAAATCATAAAAAATATTGACTAGATACTTGACATTTAAGATAATTATAGTATTTTTGATTATTATTTAATCATTTTTGCGATTACAATATAATCATTATTTGAAGGGGAGAGAAAAATATTAATAAAAAAAGTGTGGATATGTATTTCAAGGAAAATATAAAATTATTACGTAAGCGCAGGGGGCGCACTCAGGATGAGGTAGCTAGTGCTTTAAAGGTAAAACGTTCAACATTAAGTGGTTATGAAAATGGGGTAGGAAACCCCAATCTGGATTTGCTGTCCAGGTTCTCTGAATATTACGGCGTTGCCATCGACACTTTGGTGAAGGTGGACCTGGGCTCGCTGCAAGAACATCAGCTAAGGACCCTCGAACGAGGTTTCGACTCATATATAAAAGGCAGCAACCTGCGGGTTTTGGCAACTACCGTTGACAGCGACAACGAGGAAAATATAGAGTTGGTAAACGAAAAGGCCAGCGCCGGTTATGCCGACGGTTTTGCCGATCCGGAGTATATCAGGATACTGCCTACCTTCAAGCTGCCTTTCTTGTCGAAGCAGAAAAAATATCGCAGTTTCCAGATCAGCGGCGACTCCATGCTCCCGATTCCCGACGGGTCCTATGTTACAGGCGAGTTCGTCCAGGACTGGGGCACAATTAGGAACCATCATGCATACATCATTCTCACAAAAGAAGATGGTATAGTTTTTAAAGTGATAGAAAACCTCATCGAGGATCTTGGCAAGCTTAAGCTGCATTCGCTCAACCCATTGTATATTCCTTACGAAATAAAGATAGACAACGTGAGTGAAATCTGGAAATTCGTGAATTATATAAACTCGGAAATGCCCGAGCCCAATAAAGAAAAAGATGAACTTAAAAAAGAAGTGACGGAGCTTAAAAAACAAGTTCAGGCAATACAAATGAAGTTGAGTTTGTGAGCTTGCCAAGATGCCAGATGTCCAATAAAGTTTATTGATGGAGAAGAATAACTTATCAGCACTGCCGGCTTATGCCATAATCGATATAGAAACGACGGGGCTAAGTCCGCGAAGCGAGAAAATTACGGAAATAGCAATTATCATCCACGACGGGCAAAAGGAGACTGAAAGATATTCCACTCTTCTCAATCCCGAACGGAAGATATCGTACCGCATAACACAAATTACGGGGATAAACAATAAAATGGTTGACGATGCGCCCAAATTTTACGAGGTGGCCAGGAAAATAGTGGAACTTACTGAAAACAAGATCGTTGTTGGTCATAATGTGCGTTTCGACTACGGCTTTATCCGCAATGAGTTTATGAGCCTGGGCTATGATTATAAGCGCCGGACGCTCGACACGATCAAACTGGCACGAAAGCTCATCCCCGGGCAACCTTCTTACGGGCTCGGGAAACTTTGCAAGGCATTAAAAATAGAAAACCCCGACAGGCACAGGGCAATGGGCGATGCCATGGCAACAACAACGCTTTTCGAAATGCTATTGGCAATAGACCAGCATCCGGAGCAGATAAACCTTAATGGAGCGCAGTCGGATATGAGCAAATCGTTAGTAAAGGATTTACCGGCCAAAGCAGGCGTTTACTATTTCTATGATAACAGGGACGAACTGATTTATGTAGGAAAATCAGTAAACATACACGACAGGGTTCTTTCACACCTTAATAACAACCTTCATAAAAAAGCAATAGAGCTGAAAAGCGCCATTGCAGATGTAAAATATGAAATTACAGGCAGCGAGCTTATTGCACTCTTGCTGGAATCGTCGGAGATCAAGAAGCACCAGCCTTTGTATAACAGGGCTCAAAGACGAACGTTCTTCAATTATGGACTTTATTCATTTTACGATGAGCAGGGCTATTTAAACCTAAAAGTCATGAGTATCATTAGCGAGCTGAGCCCTATTTATACTTATAGCTCGGTCCAGGAGGGCAAAGAACATTTAGAACGGCTCTGCGAGGAATATGAGTTGTGCCAGAAACTTTGCGGCCTTTACTTTAATGCCGGGCCTTGTTTTTATTTTCAGATCAATAAATGCCAGGGGGCTTGCAAGGGTGAGGAAACCGTTGAAGATTATAATAAGAGGGTTAACTCGGCACTCAATAATTTCCACTTCGAGAAGCAAAACTTCTTGGTTATTGACAAGGGAAGGAATGAAAACGAACTCGGAATAGTGAAAGTAGAAAACGGGAAATATTGCGGTTTTGGTTATTGTGACAAAAATGAGCCGGACGTAGGGGTAATGCACGACAATGTAAAACCTTTTAGCGACAATAAAGAGGTTAGGCAATTGATAAAATCATTTGTCAGGCGAAAAAAATGCAAGATCCTGGAATATTAGCCTATTCCCCAGGGGGCAGGTATATTTTATTCTCATCGACATTCCCGTTCCTGTTCCTGAACCAATATTTGAATTCGGTGCCACCGGAGGAAGCCCATTCGTAAAACTTAAGATAGGAAGAGCTTATTTGAGTTTTTTCCAAGGCTTGATGAATAGTCCTTGGAACCAGAATCGCCCAAGGCAGGTTATTTGAAGTTGTATAATATTTACGGCTTGAAACATCCGTATCGTCGTCGGAGGTCCCAAACAGGGATTGGTCCGCCATATTTGTCGGAGGGAAGTTAGTTAAATGAACTTCCCTGCCCCTTTCTTTGTTAATGATCAAGAACGGATTGAAATCGGAAGGACTGAAATCAGCAGTGTTGTATTTGTTCTCGGCCAATGTAACGGTGATCGTAAATTCGACAGGTTCAACAAAAGGTTTGCCTTTTTCCACATTAACACCAAAACCTGTAGGTGAAGGCATAATAGCATTGGCATCGTCGAAAACAATAATTACCGGTTTGTCCTGATATCTTTCCAGTCCGTTTTCGCTCAGCTCAATATAATCGGAAACCAATTGTGAGCCCGAGGCAATAATATCGTCCATTTGAATATTGCTTGTGTTCATTTGAAATCCGAACCCGTTGGGAATTCCTGTGCCAATTGCTTTTAGCGAAAAGGTAAATTTTATTTCAGCCAGCTTGTTGTCGGCATTAGCAATTCTGTTCATTCTGAAGTCCAGCACCATATCGTTGAAATCAAAATCTCCTTTGCCCGGCCACAAATCCTCGAACATTATCGTCCCGTTGTGTTCTGCCGGCCAATAGTTGTCAAAAGCCTTCGATGCGTCATCCGGATAATCGTCCTCTTCGTCAGGAACGCCGTCGCCGTCGCTATCGGTATTGTCTTCGTTATGGTAATAGTCGCTAATCTCCTCAGCAGATAATGCTGAATTATAAAGAAGCACTTCATCAATACATCCGTTAAAATATTTCTGTTCTGCGTTATCGGACCCGATACTGAAAGGCCTGGTGTTCCGATACAACAATCCGCTTTTGTCTTGACTGTTTTTCAATAGGCCGTTTACATAAAATCTCGACTGACTACCGTCGTAGGTCATTGCCAGATGATACCATTGGTTGGTCAACGGAAGCCCACCGTCCCATTTTAATGTTGATGTGGAGCCATCGATAAACTTTAAATGCGCAAACCAACCATTCCACTTGTCGAATCCGAGGCCGTAACCGTCCCAATCGCCTTTTTGGGCGATCTTTGCTGTTTTGTTCTTGGCCGATTTGGCCCAGGCCATGATTGTAACCGATTGGCTTACGTTCAGATTGTCGCTATCGGGGATGTTAATATTTGAGTTCTCGCCGTTAAAACCTAGTCCTGAATTACTTATTCCGTTCACCCATGAGGCATTGGTTAATATCCCATCATTATTACCTTCCGAGTCTTTTACCTCATTGCCGAATCCTTCGTCGAGATACCAGGCTGAGATTGGGCTTGTCGATTCTAGGCTTTTGTTTCCGGGGGAGATTTTCCCGACAACAGTATCTAAATCAAGTTCGAGCAATTGCAGGTCGGACGGTACTTTTATCACATAAGTGTTAATATATATCATCTCTTCATCGGAAGGTATGTTTAACTCGATATTTTTCGCGCTGTCGTTTCCCAAAAAGTAGGACTTGTTGTAAACACCTTGGTTGTCAGCTGAGGTAATAGTGATTATAAGCGAGTTACCGGAATACAGTTTCAAATTCAACATTCTGGTACTTAGCCAATTAAAACCTTGGGGGACGACAATATTATCCATCGACTTGGCAATTTGGGTATTTGATGGTTTTCTGCACGAAAAGCAAATCGTTAAAATTACCGATATTAAGAGCAGCTTTTTCATGATCATGGCAATATGTTTAATGTCCGAACAACGTCAAGTCCGCCAATTTTCAAAAATAAATAATTGTTGTTAGAGGAACAAGTTTTTTATTTTTAATTATGTTAAAACTGGCGGCATTAATTTTTTTGACAAATGCATCCTCATTTAGAAAAAGTATTATTTTTGCCGCTTCCTTTTAGGAGAGATGGCAGAGTGGTTGAATGCGGCGGTCTTGAAAACCGTTGACCGTTCGCGCGGTCCGGGGGTTCGAATCCCTCTCTCTCCGCAAAGCATAATCCCATTGCACAGTGTGCGATGGGGTTTTTTATTTTCAAGAGTGTCAAAAGCACCAGTTTTTGTAAACAATTGAAAATAAAAAAGACCATGACGCATAGCGTTGGGATCTGCTTTGAACCTCCCCCCGACGGGATCACCGCAGGTAATCCCTCTCTCTCCGCAAAGCATAATCCCATTGCACAGTGCGCGATGGGGTTTTTTATTTATTCTTTCTTTTCACTTGCGCCGAAGTAAAAACTTATTAATTTTGCCCCGGAAAGTTGCCAGAGTGGTCGAATGGGGCGGTCTCGAAAACCGTTGTTCGCGCAAGCGGACCAAGGGTTCGAATCCCTTACTTTCCGCATTGTTGATCCTGTTGCACAAAGTGCGGCAGGATTTTTTATTTAAATACCTTTTGCCAGCAAAGCCGACAGCGGCTAAAAACAAAAAAACCAGCACAATGTGCTGGCTTACTGGTACACCGTACGGGATTTGAACCCGTGTTACCAGGATGAAAACCTGGCGTCCTGACCTGGCTAGACGAACGGTGCCTTTGTTTGGAGGCGCAAAAATAAACAAAATTCTAATTTAGCAATACTTTGGCGAAAAAAAAAACAGAACTTTTTTAATAAGCCCTAAAATCCTTTGTTTATGGTAGTTTACGAACTATTAGCGATGAGTTTGTGCCACCGAATCCGAAAGAATTTGAAAGAAAGGTCTCGATTTTTGCCTCTTTAGTTTTACTGACGATGTTCAACTTGGCAGAATATTCATCAGGGTTCTCAAAGTTTATGTTGGGTGCGATAAAAGAATTTTGTGCCATGATCATGGAATAAACTATCTCGCTGGCGCCGCCCATCCACATTTCATGGCCTGTCATTGATTTAGTTGAGCTGACAAGCACCCTGCTCTGCTTGAACACTTTATATATCGCCTGGGCCTCGTTTGCATCGCCAACAGGAGTGGATGTCGCATGAGCATTCAAATAATCAATATCACCGGCTTGCAAACCGGCTTGTTCAAGTGCCATTTCCAGGGATCTTACCGGCCCATCGACATTAGGCACGGAGATATGTTCTCCGTTAGATGAGAACCCGTACCCTAAGATTTCGGCAATAATCGGGGCCCCCCGCTTTTTTGCGCTCTCAAAGCTTTCCAGAACCAGTGATGCGGCGCCGCCTGAAGGAATTAGCCCGTCGCGGTCGCGGTCGAAGGGGCGGGATGCCCGGCCCGGCTCGTCATTTCGTGCCGAAAAAGCACTCAAGGCATCGAAGCTTCCCATCGATAAAGGGTTTACCTCCTGGGCTCCCCCACAGATGATCGTATCCTGCAACCCTTGCTTTATAAGCAAATACGACATGCCAATGGCATGTGAGCCGCTTGCACATGCACCGCTCAGCGTAAAATTTATTCCCCTCAGCTTTAAAATCACCGACAGGTTCATTGATACTGTTGAGTTCATCGACCGGAAAATCGAACCCGACCCTATACAAGTGGTGCTTTGTTCTTTTTTGATAAGTTCAGCAGCCTCGATGACGGCAGTGGCAGAACTGTCGTTCCCATATAAAATGCCGACAATATTATCGTTGATATACTCCTGGTCCATTCCGGCATTTTTTAAGGCTTCCATAGTCGCCAAATAGGCATACTCACCTTGTTCGGGCAAGCCAACTCTTTCCCTCCGGCTCAATATACCTTTCAGGATGGGTTTCCTCAGCGAACCGCTCAGCCTTGAACGGAATCCATATCCTTCCCTCTGAGGATCATATATAATGCCCGATTTGCCCATATACAAAGAATTCCTAACCTCATCCAGGTTTTCGCCAATAGAGGAATAAACTCCCATTCCTGTTATAACAACTCTGTTCATTTTTGATGATTTATGTATAAAGTCCGCCATTAATGCTTATCACTTCACCGGTAATATATGCGGCGCCTTCCGAAACCAGGAAGCCCACCGCTGCGGCAACCTCCTCAGGTTTGCCAAATCTGTTAAGCGGTATGTTCTTGCTCAAAAACTTTTCGTCAAGATCCGCGGTCATCTCGCTTGAGATAAAACCCGGGGACACTGCGTTGACAGTAATTTTTTTCTTGCCGACTTCCTGGGCAAGCGATTTCGTGGCAGCAATAATCCCGGCTTTGCTGGCTGAATAATTTGTCTGCCCCGGCAATCCCTTTTCTCCCGACAGTGAAACTATATTGACTATCCTGCCCCATTTATTTAGCACCATTGGCTGCAATAAGCAAGAAGTTACATTGTAAAAACCGTTTAGGTTTGTTTCGATAACACTTCGCCACTCTTGTTCGTCCATAAATACCAAAAGATTGTCTTTTGTTATTCCTGCGTTATTTATCAAAACCGTGATCTTATCATCCTTATGGCTTTCCTGCCAATGGTTTAATGCTGACTTAACGTTCTTGTTGTCGGCAACGTCAAATTGCATGAGTTCTGCACGACCTCCATTGTCGGTTATTTCTTCGTTAACTTCCTCGGCAGATAATTTATTGGAACGGTAATGCACTATAACCGCATAACCCATCTTTGACAACTCAATGCAAATTGCCTTCCCTATTGCTCCCGATCCTCCTGTTACTAATGCAAACTCCATTTTATTTTATGATTTTAGGATTATGAGACTTAAGATAGTTGTGCAAGATACTAATTTGTTCATATTTAGGAGAGTCTTCGGTAAATACAGGAACCAACTCCCTCATCTTGCAGTAAATGCTTTTTGTGTAGCTTGCCAGTTTCCCCTTAAACTTTAAATAATCAATTGCCTGGATAATGGCAAGGAACTCGATGGCAACAACTTCATAAGAGTTGTCGATTACTCTTTTTGCCATTAGAGCCGCGTTCGTCCCCATGCTCACGATATCCTGGTTGTCGTTGTTGTTCGATATACTGTGAACATACATCGGGTTGGACAGGGTTTGGTTTTCGGCAGTGGTCGATGTTGCGGTAAATTGTGTTCCCTGAAGCCCCAGGTTAAGGCCGAGCGTCCCCAAATTCACAAATGGCGGCAGTATCTCGTTCAATTTGGCGTTCATCAGGAAATTCAACTGCCGTTCGGCAAGCATCGACAATTTCGTGATTCCTATTTTTAGCTTATCCATTTCAAACGAGACGTAATCGCCGTGAAAGTTCCCTCCATGGTAAACATGGCCTGTTTCGGCATCACTTACAGGGTTGTCGTTAACGGAGTTTATTTCGTTCTGAAGAACACTTTCTGTATTCTCGATTGAATCACAGATAGGGCCTAAGATTTGAGGCACGCACCTCAATGAGTAATATTCCTGTATCTTTTGCTTGAATATCTTTTCTTCTGTTTTCCCGTTAAACAACGAATCGCTTCTTTTTTTGATGAGCCGCGAGCCAATGAGGGCATTCCGCATGGCCTCAGCTATTTTTTGTTGCCCTTGATGCTTTTTTGTCGAATTCAACTCAACGGAAAAATGATCGTCGAAGGATTCCACGATTTCGTTTATCATGGCCGAGGCCGTTAACGACCAATTGAGCAATTTCTTTGAATAAATGGCGTTTAGCATTCCGATACCCGACATCACCGAAGTGCCGTTTATCAGCCCAAGACCTTCGCGAAGACGTACTTCTAAGGGTTTAACACCTTCTCTGCCAAACACTTCGCCAGTAGGCTTCCATTCTCTCTCAAACAATACTTTTCCTTCACCAATCAATACCAATGCCAAATGCGAAAGCTGGACCAAATCGCCACTGGCACCAACCCCGCCATGAACCGGAATATAAGGGTAAATATTCCTGTTAATCAATTCCTTGAGAACAATCAGGGCCTCGCGGTGCACACCCGAATATCCTAACGAAAGACTTTTTAATCGGGAAATCATGGCTGCTTTAACGCAAATTGGTTCTAAAGCAGGGCCTTGTCCTGCAGCATGACTTCTGATAAGGTTATACTGTAGCTTAATCTGGTCCGCTGCATCAACGCGATATTGGGCCATAGGTCCCAAGCCTGTATTAACACCATAAATAACCTTGTCTTCAGCGAACTTACGCAAGAAACCGAAACTCTTGTCAACTTTCCCCAGTACTCTTTCTGAGATATCAATATCCTTATCTTTAATAAGTATATCGTAGTAGTCTGATAGCTCCAAATCCTTCTCGGTGATGAAAATCATTCAATTATTTTTAATAATACTTTTAAAACCGGTTCAGCATAATGATGTTCGACCAGATTTACCAACAGTATAAAAAATTGATGCAAAGTTAAGATTTTGCATCTTACAAAAAAGCAAGAAGCTTATTTTGTGTTAATTTAAAAAACCAAGCCGCTTAAAGGTTCGTCAGCCTGATTCCCAGTACTATATTTCGTGTTAATCCGTCAGCGCGATAGTTCTTGTCGATGATGGGAAATGCAAGGCTGTATTCGAGCTTGCGCCGGTTTTTAAGTTCTTTGGAGTAGCTGAGCCCAATATTCAAGGTAATCCCTTTTGATCCAGGAAGCTGTATGTTTTTGTCGTTTTTATAAATCTCGTCTTCCTGTAGCCTATAGATTAAGAGGGCGTTTACTATAAAACTGTTATGGTTTTTCAGCTCCAGGAACCTTCTTGACCTGAAATATAAGTCGTCGCCCCGCTTTAATTTATTTGATTCGTAATACCTTAAGTTATCAGGTACTGTTGCATTATTGACCAGATAACCGTTCTTATTTCTGCCGAACGGATGTTGATAGGCAGCATAGAAGTCCCATTTGGGGATAGTATAAAAACTACCCAAGATAACATCGTAAGTTCCCAGGCTTGTTTGGTAAGCCATGGGCAACGGGCTGCCGTTAAACGACTTATTGGCGTCGTTGGACTTTATCCTGCCTCCGGCAATAATACTCCATTTACTTTTGCCGTAGCTTGCAAGCCGGTGATTTACCGATAGAATCAAATCGCCAACGCCTGATGTATGGCCCAGGTTTCCGTTGGTATAAATAAACGGTATGCGCATTTCCAGGAGAGTTGCCTTTAATATCCTATATTGAATTCCTGCTGTTGTTTGCGAAATAAAAATAAGCTTTTCCCCGGATCCGAGCGTTTGCTCGATATTTAGTTTTAAACGGGAATGGCCTTTGGTTTCTCCATCATCGAAATTCAGGGATTCCACCGAGCAGGCACCGGCATCACTACATCCCTGACTAAAGATAAGCTGTGCCGAAAGCAAGGCGGAAAGAAAAAGGATTGTTCTGGTGATCATGTACTTTTTTAGTACATTGGTCGTAAAAACAACGGATACCTTACAAAAAGCTATTGTTGATTTTACTGTAAACCGGATTAGCGTACATCTTATAGAAAAGTGTCCTCAAAGCCTCTTTGTCGTCGTTGATAATATCGTATATTCCCTGACAGCGCTGTTCAAACTCATCTTTGTTTTTCTGATTGTAAAAATCGCTGAAGCGGCTGCTATTTTCAAGATAATCATAAGCCAGATAGTTAGTCGGCCATAATTTGTAGTTCTTATGTGTTTCTTTGTCAATTATCTTTGCGGCTTCGCTTATGATCTCATTATTCGTTAGCTTATCGTCGATGGAATCGATAAGGTGATCGCTTATGGTGCTTCCGATATTTACATGGATCCTGCCTTTGGGCATCATAAACCCGCCCAAGATACTTTGCAGATCCTCATCTTCGTCTTTCTCATAATGGCCTTCGATACCCGACAGATAAACCTCCCTCACCTTCATCGCACCGCAAGGCTCAAGTTCGTACGAAATGGTTACTGGCGTAAGATTAAGGTTCTTAAGTGCTTGTTTAATGTTTTTGTCGCCCGAGAGTATCAACATCTTCAATATGCTTGCATCAACATGATCCTTGCCATCCTTGGTTCGCCCTTTGCTTTGGGCAATCCAAATAGAACGTTGGTTCCCCGATATCATTTTATTGATATAGGTTGAGAGCCTTTGGGAGTTTCGCAATATTTCCTTAGGGCTGCCATCGCGGAACACCGTAACCATCTGATTGCTCTTCCCAAGGTCGATTATAAACTCGTTAAGCTCCAGGTTGCTTCCCCATGTCATGGCCGGAGGCGTTATTCCGTTGTTAATCAGGAACATGCCCAATATCGAAGAATCTAGGGCGATATCCCTGTGATTTGCGATAAACAAATTTGATTTCTTATTGTCGAACTGCTCCAAACCAGAACAAGAGGTTCCGGAGGTGGGTTTGCTTATCACGGCGCTGATACATGGCAGAGTAAAATTCCTTTGGAATTCAGCAATGGTTTTTGACCTTGATAAGGCCTCAGTTATGTTTTCTTGTTCATCACCGGAAAACAAAAAGTCCATCATGGGCTTATAAGCCGGGCTGTTTATTATCCGGGGAATTGCCTCCCGCATTTCCTCTTCGGTATATGGCCTTATCAAGTCGAAATTATCTTCTGGCATATATATGTTTATGGGGGTATAAAGATATAAAATTATTAACAGTAAAATTACAAATGTCTTTGCAGACGGTTAAACTCGTTGATAATATTCATCATTAGGCTGTTGTCCTTGGGGATGTTCAGTTTTTTAAACTCGGCGATCATCTTTGTCTCGGCCGCATAAGTTTTTTTAAGGACATCCGGTTTTAAATTCAGTTCCTTGAACTCTTGCGATTCGATCCGCTTAATCATGGCATCGTCGTTCGTGCTGATGGTGTTCATCTGCCTGATAATATTTTCTCTTACCTTATTGGCCTTGCTATAATCTTTTGACGACAATGTTGTTAGCAACTCCCGTGAATATTTGCTGACTTTAGAGACGCCCAGCCTTTGCTGGTCGTAGAATTTCTTCAGCTCGGGGTTCTCCGGTTTCGACCTTTTATGGGAAGGGGCTTTTGATCTTATCATCCCGTTGCCGTGGGTGGTGTCGAGCTTCACCGAAATAGTCTTGGTATAGCCGCCCTGGTTTCTTGCTTTTTTGCCTAAGTCAATCTCGTCATAGTTTTGTTGCATATACTTCTTGAACTGGATTATGCTGCTATGTACATAAGCCGACTGCTTGGATGTGGGGTCGCCATTGAAATCGGCATCTTTAATTACATTATAGCGCTGTTCCATCAACTTGATTCTTTTTTCCAGACTTGAGATTTGCGCATTGGCCTCATCCGATTTCTGCTTGTTGGCGTATAAATCTATCAAATCGTTATTTGCCCTGTTGACTTCCGTGGCAGCCAAGGACTTGATTTTTTCAACTAAGCTGATAACTTTTTGCCTGTCAAGCGATTTTATGGCATTTTCCATAAGGAAAATACTGTTTTTATATTGGGCCAAATCAATTTGCCGGGTGTTTGTTACTTCTTTTTTTGCCTTTGTGTGAACTTTGCCATCCTTATTTGAAGTGAACTGGGCGTTCAACAAACCGATGCTCAAAAGCATGATCGTTAATAAACTTAAACTATTTTTCATCATGATACTTATATTTTTACCAAAGTTTTGCAGGGTATATTCCCTTGTCGATCAACATCCCTACCTTCTCAATCGTCGTGTCCTTGTCTTCTTTATAGGTTACGCCGAACCACGAGGCTTCGCTGGCAAGCACCTTTATTCCGGCCTTTTTCGCGTTTATCAGCTTGTTTACCACAAAAGGGATATAAAACTCGGCTGCTAAATTATTTGAGTTCTCTTCGATGAAACTCCTGAAATCGTTTTCCATCTGAACGAAGAGCCTTGGGGTAAAGCCCCAGAAATTCATGGACACGACCGATTCGCCGGAGATATTGTTTTTAGAACCGTTTTCCTCGAACACAATATTCCCGTTCTCGGAATATATTTTCGTCCTCTCCACAAGGTGCACAAGAAATTGATTGTCAGATGTACATATCCCCCTGGAAACAGTGCCGTTTTCCGAAAGAGTGTTCTTTAGCCTGTATCCCACCATCGAATAATTAGTGTCGTCGAGAGACAAACCCTTTAGATATGAAGCCATTACGGAATAGGTTTCCTTGCCATAAAAATCATCGGCATTGATGACCGCAAAAGGCTCCCCGATATAGTTCTTGGCCACCAATACCGCATGGGCAGTGCCCCATGGCTTTATGCGCCCAGGATTGAAACTGATACCTTCCGGGATATCTGATATCTCCTGCAGAATATATTCAGTCTTCATCCTGCCTTTCAGGCGGGCTTCATATAGACTCCTGAAATCATCTATAATATCGGGGTTGAGAACAAATACCACTTTCCCGAAACCTGCCCTGATGGCGTCATAAACCGAATAATCGATAATGCTCTCCCCCGAAGGGCCGATCTGGTCCATTTGCTTGATTCCGCCATAACGACTTCCAAGGCCTGCTGCCAATATTAACAATGTAGGATTCATATTTATAAAACTGCAAATATCATCAATAATTTACAAAAGCAAAATATTTTTTTCCAAGCCCGTCCGCAGCTTGCAAAAAAACCTGAAGAATATTCTATCGGCTTCAATTTAATAAAAAATACAAAAGGTGAACATTTAGGTAGTTGGTCTGCGAGAAAGCCCCCCCAAGCCCAATAAAAAAGTTCCATTAATTATATGTAAATTTGTATTTAAAAACAAAGGTGATTAAATGAGTAAAAAAGAATTGACAATAAAGGATTTAATTAGTTCTGCAAATGCGTTTTGTGAACAAGAAACCAAATATGAATAAGGAATTATTTGGCGTAACTGACGGGAAAGCGGTTGGAACATATACTGAGCATAGATTTAAAGAATTTCTTAATAAAAATTTTGAACTTGACAATGGAAATGCAGCCCGTGGAATTGATCTGCCAGCACCAAAGATAAATACAGACATAAAAGCAACTTCAATAAAACAACCACAATCGTCAAGTACTTTCAAAGATGCCAAACAAAAAATATACGGACTTGGATATAATCTTCTAGTTTTTGTTTATGAAAAAACAGATAATCATGAAAATGAAACAGCAGTATTGTATTTTAAAAGTTGTTCGTTTATTAGCAAGGAAAGAACGGCAGATTATACAACAACTTTCAGACTAATTGAAATGGTAGAGGATGGAGCAAACGAAGAAGATGTAATTGCTTATCTCAATGATAAAAATATCCCCGCGGACGACATTACATTAACTAAAATAGCAAAACAAATTTTAGAAAATACGCCGAAATTGGGCTACTTGACCATATCCAACGCTTTACAATGGAGATTGCAATATGGACGAGTTGTAGCACTTTCTGCAAAAGCAGAAGGTATCACAAAAATTATTGATAAGGTAAATGCTTAACTGGGGTATGCACTTAACACATATTAGAAAAAGCAGTAATTTCGGGGGTTATGAGAATTCCCGAGAATCAAATTGAATTTGAGAAGATGTTCACCACTGAGGAGCAATGTTTGG
>JAJRQZ010000034.1 GCA_024279935.1 Bacteroidota bacterium
CGACGCATCGCCATTGAACAGACGCGACGCATCGCCATTGAACAGACGCGACGCATCGCCATTGAACAGACGCGACGCATCGCCATTGAACAGACGCGACGCATCGCCATTGAACAGACGCGACGCATCGCGTCTCTTCAATAAAAAATTGTATTTTTACAAAAAAACCCAAATGGCAAAATACAAAAACAAATACCGGATTGAATCGGCACGTGCCCAGTGGTGGGATTATCGCAGCAACGCATCGTATTTCGTTACAATTAACACAGCAAAAGGGTGGAACTATTTTGGGGAAATCATTAATTGCAAGATGATCCTTTCAGAAATTGGCAGTATCGCAGAATCCGAATGGCTAAAAACACCATTGATTAGACCCGACATGAATATAACATTAGATGAATTTCAGATAATGCCAAATCATTTTCATGCAATAATTACTATTGGCAAAAACAAATTTAATACGGCACAAAATGGACAGCCTATTAAAACCCAGGCCAAAAACAAATTCGAACCTCAGCGAAAGAACCTTGGATCAGTGATTGGAGGCTTTAAGAGGGCAGTGACTACTTATGCACGGAAAAACAATATTACTTTCGGTTGGCATACGAGATTTTACGAGTCCATTATTCGAGATGAGGATTCTTTTGACAGAATAAGGCAATACATAAAGCTCAACCCTGAAAATTATAAATCATGATATTTACTTCCTTTTCAGCTTGTCCAGCTCGCGCCTGTCTTTTTTCGTGGGACGTCCCTCACCCCTGTCGCGTTTCTCCTGGTTCAGTTGCCGAATCATATCAATGCGCTCGTATTCTTCGGCAGGGGTCATGTCTTCCAATAAGTCAGGGCCGAATTTAGCCCCTACACGGCTTTTTGGCAATTGCAGGACTTTAACGACTTTCTTTATTAAATGCAGCTGCACCTCAACAACATCATCGATCTTGACCTCCCTTGATGCCTTTGTTTTTGAGCCGTCAATTTTGATTTTGCCACCCTTGCAGGCATCTGAAGCCTGAGTGCGGGTCTTAAACAAGCGAACCGACCACAACCATTTATCGATTCTCATTTTTTACGGAAGAAAAGTTGAATTGGAACTCCTTTAAAATCAAAGTTGTCGCGAATAGTGTTTTCCAAAAACCTCTTATACGATTCTTTTATATCATCGGGAAGATTACAGAAAAACACAAATTGCGTTCTGGCAGTTTTTAATTGGGTGATATATTTTATTTTGATGTATCTCCCCCTTGAGGCCGCCGGGGGTGGGCGGTTCTCGATAATCGGCAATAAAAACTCGTTAAGCCTGGAGGTGCTGATGGTTTTACTCCTTTTCTCGTAAACATCTTTGGCGAGCTCAAGTGCCTTAAAAATCCTCTGTTTGTTTTTAACGGAAGTAAAAACTATTTCCACATCATTAAAAGGGGCTATTCTTTCCTTTATATCTGACTCGAATTTTAGATGTGTATTAGTTTCCTTTTCTACTAAATCCCATTTATTTACAACGATTACGATACCTTTCCCATTTTTCTCAGCAAGATGAAAAATACTGATGTCCTGTTTTTCTATCCCACTTTGGGCATCGATCATTATCATGCAAACATCCGATTTCTCAATTGCTCTTATTGTCCTTAAAGTGGAGTAGAATTCTACGTTTTCGAAAACCTTGCCTTTTTTCCTCAGTCCGGCCG
Source organism: Bacteroidota bacterium (assembly GCA_024279935.1). Classification (GTDB taxonomy): domain Bacteria; phylum Bacteroidota; class Bacteroidia; order Bacteroidales; family F082; genus BM524. Next base: position 1,686 of record JAJRQZ010000034.1, read on the forward strand.
TATCCACAAGCATAAAATCGTGTCCATAAGCAGTATATCGGGTATAAACGGAGTCGCGTGTAGTTCCTGCAATGGGAGTGACTATATTCCGCTGATTGCCGAGAAGGGTGTTTATAAGGGATGATTTACCAACATTAGGCCGTCCCACTACGGCTATTTTTGGTATTTCTATCTTTTCCTCATCAGCAGCGATAATCTTAAAATTTTCGACAATAACATCCAATAGATCCCCCGTCCCCGTCCCGGTCATAGCAGAAATAGGATAAACCTCACCTAATCCAAGCGAATAAAACTCTCCGGCAAGGTCGGCAATATTGGGCACGTCGGCCTTGTTAGCGGTTAGGTACACTTTTTTGTCGGACTTGCGCAACAAACGGGCAACCTCTTGGTCAAGAGGGCTTATGCCTTTGCGGATATCTACCATGAACACTATCGAATCAGATTCCTCAATGGCATACAATACCTGTTTCCGGATTTCTTCCTCAAAAGTATCGTCCGACCCATGAACATATCCACCGGTATCGATAACTGAAAACTTTTGGCCGTTCCAGTCGCTCTGCCCATAAATTCTGTCGCGGGTAACTCCGCTTACAGATTCCACGATTGCTTCCCGGGTTTTCGTCAACCTGTTAAACAGCGATGATTTACCGACATTGGGTCGGCCAACTATTGCTAAAGTATTACTCATTGTTTTAGTCTTTTTATTGGCCGTAGCCGAATTGTTTTAGGATATTATCGCTATTGCGCCAATCCTTTGTTGTTTTTACCGTTAATTCGAGATAAACTTTTTTTCCCACAAACTCCTCCAAATCCCTGCGCGCCTGGATGCCAACCTTCTTTATAGCATGGCCCTGATGTCCGAGGATTATCGCTTTCTGCGTCTCCCGTGCCGTATAAATATGGGCCGATATCCTTATCAGCCTCCCTTCTTCCTTATACTCGTCAACAGCAACTTCAACGGAATAAGGTATTTCCTTTTTATAATTAAGAAGGATTTTTTCCCTAATTATTTCCGAAACGAAAAACCTCATCGAGCGATTAGTGAATTCTTCTTTCGAGAAATATGCCGGACTCTCCGGAAGATTATCGATTATTGAATTAAAAACACTCTCGATATTAAATTTCTCCAATGCCGACACCGGGATAACATCGGCTTTGCTAATCGATTTTTTCCAATGGGCAATTTGCTCAACCACGGTTTCTTGGTCAGAAACGTCGATTTTGTTAAGCACAACAATGACAGCCGTGCCCGAGCTTGAGATTTTATCTATTACATCCTGGTGCTCGAATGTTTGCCCCATTTCTATCACCAACAGAATAATATCGGCATCGATCAATGCCGTATCAATATATGAATTCATATATTCATGCATCTTATAAGAAGGGTTTTTTACTATCCCGGGGGTATCGGAATACACTATTTGAAAGTCGTCGGAATTGACAATCCCCATAATGCGATGCCTGGTTGTTTGGGCTTTAGAGGTAATAATTGACAATTTCTGCCCCACCAGCGCATTCATCAATGTTGACTTCCCTACATTGGGATATCCTATTATGTTTACGAAACCTGCTTTATGCACGAAAAAATATTTAATAAAGTTTGTTTCGCAAAGAAACAAAATATATCTTTGCAGCCGCAAAATTTGATTGCGGGGTGGTCTGGCCTCAAGCAGGCAGGGGGTTCATAGCCCTCAGTTCAAAGCCACTCATAAAGACATATTGCGGGGTGGAGCAGTGGTAGCTCGGCGGGCTCATAACCCGTAGGTCGTAAGTTCGAATCTTGCCCCCGCTACTAAACAAAAGCCGATTCTTAATTGAGTTGGCTTTTTTTATACGCTAAATTTTATATTACGCTTGTCGTTTACGTCCTGTTTTCCTTCAGCTTCGATAAAATTTATATCGGTCATTCCTCGAACCTAATCCAACGGCTTCATTCCCATAACGAATTATCCCACAAAGGATGGACAAAAAAGTTCAGGCCTTGGACGGTGGCCAATGTTGAATTTCTTGACACTAAATAAGAAGCAGCGATTAGAGAAAAGAACTCAAATCAGAAAGAGGAAGACACTGGCCAGAAACAAGGGCATCGCAAATATTTACTATTCAGGTGGGGCCGTAAGCTCTTCCGAGGCCTCGGAATTGCCCCCGCTACTAAACAAAAGCCGATTCTTAATTGAGTTGGCTTTTTTTATGCCTGAAAAAAGTATGTGGCCTATGTGCCCTACTCCCTTAAATTCGATAAACCTATGTCGGCTTCCCCCAGGCCTTGTCCGGCGGTTCCACTCCCACAACGGGCTGTAATACTGCTATTTTAAAAGTAATTGAACTGTTGATCGGCTTTTCTGTTCAAGATAAACTCTTCTTCCATAAACATGCTCATTGATGAGTTTTTCAGTATAATGCCTTATTGTAAGTAACTGTAATCCTGTGTTATACCGTATAAAGAATCGATTCCGCAACTCGTCGAGCAAGGCAGAAACCTTATTCTCGTCATGGTTAAAACAGATGGAAAAACTTACTGCCGAATTTTGCATAAGGTTAATATGGATTTTATGCTTGCTCACAGCTTTAAAAATTCCAGTCAAGTTTTCTTCTGAAATAAAATCAAGGTTTTTTGAAGTGATGCTTAACAAAACCTGCTCATCTTTAACTATTATCTTATGTATTGTTTCATCAACGGAAACATCATCTGATATCATTGTGGGTGTTGATGAGATATTAAAAAAAGATCTCACATAAAGTGGGATATTTTTCTCCATTAATGGTTGAATTGTTTTTGGATGAATTACCGAAGCACCATAAAACGCCAATTCTATTGCCTCCTGATACGAAATACTGTTAAGCTTAACAGTATTCTTAAACTTTTTCGGGTCAGCATTCATGAGGCCGGGAACATCTTTCCAGATGGTAAGCTCGTCAGCATTTAAGATGTTTGCAAATATGGCGGCAGTAAAGTCGGATCCCTCACGACCAAGGGTTGTTGTGTCACCGGACTCACTGGCGGCTGTAAAACCCTGGACAACTACAATATTATTCGACTCGATGGCTGGCAGAATCCTTGCGTTTATTGTTTTTTTTGTCAATTTCCAGTTAACTGCCGCATCGGTAAAATTATTATCCGTAACAATTATCTTTGTTGCGTCAATATAATCACTCTTGATGCCTTGGTCTTCAGCCCAGGCAGAAACCATCAGGGCCGAAAACTGTTCGCCAAAACCAACTACCTGATCATAAGCAATATATCGGTTTGGATAATTTTCATTTAATGCTTCCCAAAATTCATTGAACAAATTATCTATTTCAGTGATCAGATCATGATTATTATCGCTGAACAAGTCATGGATTATTGAAATATGATATCGTTTTAACTTAAAAAACGCGTTTTCAGCTTTATCACTACTTTCCTCCTCAGCAATAAGTTTTAGCAAGCCCTCTATTTTATTTGTTGTTTTCCCCAAAGCGGAAACAACTACCAACAGCGGCTCGCAGGAATATTCCTTAATTATTTCCACTACCTTTATTATGCCCTTGGCATCGTTCATCAATGCTCCGCCAAACTTAAAAATCCTCATCATCAATAAAAGTATTAAATCCTCTCCTTAACAATACCATCCCTGAAAGCAGCCAACAGCATTTTTAAATCGTTTATCTGCGATTCCAAGACCTTGCCTACATCAGTATGGCTAACTCTTTTCCTCTTGGCATTGCGCTCAATAAATATCCTGTCGGAAATAATATCTTTTTCATGCTCTATCGCTTCCTGTTTCGAGCCGAACTCCTTATGCTCAACAAGTACTAATCCGTACGAATTATATATCAATGTATAACCCGAAACACCGGTAACCTTTTGATAAGGGATCGACATGCCACCATCGATAACAAATAATTTCCCGTTCGCCTTAATGGGGCTTTCTCCTTTTTTCACCTTCACCGGGACATGGCCGTTTACTATATGCGAGTACTTGGCATCCAGGTCAAATTCCTCCAATATTTTCTCACAAACTTTCTCGCTATCATAGGCAAACTTATAGTAAGGATTTCTCTCTTCCTTCTGAACATCCTTGTTATCAACAAAATATCTATCAAAAGTTGTCATTTTTTGTTTGCCGAACAAAGGGGAAACCGCACCGCACCATAAGTACCAGCTATAATCGAGGTATTGATTTTCGCTGCGTTTTTTAAAACGGTGTTGAAAAGCAGTACGGGCAGCACGGTCAAATCTGTCGCATAGCTCCATACCCGAGTATTTTTTGCCGTCAATCTCAAACTCCTGAAATCCGCCATTATTTGTCATAGGCACGCATCCATGATACAAAAGGTTTGAGTTATATGTTAAATACATGCTTCCGTTGGCAAACAAAAACTCTATATGCGCTTGAAGCCTCTTGCTGTTTTTAAAGCTCGAGCCCAGCTTTTCCATCACTTCCAGTTCCTCGGGGCTCAGCTTATATGGGTTGTCGGCATCAATGGTCGGGAAATATTTGTCGATCAAATCGTATTTGCTTCCATTTATTTCGATATTGCCTTTTTTATAATCTATTTTATCCAGCAATAGCCTGTCGTCCATATTGAAATTCGGGTTGCGCCTTATTATCTGTCCTTCAAGTTTAAACTGAATAATACTGATTGACTTGTGCATCTGCTTCAGCAATTCAAACTGGCTGGTATCGGTTTTCGCCTTGGGCGCGAAACAATTACAGGGATCGTTCTTATATTTGTTCATAGCGAAAGTTGCCAAGGGCATCATCGTTATGCCGTAAGCATCTTCCAATGTGTCTATATTATTGTATCTCAGTGAGATGCGAATTACGTTCGCTATCGACGCCAGATTACCCGAGGCTGCCCCCATCCAGATAATGTCGTGGTTTCCCCACTGTATGTCCACCGCGTGATGGGCAATAAGCCTGTCCATAACTTTTTCGGGACTAGGCCCGCGGTCAAAGATATCACCAATAATATGCAGTCTGTCGATTAACAATCTCTGTATAAAATTACAAATAGCAACGATAAAAGCCTCGGCCCTGTCGATGGAGATAATAGTGTTGATAATTCCTTCGAAATAGTCCTCCTTGTCTTCGCCGCTCTCGTTTAAAAGCTCATCGATAATATAGGCAAAATCATCAGGCATTGCTTTTCGGACCTTTGAGCGCGTATATTTCGAGGCTGAGGCCCGTGCGACTTTTATAAGTCGCTGCAAAGTTATGGCGAACCATTCGTCGGTATCGTCCTCGTTCTTTAAAACCAACTCAAGCTTTTCCTTCGGATAATAGATCAACGCTGCAAGCAGGTTCTTTTCCTTTTTGCGCAATGTCTTCCCGAAAACATCCTCAATCTTGCGCTTTACCACGCCTGAGGCATTCGCCAAAACATGCGAAAAAGTTTCGTATTCACCATGGATATCGGTCAGGAAATGCTCGGTGCCCTTCGGCAAATTAAGTATTGCCGAAAGGTTTATGACTTCAGTACTCGCCTTTTGTATCGTAGGAAATTTATCGGAAAGTAATTGTAGGTACTTCAAGTTTTTCTCTAAATCGGTACTGTTAAATTTATAAATGTCGTTTTTTGGCATCGTAAGAAATAATTAATCTAAGAATATGCAAAGGTACAAAAGAGGCTCGAACCTGATACCCGACTATATTATTTAACATATTAAAAATATGCGGCCCATGCCATTTGCCGGCAATTTAGCAAGACGAAATATTAAAAAAACACAAAATCGCCACAATGCTATGCGCGCACTCTTTTTATATGCGTTTTCTTAACTACTTTTGCAAAATATTAAATACCGGGCATTGCAACCTTCGGATGTTGCGGATGCTCAGTAATTATAGTTATCATAGTATGTTTTCGATTAAATATTTCGCATGAAAAAAAGCCATAGTTTCCACATCCCCGTTATGGGAATTGGATTTACGATTGACACTCCTTTAAAGGTTTCTCAATATGGTATTGATTCGGTTATTTCGCTTGTTGATGATATACTGCTCGAAAAAATAAGAAAAGCTTATAGCGAGAAACTGGAGATCCCTTTTCAGGAAATAAGCAATAAAATTGATGATTTCCGCGCTAAACGAATCACCACCTATCTTAACTTCCTGAACGATCAAGTCGAGAAAAAGTTCGAGGAGTTTAAAAACGTCACCCTGGCGAAGAAAAACGAACTCAAGGAATATTTCAGCTCGCTTCCTGAAACATCGGCTATAAAACAGGAGTTCAACAGTTTAACTGAAAAGTACTTTAATGTTGACGAAATAAAGTCCTGGCTAATGGAAAACCTCAGCCCGGGCAGCATTGACGTCAACATTATGACAAAAGTTGACAAGGACAATTATAAAAAAGGAGAGAAGCTTCCTGTTGAATATAACGATGCCCATGCCGCTCTGCGCGGATATGCCAACAGCAACTTACATTCGTCGATAATACTTTCAGCCGGCATGAACCCGCGCTTATATGCGTATATTGAAAAGTTCGACGATTTCTTCCCCAACGAGGAAGGTGAAATAAAAAAGAAGATCGTTCTAAAAGTAAGTGATTATCGCTCGGCGCTCATCCAGGGCAAGTTCTTTGCCAAAAAAGGCCTTTGGGTTTCGGAATACCGCATCGAGTCGGGTTTGAACTGCGGCGGCCATGCTTTTGCCACCGACGGCTATCTGATGGGGCCCATATTGGAAGAATTCAAAGTCAACCGCAAAGATTTAATAAACTCGGTAAATCAGATACTGATAAAAGCACTGGAAACGAAAAACCGCATAGTTCCAAAGCAGGAGCTCCCGCTCAAGATTACTGCCCAGGGCGGTGTGGGCACGGCCGAAGAGCATGACTTCCTAATGGAACATTACAATATTGACTCAGTAGGTTGGGGAACACCGTTTTTGTTGGTCCCGGAGGCTACATCGGTCGATCAGCCAACAATCGACAAACTTATCGACGCCAAGGAGGAGGATTTATATTTAAGCAATATTTCTCCTTTGGGAGTCCCGTTCAATAGTTTAAGGGGAAACACCAAAGATTTGGAAAAACTTACGCTGATCACTGAGGGCAAACCCGGCAGCAGCTGTCCAAAACGATATGTCGCCCTCAATAGCGAGTTTAACCCCAAGGGTTTGTGCACTGCCTCAAGAACCTATCAGATGAAAAAAATCCAGGAGCTTGAAGAGAGCGGAGCCACATCAAACGATTATTTAAAGAAGTTCCGGAAAATAGTGGACAAAGGCTGTATTTGCGTCGGCCTGGGCACTTCTGCCCTGATAGCTAACAATATCGACACCAAAACTGAAGGAACGGGAGTTTCTATATGCCCCAGCCCAAATTTGGCATATTTTTCCAAGAAGATGAACCTCAGGGAGTTAATTGATCATATCTATGGCCGCACTAACGTTATCAACCGCAGCGACAGACCAAATATGTTTATAAAGGAACTCAAGATTTATATCGACTATCTTAAAGATAGATTTGAGGACACCAAAGAAGAAATGACCTTAAAACAGGCAAAATACTATATCAAGTTTGCCGATAATCTAGAAAACGGCATTAATTATTATAGGGAACTGTTCGGTAATTTAAAGAACAGGTTCAACGAAAGCAAAGAAGATATTTTAAAGGAGCTGAAATCAAGTGAGCTAAGCTTGCAAAAATTAAGCAAGGAGATCCAAAACGCTTTCTTCCAAAAACAAGAAGTTGGTGTTGAGTAAGAATTCACGGTTTTTCATTGTTCGTATTTTATCGGCTATTTTATATTAGGCTAATTAAAAATTACGTCATAATTTTGCGGCATGCAGCAAAAAAACCTGATTTCCATTTTTCAAGAAAGCGGAAGCTTAAGCAGCTTAAACGACCTCTTGCTGGATGAATCCGCAAAACATATTAACATTGAGGGACTTATCGGTTCTGCCGCAGCCATTGCCATTGCATCTATATTTGATAAGACAGGCCGCCAGCAACATCTCGTAATCCTACCCGACAAGGAACAGTCTGCATATTTTTATAATGACCTGGAGAACTTGTTCGGCGAACAGGAAACCGATCACAACAAAAAGAGGGTGTTGTTTTTCCCGACAACCTACAAAAGGCCTTACGAGCCGGAAAAACTTGATGCAGCCTATCAGTTGTCCAGGGCGGAAGTATTGAACAGATTTTATGAGGGGCAGCGGAAAACTATTGTCGTGTCCTATCCGGAAGCTTTGGCAGAAAAGGTGATCACTAAGAAATATCTATCGAAGAACGTGATGAGACTCCGCAAAGGAGAAGAGGTCTCCCTGGATTTCATAAGCGATTTACTTATAGAATTTGATTTTGAAGTAGTCGATTTTGTTGCCGAACCCGGTCAGTTTGCAATAAGGGGAGGTATTGTTGACGTATTTTCTTATGCTAACGAGCATCCGTACCGGATTGAGTTTTTTAGTGATGAAGTAGAAAGTATCAGGACTTTTGACCCGGCTACCCAATTGTCGCTCAGCACTTTAAATAATATGAAATTACTCCCTAACCTCCAGGACCGCAGCATTCTTAACGAAAGGGTCAACTTCCTCGATTACATGCCGGCAACCTCGTTTATATGGCTTGGCCAAACAGGATTGATCATCGATAAGATAACCGGCGAGTATAACCGCGCCAAGGATATATTCGAGAAACTAGCTGATAAGGAAAAGAGGATAATCCCGGAAAAACTATTCGTTGAGGGCGATGAGGTAAAGAGCCGTCTAGATAAATTCAAGTGTATCGAACTAGGCTCCCCTTATTTTAAAAACTCCCGCGAAGTAGTTTTCAACCAATCGCCGCAACCGGCATTCAACAATAATTTCGAGTTGCTGATAAACGAATTATCGGTAAAAACCAGCGATAATTATAGCAATTTCATACTATCGGACAACCCGAAACAAACCGAGAGGATCTATTCTGTTTTCGAGGATATCCAAAAAGACAATCCCGAAACCGGCAAAGCCCATTTTCAGGCGTTAAACTTAAACCTGAGCGCAGGTTTTATTGATAAGGACCTGAAAATAACCTGCTTTACGGATCATCAGATCTTTAACCGCTATAACAAATTCCATCTTCGCGAAGGCTTTGGCAGGAAGGAAGCAATAAGCTTAAAAGACTTACACGACCTTCAGCCGGGCGACTTCGTAACCCACATCGATCATGGCGTAGGCCGCTTCGACGGACTTCAGATTATTGACAATAACGGCAAGAAACAGGAAACCATCCGCTTGATTTATAAAAACAGCGACCTGCTTTACATCAGCATCCATTCGCTGCACCGCATATCTAAATATGTGGGCAAGGACGGAACACCCCCGGTATTGAACAAATTAGGCTCCAACGCCTGGAACAAGCTTAAGAACAAGACCAAAGGCAAGGTGAAGGACATTGCCCGCGACCTCATAAAACTTTATGCGAAACGCAAGGCTTCGCAGGGCTATGCCTTTTTGCCCGACACATATCTCCAAAACGAGCTTGAAGCCAGCTTCGTCTATCAGGACACTCCCGACCAGATAAAAGCCACCAACGACATAAAACGCGATATGGAAGCCGAAAACCCAATGGACAGGCTTGTTTGCGGCGATGTTGGCTTTGGCAAGACAGAAGTGGCCATACGTGCCGCCTTTAAAGCAGTCAGCGACAGCAAACAGGTGGCGGTCTTGGTCCCGACAACCATACTCGCCCTCCAGCATTTTAAAACCTTCTCAAGCCGCTTGGCCGATTTCCCTGTCAACATCGATTATATAAATCGTTTTAAATCACCGACCCGGCAAAAACTATCGTTGCAAAAGCTGCAGGATGGCAAATTGGATATAATTATAGGTACTCACAGGCTGTTGAGCAAGGATGTGAAATTCAAGGACCTTGGCTTGTTTATCGTCGATGAGGAACAAAAGTTCGGCGTTTCCGCCAAGGAGAAGCTAAAACATTTCAAGGCCAATGTTGACACTCTTACCTTAACGGCAACGCCCATTCCCCGGACCTTGCAGTTTTCGCTCATGGGAGCACGCGACCTTTCGATAATAAACACCCCGCCGCCCAACCGCTATCCGGTACAACCAGAGATAAGGTCGTTCGGGGAAGATGTTATTAGAAATGCCATAGAATATGAGGTTTCAAGGGGAGGCCAGGTGTTCTTCGTTCATAACCGGGTCCAAAACATAATTGACGTTTACGAAATGCTTAAAAAGTTTGTCCCCGGAGCCCGCATTGCAATAGGCCACGGACAAATGGACGGCAAGAAACTGGAGAAGACCATGCTCGATTTTATCGACGGTTTATATGATGTGCTCCTGGCAACCACTATTATCGAGTCAGGGCTGGACATCCCCAATGCCAATACAATCATCATAAACGACGCACAAAATTACGGCCTCAGCGATCTCCACCAGCTTCGCGGAAGAGTGGGGCGAACAAATAAAAAAGCATTCTGCTACCTGTTGTCGCCACCACCCGCGACACTTAGCTCCGAGGCTCAAAACGGCTAAAAGCCATTAACGAATATTCCGACCTTGGGAGCGGTTTCAATATCGCGATGCGCGACCTGGACATCCGCGGGGCGGGAAACATCCTGGGAGCCGAGCAAAGCGGATTTATCTCCGAGATAGGAATCGAGATGTATCAAAAAATACTCGACGAGGCATTGATTGAACTCAAGGAAACAGAGTTTAAGGATCTTTTTGAAGAAGAACTGAAAAACCGGGATTTTGTTAAGGACTGCCAATTTGAATCGGACCTGGGAATAATGATACCAAGTTATTATGTTGAGTCATCATCCGAACGGCTTAAGCTTTATAAGGAACTGGATGCCATAAAAGATGAAGAAGGCCTCGACGATTTTAAGCTTAGGCTCATAGACCGCTTCGGCGATCTGCCGGTTGAGACAGATGCGCTAATAAACACCATAAGATTGCGTTGGACAGCCAAAAAGATTGGTTTCGAGAAACTTACAATTAAAAACAACCGCATGACCGGGCATTTTACAGGCGAGCGCGACTCGGAGTATTTTAGCTCCGATGCTTTCGGCAAAGTCCTCGACTTTATTAAAACAAACCCTACAGCCTCCAAGATGAGGGAGAAAAACAATAAGCTCACACTATATTTCGAGGGCGTAAAAACTGTTTCCAGGGCTCTTTATTTGCTCAGGATGATTTAGTGTGGAACTGATTCTTCAAGCAATCTTTTAGTTCTTGTCCCCAAGGTCTTAAACGAATTTTATTCTGATAACCTCAAAATTCCCGATACCTTTTCCCGGTTTTTTTTTTGAATAATACGCTATGACGTATGATACAATTGTTTGTATTATAATTTACATACTCAAGAGCGTATGCATTCAACCAGCCTTTGTTCAAGGGTTGAACCCAGGCTGGGGGCGCAAACATTCAACCCTTGAATAAAGACATCTCAACAGCCAATTTTTTATTAATTAGTTTTCCATTGCGCAAACCAGCATAATCCTTGGCTGATGAAAATTCCCAATCGCAAGTATTTTTTACTAAGCCTGCTTTTACAGGGTTTTCGTGGATATAATCGAAGCAAACTTTTGGGTAATCGAAGTCAGGATGCAAATTGCGCCCTACCGAAATCCCGTTTTCCACAAACCAAATCTTGCTAATTCCTTTAGGGCAATTAATACAGATTGCTTTGGTATCCTGCCTGAAAAGTGAACCCGACCTTCTTTCTTGATTATTTATTGCTCTTGTGTAAGACCGAAGCATTATACCTATAGAATGGTTGAATGATCGCCTTGCAGTCAAAGGTTGACTCTTTTTTTCCGTTGCAGGAGTCAACCTTTGGCTGCAATCAACTTTTGCCATCACCATAAAATGAAAATGATTCGGCATTAAACACCAAGATAAAATATCGGCATGCGGCAACATATATTTCTTTACCTTTTTCAAAAAGAAATAATAATTTTCTCTTGTGAAGAAAATTTCACAACGGTTGTTACCTTGGTTGTAAATATGGTAGATAAAGCCTTTCTCTATTTGCATTTCAGGTTAAGTCCATTCAAATCTTTAAATGTTTTTTACCTGACAGCAAAATATAATTGGTCAACATTGGATATGTATATTTTGCTCGTCCCAAATTTACAAAAAATAATACTTGTAATCTATCTAATTAAAAATCGAACAACATGCACGAAAAAAGTTAAATTCTAACTAATTATGCCAAGTTGTTGTGAATTGCTTTCAATTTGTATCTTTGAAATATTGAACACAACAATTCATGTCGTTATAATATGTTATGTCCTGTTGTGAATTGCTTTCAATTTGTATCTTTGACATATTGAACACCACACCAATGGCAACAATGCAACAGTAGTACCTGTTGTGAATTGCTTTCAATTTGTATCTTTGAAATATTGAACACAACTATAGAATGCAAATATATCAACAATCGTCAGTTGTGAATTGCTTTCAATTTGTATCTTTGAAATATTGAACACAACAGAGCTGGAGCGAACAACAACCGGAGTTGTGTTGTGAATTGCTTTCAATTTGTATCTTTGAAATATTGAACACAACCATGGGAGAGCGTGTATAATGAACATTAACGTTGTGAATTGCTTTCAATTTGTATCTTTGAAATATTGAACACAACTATCAAAAAACAATTTTAATTCACACATTAGTTGTGAATTGCTTTCAATTTGTATCTTTGAAATATTGAACACAACTAATTAAACATATAGAAAGATGATACCTTAGTTGTGAATTGCTTTCAATTTGTATCTTTGAAATATTGAACACAACAAACCTAATAGTTACTGGCTTAAAGGACGTGTTGTGAATTGCTTTCAATTTGTATCTTTGAAATATTGAACACAACACGCTAATTTCTTGTTTGGGATGAATAATAGTTGTGAATTGCTTTCAATTTGTATCTTTGAAATATTGAACACAACATTCGGTTTTGATTTTAATGTATGTTCGGTGTTGTGAATTGCTTTCAATTTGTATCTTTGAAATATTGAACACAACTACATTTGTCTGGCTGTAAGACGAAATGCTGTTGTGAATTGCTTTCAATTTGTATCTTTGAAATATTGAACACAACCAGTCTTCATTAAAATAGTATTCCTCACTAGTTGTGAATTGCTTTCAATTTGTATCTTTGAAATATTGAACACAACTATAATGGTCAGGCAGGATTTCAATTTTCAGTTGTGAATTGCTTTCAATTTGTATCTTTGAAATATTGAACACAACCTATTGAAGATATGACCGAAGACCTTTGTAGTTGTGAATTGCTTTCAATTTGTATCTTTGAAATATTGAACACAACCGACTTCGTGCTTCAACAGATACAACTCCGGTTGTGAATTGCTTTCAATTTGTATCTTTGAAATATTGAACACAACGATTTAAAGAAAATGGGGTTTAAGGTAACGGTTGTGAATTGCTTTCAATTTGTATCTTTGAAATATTGAACACAACGTCAACAACGTTGATACGATCAACAGGGTAGTTGTGAATTGCTTTCAATTTGTATCTTTGAAATATTGAACACAACTATATTTGCAAAAGTGAGTCGTGGCACAGTGTTGTGAATTGCTTTCAATTTGTATCTTTGAAATATTGAACACAACTTGTTTAAATTTGCAACAACATGAAAACAGTTGTGAATTGCTTTCAATTTGTATCTTTGAAATATTGAACACAACTGTTGCTAAACAGTTGGCAGTTACAAAGGAGTTGTGAATTGCTTTCAATTTGTATCTTTGAAATATTGAACACAACATCAAGGGACGTATTGCATAACACTTTTTAGTTGTGAATTGCTTTCAATTTGTATCTTTGAAATATTGAACACAACTACAGGATGATGGAGTTAGAAAACAAGATAGTTGTGAATTGCTTTCAATTTGTATCTTTGAAATATTGAACACAACTTCGTAGTGAGGAAAGCAGACTAAGTAAAAGTTGTGAATTGCTTTCAATTTGTATCTTTGAAATATTGAACACAAC
>JAJRQZ010000035.1 GCA_024279935.1 Bacteroidota bacterium
AATCGCTTGTCGTATTCACTTACAAGCTCATCATTATGTTTATCCCATGGATAAAAACTAAATGTTTTAAACGATTTAAAATCAACACCTTTGTCGAAATTGTTTGTAACCTTAACGCTGCTGCACGAAAACAGCATGATCATAATTGCCGGTACTAATAGATATTGCATTCGATATTTTTATTTTACGGTTTTATTAATCGGGTATCTTAAAAACACCTCGTTTACAACTTGTTTAATGTTTTTTTCGTTATTGGCAGGGTTGCTGTCAACCTCGCCTATTGCTGTTCCTTGCCAAATTAATTGTTTTTTGTTGGCATCGAAGACATTGAAGATCATTGTTCCCTGAGTGTAATCGTAGCGCGATACCGTTGTGCGGGCTGGTCCGCCCCAACCCCAAGGGGTGCCGTAATAATAGCCGAAACCACCATAATAATCAGTATATGAACTATATGAGGTTTTGTCTTCAAGGATGATAAACACCGATACAGCAAGTTCGCCCCCTGTTTTTTGATACTTGTAATTCCTGGCTGCCATTTCGGTTTTAACGGCTTCCTCTATCCTTTTCTTGTCGAAAGGGGTGAGTAACTTATTGTTGTCGTCCCTCCATTTCATCAAACTGAAAGTTTTATATATAGAGAAATCGACTTCTTTATCGTAATCTGCGGTAACAGTGATTGTACTGCAGGAATATAGCAACAATAAAAGCATGGGAAGAATGAATCTTTTCATAATTATTAATTTAGATAATCATTGTTTTAAAATCAAGTTCACAATTAAATTCAACGTCAAATTCGAGTTGATAAAAATAGCATAAAAATCAAACATTAGGAAGATAATCTTGTAAGCCTGATGATTTGATGGTTTCTTATGAGTGCCCGCCGACTACTATCTTAAGTATTTTAATGTTCAGCACTATCCACCTCCAGGCCTGCCAGGGTATGAACCTTCTCCAGAAAAGGGATGATCTTGTTGGCATTGGAGGGTATGATTCTTCAGAATATGCTATTGTGCGCTTTATATTTTTTTTCATTGTTTTTGTTTAACAGGTTTAACTAAATTAATTTTACTCAGGTAATAACCACCACAGCGGATATCCCTTCGCCTTGTGCAGGAACATATAATGCATGAACCATTTGAGCCAGTGGCCGGCCAATCCGGCTTCTCCCATGGTATAGTTAAGGTCGCGGCCATGCTCCGGATATTTTTCCCAGTCCTGAACTATTGGCGAAACCGTCATGGTGGCAGCTGCACCGTTGAGCATCCCGTAACCGGCAGAGATTATGCATGCAGCGCCCATTTTTGCCATCGAGGCACGATGTTTCAAGCTGTCGTCATCTTTTTTTATCCAGTTTGCAATATTTTCGGCCACCACTTTCCCGGTTACGCCCGAGGGCATTCCGGTTCGCGGAGGTGCAGGGAAAATAGCAGTTTCATTAGGGCTTGTCAAAGGTTTTGATATGGAGTGGGGAGGTGCAAAAGCAATACCAACCGCAAAAATATTGGGATATGTAGGATTCTGATAAGTCTCCGGCCAATCGGCGGCCCGCCACTCCTCAAAAGGTTTCTTTGTATAATCGGCATCAACCTTCATAAAACCGTTGGGCGCAAAAAGCGTCGAGCTGATATCTTTGCCCGTTTTATTGGCAGCTGTAAAACCGGGCCCGGAAAATGCCGGGATGAGCATGGCAAAATCAAAGCTTTCTTCTCCTTTAGTCCCATCGAGCAGTTCATAAAATACTTTTCCTTTTTCCACTTTTTTTATACCGGCACGTTTGATCCAGGAAACATCCCTTTGCTTAAGAAAGGATTCGGCGAAAGTTTTTGTGGATGTAATATATCCCCCCCTTTTAATATAGGCGCCCCCCATACCGAAGTCACCTAATTCATATTCGTTGGTAATCCATTTTATATCAGCCAGATGCGAAAGTTTACGGCGCTTTATCTCCCATGCAACGTTTAAGATATACTCGAATGCAGCACCTTGGCATGTGGCTCCAGGATGTCCGACGCCTATTAAGAACTTTTGCTTTTCGCCTTTTTCCATTTTGGCAAAGCTCAACCGCAGCTTTTCCCATGCATCTGCCGCATGATCATACGAGCAGACCGATACAGTGTTTTTTCCCGGCCCCAAGCCTTCGGTCTTGTCAAAGGCAAGCTTTGGCCCTGTGGCATTTATTAAAAAGTCGTATTCAACCTTTTCCGTTTCACCTTCCCTTCCCTGACCGGTATATTCCACTAAGACATACCCTTTGCTAAGCTTGCTGTCGCCCTCGGGATGGAAAGAAACGGCTTTGGCTTGTTTGAAAACAATCCCGGCTTTACGGTATCTGTTCTCAAGCCTGAATTTAACCTGCTCAGGTGTCATCCGGCCTACGCCTATCCAAATATTTGATGGTATCCAATGATAATGTGAATTAGGGGCAACAACGATTATTTCGTGCTTTTTGCCTAGTTTTTTCTTTAAAAGTGCCGAGGCGGTATGCCCGGATATGCCCGCCCCTAAAACAACGACTCTCGACATAGATGTTGATTTTAGTTTTAGAACTTGACAAAACTAATGATATAAATCATATAATGCAACTAAATCGGTAACGAATCACATAAATAAATGTGTTGCAACGGTTCTTTCATCGCTTGCGAGATTCTAACCCCGGCAGTTTAATAGTTCTTTCTGAACTTTAAGAATGAAATTCGATTATATTTGTATGAGAAAATATCATTCACCGTTTTTATGACTTCAACTGCAAGAGCCGGAATAAAAAGGATAATCCCTTTTTTTGCATTGCTTTTTTTTCTGCCATTTGTAAATAGCGGCTCCCTTCTGGACAAACAAATGCCGTTGCAGTTTGTTGTGTTGCAAATAGTTGTTGCGGTGATGATTGCAGTTTTTGCGAAAAATGTCGCAAGTAAGATCTGTGTTAAGGGCTCCCCTTTGTTTTTCTTGTATTTTATATTTGTTTTATATACAGGAATCAGACTTTTGAGCGGTGATATTTATAGCGACGCAATATTCGACTGGATTAAAACAGCCTCCTATTTCCTGCTTTTTTTTATGTTGGTGATTTCGTTTTCAAGAACCAGTTTTGTGCTTGGAGTTGCCACCTCTATGGGTTTGCTGGGGATGATATTGGCAGTTTGGGGGGCGTTTGAACTCCTTGGTCTTGTGCGCGATGGTTTAATTTCCATACCGCTCGATACTTATCAGGTAAAAACTGTTTTTGGTCATCGTAATATTTATTGCCAGGCACTTTTTCTAAGCTTGCCATTTCAGATATATAATTTGTTCCCTGCCGGGAAGAAGTTGTATAGAATAATAATTTCGGCAAGTATTTTCCTGAGCGTATTCATTTTGATAGTCCTTTCGAACAGGACAACAAGCCTGGCATTGTCCGCAGGTTTCGGTTTTGTTGCTCTTCTTTATTTCCTGAAAGGAAGAAAAATGGTTTTTAAATTTCGTAGCCGGCTTAGATATTTGATGATGGTGATATTCGGTTCAATAGTTTTTTCGTTTGCCTTTTTTCAATTTTACACTAAAACCGATGAGATTCAAAGTCATTTTGCAGATATCGTAAAATTAGATAAGGGATCGGGCAAGGACAGGATAGGCTTATGGAAACGGAGCTTGATGTTAATCGGGGAGAAGCCCATATTCGGCCATGGACCGGCAAAATGGAAAACCGAGATGCTGAAATTCGGCAACAAAGGCCTCGTTTCGGAGGACAATATAACTTTTTATCAGCGGCCGCATAACGATTTTCTCTGGATATCAGCGGAATATGGCCTGGTTGGGGGCTTGGTTTACCTAATGATTTTTATACTGGCATTTGCAGGTTTGTTGAAGCTTTTTAAGCATGAGACCGACAGCCTTGCCGCTTTATGGTTATTGGCCCTGTTGATGACATTAATTGGTTTGTTCATCTATTCATTGTTTAGTTTCCCGCACGAGCGGATATTTAGCAATATAGTATTTGTGTGTGTTTTGGCTTTTATAGCAGCAAGCAACCCAAAAGGACTGATATATTTTAAGGGGAAAGCAATCTTGTCGGTATTTTTCCTGTTTGCTGCCTGGTTCGCGTATTTTGGGATTCGGAGATTGGTTTCCGAGACTCATGCCCGTAAGGCGATATTGGCCAAAAGTGAAAAAAAATATGATCTTGTAATAAAAGAGGTCGATAAGGCCCTGTCCTTTTATTATGAAATGGATCCGCTTTCAACACCTTTATATTGGTATCAAGGACTGGCCTTTTATGAGGAGCAACAATATTTAAAGGCTCAATCGGCTTTTGAGAAAGCCCTTGAGCTTAATCCTTTTCAT
The DNA here is from genome assembly GCA_024279935.1 of Bacteroidota bacterium. Lineage (GTDB taxonomy): Bacteria > Bacteroidota > Bacteroidia > Bacteroidales > F082 > BM524. The sequence goes on from JAJRQZ010000035.1 coordinate 4,318, forward strand.
GTGCACATACTAAATAACCTTGCCTCGGCTTGCATAAAGAACAATCAGCTTAACACAGCTAAGAATTATTATCGGGAAGCGCTTTCCATATATCCTGATTTTGTGGATGCCGGGTTCAACTTATGTGCAGTTTATTTTAATCAGGGGCAGCTCGACTCGGCATTCCTTATGTTGAAAACTATCGATAGCAACACAAAAGACCCAAGATATCAGGTATTTATAAGATCGGTGGTTTTAAAGGCCGCCAAAGAGGCGCTGTTTCCGGGAAATGATTTAAGTTTAAAAAACAACCTCCCGAAGGAAACCGATTGGCCTATAAAAATATTTATGGACGCAAAAAGCTATGATGCGCTAAAAATCATTATATTTGATGCTCTTAATAAACAATATCATAAATTTAAAAACAAATGATCATGAAATTAAAAACCTTTATCACCGTCCTGCTGTGTTTAAGCTTTGGTGCTTCTGCCATTTCACAAACCTTGACATCCGTAGTTCCTGATTCAGCAACACAATGCCAGCATTTGTCGATAACCCTAAGTGGCGAAAACACGAACTTTTATCAAGGCACCTCATCATTGTGGTTGAAACTCGGCAATAACGGGCCAAGCATTAACCCTGTTAGCGAAACCGTAATAAACAGCGATCAAATTGTGGGCGACTTTTATTTTAACCCCCAGGATGAGCCTGGCCTTTACGATGTTCACGCATATAACGGCGGTGGTTCAGGCGATATGGTCCTTGAGGTTGCTTTTAACCTGCTGGCTGTTGACAGTCTGCCGCAACTTTTTTCGTCACAGCCCGAAACGGCGATAACGGGCGAAACACTTAACTTGAGCATCGTTGGAGAGCACACTCATTTTGACGAAGGCAACGTTTATAACGATGTATGGCTTAAATCAGCAAATGGAGGTTATATCAGCAATTATTCCATAAGTGTTATCGATGCACTGAATATGGAAGTGGAATTTCAAATCAGTTTTAACAAACCTGCTGGTTATTACGACCTGCACCTTACGAACCTATTGGACGGGGATTTGGTGATGGAAAATGCCTTAAACTTGATTGATTCGGGCAACAGCCCGGAAATCAGCAAGGTAGAGCCTGACAGTGCATATCAGGGAGAGCAGCTGACCATTAGTGTAAGCGGTAAGAACACTACTTTTCAACAAGGTTCATCGATGCTTGTCCTGCAGAGGTCGGGCGGCAATATTTATCCATCCAACTTCGATGTGGTGAACGACACCCTTATTCTCGGTGATTTTGACTTCACCTATGACAACAACCCCGGCACTTACAATGTTTTTGTGCTAAACTGGGATATCGGCGACCTTAGCCTTGTTGATGGATTCCGGCTTCTTCCGTCCGTCCAGCCCTTTGTGTCTTCCTTCAGCCCGCAAATCGAATATCAGGGGAAAGCAGTTTATTTCACGCTGAAGACGGAGAACACACATTATAATTCCGTTGATAATATTCCCGCCCTGACATTGGTGCAGGCCAACGAGGAATTGTATTCAAAAGAAGTGAACGTTATCGACAGCATAACCGTGGAGGCGAAATTTATTTTTTCCTACGGGAATTCAACGGGATATAAAAGACTAATTGTAAAAAGTCCTTTTGAGGGAGAATTAATTGTGGACAATGCATTTTTACTGGAAGCTTCAGAACCTACCGGCTCAATCGTGAGTGTTTTGCCCGATACTGCCGTACAAGGCGAGACAATTAGCGTAAGCCTTAGCGGAAAAGATATTGTTTTCATGCAGGGAACAAGCAATATGAGCCTGGCACAAGGAACCCTCACAATTGCCCCCATAACTGAAAGTGTTATTGATGACAGCACGATTGTTGGCGAGTTCGATTTCTTAAATACCTTTCCTACAGGTAAATACGATGTAAAAGTAGAGGGAGATTATGCATGGCCTGATATTATGTTAAACCAGGGTTTTGAGTTGAAATTGTTTAATTTTATCGATGAGAGATCGAATGTTTCTTATTTGACAATTTTTCCGAATCCCGCTGCCGGCATATTAAATATTGAGAGAAAGTTTGGGGAGCCAAGTGAGTTTGTGATAAATATTTATGATATCAGCGGTAAGCTTATCGCAGGAAATAAAATGCTCAAAAATCAAGATAAGCTGCAATTCGACCTGACATCATTTGAAAAGGGAGCTTATTTGCTCGAGGTGTTACAGGGCGATAAAAAACAAACGGAAAGGTTTATCATTCAATAATACAGCCTCAGGTTTTTCTCTATCTTATTAGTAGTTTTTTGACGATCACTGAATTTTCCGTGTTGATTTGCAAAACGTAAATCCCGCGAGGGTGCTTTTGAAGTTTTAACCTGACACAAGTGTTTTTAATTAATCCGGTTTCATAAAGTTTTAAGCCTGAAAGATTATATATTTCTGTTTTTCGTATTTCTTTTCCATTTGTATCTTGAACTTGAATAATACCATTATTGGGATTTGGGGAAACTCGAATAGTGTTTTTATGGATTACAGGAATGCCACTTATTTGGTAAACGCAATTGCTGTCGGTCTTTACTAATGGCGAAGAAGAAATATGTAGCTCGGTATATGTCCTCAGAGGATGCGTCATGTTGCTGCCTATATTAATATTGCTAAATACCGAATTCTGTGTAAAATATTGTAATCAGTACTGAAAAACACAAAAGTTGCCGGAGTTCTCCGATGAATCAGTTTTAATAAGGCCAATTTGAAAGGCTTCTTCATCTTCGATGGACTTTGGAAAAAGCACTGGCCCGTGTCCAACAATATAAAAATCTTTGTTGTTGAATGTAGCGAAATCGCTTATGTTGATATCAACCTGCTTGATAAATGAAACATCTCCCAAGCTATCTTATTTCATGATGAAACTTCTATTTTCCCTCATTCCTGCAATTAAATATATTATTATCCCTTGTTCTGCAAATTGCCGAGGAATGAATAGACTCATTATCTTTTTCATAGGTTTTTGTGAAAAAGTTTTGTCCATTGCTTAAAATCGGGATAGTTATGATAGTGCTTAATATTACAAAAAAATTAAGACAGGCTTTCATAATGTTGTTTTTTAAAAGAAGCCATAAGTTTACTAAAAGATTTGTTAAATATTGATCATGAACTAATATTAACGTTTTCAGCATGGTAACATCTTGCACAAAATAGGTTTCTCCGCGGTCCTCTGTGCCTCCTTTGTGCTTCTTTGTGGAACGAAAACTTACACCGAGCTGCACGGAGAACACACAAAGCTGCACGGGGAATAGAGGGTTCCTCTGTGGTCCTCCGCGCCTCCTCTGTGCTTCTTTGTGGAACTAAAATTTACACCGAGCTGCACGGAGAACACACAAAGCTGCACGGGGAATAGAGGGTTCCTCTGCGGTCCTCCGCGCCTCCTCTGTGCTTCTTTGTGGAACTAAAATTTACACCGAGCTGCACTGAGAACACACAAAGCTGCACAGAGAATAGAGGATTCCTCTGCGGTCCTCTGTGCCTCCTTTGTGCTTCTTTGTGGAACTAAGACTATTCACGGAATAGACTAATAAATAGAAATATAGTTCAGGGCGATATCATTTATTTTATTAGTTTATTATCCTTTTGATACCATATTTAAGCATTGTTACGTTAAAATTAAGGA
>JAJRQZ010000036.1 GCA_024279935.1 Bacteroidota bacterium
AGATATCTAAGTGAGTTTTGTTATCGAATTAACCGGTCACAGACCAAAGAGAGTATTTTTAATAATTTAATCAGAAGAATGGTGGTTGCAGACAAGATTTATCAAGTCAATTTAATATGCAACTAACTACTGACCTCAAAATATTTTTTTATAACCAAGCTATACAACATTATACATGGTTACAAAAATAACACTTATTTTGTATAAAGGAAATCCTATGACGATTTTTTCTGAAAACCGGGGAGCCTTATAAGTTTTGCCAAGAGTATTTAGTGTAAACCCCTTATCTTTTCCTCGATGCGGGTAGTTGAATATCCGTCGAGGAGCTCAATAGTTTCTATTTTCCCTTCTTTTGCCATAACTATGTCATAACCAACAATATCATCTGGCTTATAGTCTGCCCCTTTAACAAGGACGTCGGGCTGTACGCTCTTAATTAAATTTAATGGCGTGTCCTCGTCGAACAAGACTACGGCATCGACGAAAGATAGGGAGGCGATTATGGTTGATCGCGAAACCTGGTCGGTAAAAGGGCGTCCTTTGCCTTTTCCCAGCCTTTTTGCGGAAGCATCGGAGTTTATGCCAACTATCAAAATGTCACCAAGGTCCCCGGCTTTGCTCAAATAATCGACATGGCCCAAATGGAGCAGGTCGAAAACACCATTGGTAAACACGATTTTCTTTTGTTTAAAATTCCAGATGCTCAGGCTCTGATTCAAGGAACTTGAATCCTTAATCTTCGATTTTACAATTTCCAGTTTAATCATTTGAAGGTTTTTGACGTTTATTTATTACCATCATATAAAAATAGCTTAAGGATCCGGCCAGCACATTTAGTATGGTTTGCCCCGCATGAGTGATGGCTGCAAACGAACCGGCGGCATTAGCGTTTATTGAATATAGCTCAACCAGAATAGATTTTACAATGAAATGATAAGCGCCTATTCCGCCCGGCACGGGTGCCACTATCCCTAAGCTCCCAATTGCCAATATAGTTAACCCATCAATGAAGCTAAGGTGGCTGGTGTCCTTGAGCATTAAAACAGGAATATATACCATAATACTATAAAACAGCCAAATTGCTATGGTATAAAAAATAAAAAGCCATTTGTCCTCCATTTTCAAAACGGTCTTGATACCTTCAAGGATACCATCCAGGAAACCCCTTACTTTATTATAAAACCTGAAGGATTTAATCCATTCCCTGCTCTGCCAGACAAACCAAATGCTAATCGCCACAAGGACAAAAAACCCCCCGACAAAAATTAATATTGAAATCCAGTTCGTGAACAGCGAATTAATTATAGGCTCAAAGATATTATTTATGTAATTTCCAACCAGGTCCAATTGGAAAATAATTACCATGACAATAATTATCGCGAGCATTATCAAATCCAACAGCCTTTCGCTGATAACAGTCCCGAAGAGTGCGTTGAAAGGGATTCTTTCCTTCTTTGAAAGCACCCCGCACCGCATGAACTCGCCCATGCGCGGGACGGCTGTGTTAGCAAGGTAACCGATCATTACGGCAAAAAAAGTTGTCGAGAGCCGGGTTTTATAACCCATGGCGTTAATAAGCATATTCCACCTCAACGCCCTGAGGATGTGCGAGCCTATCGCAAACACCAATGCCAACAAAAGCCAATGGTAATCAGCTTCCATGATGTCTTTCCTTACCTCGTCGTAATCAAGCTTATAAAAGCTCAACCATAAAAGTCCTGCCCCCAAACCCAGGAAAAACAGATATTCGATGGTTGATATTAATCGCTTTTTAATTTGTGGTTTCAAATTTTAGGCTCTATTGTTATCGTCGGGGAAAATAATAGCAGGTTTATGTGATTTCGCTTCTTCAAAATCCATCGTAGCATAAGATACGATAATAATGTAATCACCTATGGCTGCTTTGCGGGCGGCTGCTCCATTGAGGGAGATAGTACCGCTCCCGCGTCCGGCCTTTATCACATAAGTGCTCAACCTTTCGCCATTTGTGATATTATAAATGTCAACTTTTTCGTTTTCGATTAAATTGGCCGCCTCAATCAAATCCTCATCGATACCAATGCTGCCGATATAGTTCAAGTTGGCCTGAGTAATACGGGCCTTATGTATTTTCGATTTTAGTATTTCAATATTCATGGCGTTTTTATTTATTGCCTAATTTGAAGCGGCAAAATTATTAAATATTCTAATATTGTCTATCAACCTTACCGAACCCATGTTCACAACTATGAAACCCATAGCCGTTTTTGCATCCGACCAGTTGTTTATAGGCTGTAAATCAACAGTTTCGCTTATCTCAAAATATTCAAGGTCAAACTCTTCCTTATTAACGAATTGCTTTTCGACCCATTGTTTTATGTCGTAAACGTTTTTCCCGACTGCGATTTCCTTTGCTGATTTGAGGGTCTCGAAGATAAATGGCGCAAGCTTTCGCTGTTTTTCGTTCAAACGCATATTCCTTGAGCTCATTGCCAATCCGTCGTTTTCCCTGACAATAGGACAAGCTATGATTTCAACGTCTATGCCCTCAATCTTCACAAGCTTGTTTACTATCGCCAGTTGCTGGAAATCCTTCTCCCCAAAATAAGCCTTGTCGGGGATGCAGATGTCAAAAAGCCGTTTCACTGCAATTGCCACCCCGTTAAAATGCCCAGGGCGGTTTGCCCCTTCCATCACCCGGCCCAGAAGGCCGAAATCATATTCTTTCGTAACTGGCTCGGGATACATCTCGCTTACGGAGGGGGAAAACAAAACATCGCACCTTATCTGTTCAAGAAGCTTGATGTCGTCATCCATCACCCTTGGATATTTATCCAGGTCCGATTTGTTGTTGAACTGTATGGGGTTTATGAAAATGCTCACCACCAAGACATCGTTTTCGGCTTTTGCCTTTCGCATCAAGGCAAGGTGCCCTTTGTGCAAAGCCCCCATAGTTGGCACAAATCCAATGGTTTTGCCCTCTTCTTTCAGTTGTTTTATGAAAGATGTATTATCCGATATCTTAGAGAATCTTTCCATTAAGGGCGATGTATTATTCCTTTTTCCTTAAGATGTTGTACAGATCTTTCTCAAGGGTTCTGTCGGGGCTTTCAACAATTCGGCCTTTTTCCAGTCCGTTATGGAAGACAATAAAAGTCGGAACCCGGGCAACATGGTACTTCGTTATGTCGATATCCCTTGTTTTCTTGTCCCTGTCAACAGCAATGTGTTTCCGTTTATCCTTAGGGAAATAAGCTTCGTCCAACACCTTGTCGAACCTTCCTACTTGCAGTTTGCTATCTGAGCACCAATCGCCAAAAATTATTACAAGCTCATAATCCTCACCCTTAATAATTGCTTTGATCTTTCGGACAATGGATTCTTTCGGTTTATATGTTTCGTATTGGGTTTTGTAATAAACACCGAACAAACCCCGGTGCAAACCTGTTGAATCGCAATACCCGACAAGCACATCCTTATCAAGTTTCTTGTCGTGAACCGTCTGGTTGAAACCTTGTGCGAATATCGCAGCCGCGAACAAAACCAAGATTACGCTTAATAAACCTCTTATTTTCATCATATTATCCTTTATTATTAAAAACACAGCTTAAACAATTCGATAAAAATACTACCAAATCAAGAAAAGGTCAAGCTGTTGGCAAAAATATAATAATCCGTTTCATGGGCTTAAACATTTATTTAATTTTATGGAAAATTATAATTTTGGAAACATCATCGGTATTAATAGCTTTCGGATTGACCTTGTTTGCAGGTGTATCAACAGGGATCGGAAGCGCCATCGCTTTTTTTGCTAAGAAAACAAATACGGCGTTTTTGTCCGTGTCCCTGGGTTTTTCGGCCGGCGTAATGATATATGTTTCGTTTGTTGAGATATTCGTAAAGGCCAGGATCGTTTTGGTTGAGGATATGGGGCCGGTTAGGGGAAGCTGGGTAACGGTAGGCGCTTTTTTTGGAGGGATAGTGCTGATCGCACTCATCGACAAATTGATCCCAAGTGTTGAAAACCCCCATGAGGTTGTCAAAATTGAGGAAATGTATGATGAAAAGCAGCATAAGAGCAAGAAGCTCATGCGCATGGGTTTATTTACCGCCCTGGCAATTGCGATTCATAATTTCCCTGAAGGCCTTGCCACTTTTACCGCCGCCCTGAACGACCCAAGCCTGGGCATTGCCATTGCCGTAGCCATCGCCATACATAATATTCCGGAAGGAATTGCAGTTTCCGTTCCCGTTTATTATGCCACGGGCAACAAAAAGAAAGCTTTTTGGCTCTCATTACTCTCAGGGTTGGCCGAGCCGGTAGGGGCACTTGTGGGCTACTTGATATTGATGCCGTTTATGGGGCCTGCAGTTTTCGGGATATTGTTCGCCGGCGTGGCAGGAATTATGGTTTTCATCTCTTTGGACGAACTCTTGCCCTCGGCCGAGGAATATGGCGAGCACCATTTATCCATTTATGGTTTAATTGCCGGAATGGCCGTTATGGCCTTGAGCTTGCTGATGTTCCTTTAAGAAAAAACAGGCATCCCGCTTTTAGCGGGATGCCTGTTTGTCTTGCTGTTCGATATTATTAATCTTGCTTATTTAATGCTGATCCTGCGATTCAACCTGGCTTCTTCGTCCTTTTTCGGGAGACTGATGCTAAGGACGCCGTTTTTGTAGTTTGCGTCAATTTGATTCAATTTTATATTCTTCGGCAAAGCGAAAGAACGGCTAAAGGAATTAAACGAGAACTCCTTCATGGTATAATTCTCGTTCTTTTCTGTTTTTTCCTCTTTTTTTTCCGAAGAAATAGTCAAGCTGTTGTTTTCCAGGCTTATGTTGAAATCTTTTTTCTCCATTCCGGGAGCGGCGAGTTCAACAACGAACCTCTTGTCCTCATCCTTTACATTGACCATCGGCATATCGCCTTGCGATGCATCAAATGTTTGCGACAATGATTTTTCAAAGTTTTCGAAAAAGTTCGAAAAAACCGGATGTTGATTAAATCTAACTAAGTTCATGATTTTTCCTCCTATTAATTTTAATTTATAATTTCTATTATTTACGTTTTTCGTCTTTTCAATTTCTGTTCCTTTTAAACAAATCGGTCATTATGACAGTTCGGTGATCATATAGAAGCCATTCTGTCATGTTAACAAATTAAAAATTGACAAGTCAGTTGCTTTCATTTAGTATCTTTGCACAAAATTTTCCATATTGGATAAAATAATTAACAGTTTAAAGCCTAAGCGGATCATCTGGCCTATTATTTTCGGGCTGGGTGTCAGTACTATACTTATATATAATTCGTTCAACGAAGAAACCTTTTCGTTTGTCCGGTTTACGTGGAATACTGTTTTTTACACTCTGCTGGCTTTTGTGATGATGGCCGTAAGGGATTTGGCTTATATATATAGGATCATCGTTTTAAGCGACTATCAGCTTTCGTGGCGCCAGGCATTTAACGTAATAATGTTATGGGAGTTCAGCTCGGCTGTTTCGCCCTCGGTGGTTGGGGGAACCGGCCCTGCTATATTTTTCCTCCACAAAGAGGGGGTAAGTGGCGGCAAGAGCACGGCGGTGGTCTTAACAGCCATATTGCTTGACGAAATATTCTTTCTTCTTGCCGTCCCAGTATTGTATTTGATTTATGGGGACAAGATTTTCCCTCCCGAATCGCTAAAAATCAACGAAATACTATTTGCGTTTTATGGAGGTTATATCGCTATTCTGGTTTACACCCTTTTCTTGATTTATGCCTTGTTCATAAACCCACATTTGTTCAAGTCGTTTGTTTCGTGGGTTTTTCTGTTCCCCATATTAATCAGGTGGCGTACAAGGGCGCGCAGGTCGGCAAACCAGCTTATTAGGACATCTATCAAAATAAAAAGAAAACCTTTTAAGTATTGGGCCAAAAGTTTTATTGCGACTATTTTTTCCTGGACAGCGAGATATTGGGTCGTCAACGTGCTTTTAATGGCCTTTTTTGAAGAAAGGTATAACCTTTACGATCATTTTTTGATTTTCGGGCGACAGCTGAGCATGTGGATAATTTTACTTATCAGCCCTACGCCGGGAGGATCCGGCATTGCCGAATATATATTCTCGGATTTCATGAGCGGTTTTGTGCCGAGCGATTCGTGGTTTGCACCCTTAGCTTTGTTCTGGCGGCTGGTTTCCTACTATCCTTACCTCATCATAGGCGTGATCATCTTGCCAATTTGGTTAAAAAGAATCTTTAAAAAAAGCAATAATAACAAGGGAATCAGTTAAGTTATTGAACCCTATGCCCAAGAAAAACTTTTTTTTTAATATTTCATACAGATTTGTACATTTGCAGCCAATTTTAAACGTGATAAAAAGATGGCCTTAATCGGAAGTATTAGAAAACGTTCGGCTCTCCTTGTAATTATTATCGGAGTAGCACTTGCAGCATTTGTCTTAGGTGATTTTGTTAAAAGAAAACCAAGGCAAAGTGTTAACATAGGTAGCGTAGATGGTGATGAAATCACAATTATGGATTTTAACCGCCAAGTGGATCAAAATATTGAGAACACTAAAACAAAACAAAAAAAGGACAGGCTGTCGCAGCAGGAAACTTATACGGTTCGCGATCAGACCTGGGAGCAAATAGTTCGCAAAAAGGTGATGGACGAGCAATACAGCAGCCTTGGGATAGATGTTACGTCGAACGAATTGTTCGACCTTGTCCAGGGTGTTAACCCCCACCCTATTATCAAGCAATATTTCTCGAATCCTCAAACAGGTGTTTTCGACAAAAACTTAGTGCTTAATTATCTTCAAAACCTCGACAAGATGAACCCTCAGGCCAAGGCGCAATGGATTCAGCTTGAGAATTATATAAAGGAAGACAGGAAGATGACCAAGTACAACAACATGATCTCCATGGCATATTATGTTCCTGAACAACTGGCCAGGCAAATTTATTCCGAGGACAACGACAAAGCCAACATTGAATATGTTGCCGTTAAATATATCAGCGTAGGTGACAGCCTGGTTAAACTAACCGATGAAGATTACAATAATTACTATGAGAAAAACAAATTCAGGTACGAGCAAAAAGAAAGTCGCGATATAGATTATGTAGTTTTCAACGTACGCCCGTCAGCGGAAGATGTTGGGGCGGCCACTAAGGAAATCGAATCCATATATGACGACTTCATAAAAACAGAAAATCCGATTGCTTTTGTAAACGCGAATTCTGACAACGCTTACGACAGTACCTGGAAGAAACAAGGAAGCCTCCCCGTTCAAATTGATTCGTTGATGTTCAACTCGGGAATAGGAACTGTGAGCCAACCTTATCGCGACGGTTACACTTTCAACTTGGGAAGATTGATCGACACCCAAATGCGCCCCGACTCGATGAGAGCAACCCATATTTTGGTTGCTTACGCAGGTGCCATGCGCGCCCAAGAAGACGTAACCAGGACGGCCGTTGACGCAAAGCTGTTGGCTGACAGCCTTTTAAAAGTGGTCAAGCGTCACCCTGCCAAAATCGAAAAACTGGCAAAAGAATTTTCCGATGATGGATCTGTTAAAAGCAATTCCGGCGACCTTGGATGGTTTGCCGACGGGGCAATGGTTCCTGCTTTCAACGAAGCAGCCGTAAAAACCAAAAAGGGCGGCATTACTTTTGCCGAATCCCCTTTCGGTTTTCATATCATAAGGGTAACCGGCAAAAAGGATATTTCCAAAAAAGTTAGGGTAGCCATTATAAACAGGGAAGTATTGGCCAGCAACCAAACATACCAAAGTGTTTATGCAAAAGCCAGCAAGCTCGCATCCGAGAACCATACCAAAGCCGAATTTGACGAAGCCGTTAAAAAACAAAGGCTAAATAAACGCACGACTCCCAAAACACAAAAGATGTCGCACTATATTGCCGGAGTGAACAATGCCCGCCAAGTAGTTAGATGGGCATTTAACGACGATACCGAAACAGGTGACGTTTCCGAGGTGTTCGACCTCGACGGCGCTTTTCTGGTTGCAACTGTCGCTGCCAAATACGAAGCAGGCTTCCCTAAAATGGAAGATGTAAAAACCAGGCTTCATACTTTTGTGCTAAACGAAAAGAAAGGTGAATATATTACGAAAAAAATGAAAGCCTTTAATGGTGATATAGATAAAATAGCTGCTGAACTAGGTGGGCAAATAGATAAAGTGGAAGCATTGAACTTCTCTTCAAGGAACATCAAAAGCTTTGGCAGGGAAAACAAGCTTATCGGTAGCATTTTTGCCCAATCGGCTGCAACCACACTTGAACCAATTGCCGGTGTCGGAGGTGCTTTTGTTGTTAAGATCAAAGGCTTTACCCCTGCCGTTTCGGCCAGCGACTACAGTTTCTCCAAGAAAAAAGTTACTGCCGAACTAAAGCGCAGGGTTGATGGCGATTTCATTTATAAGGCCTTAAATAAAATTAGTGATATCGAAGACAACAGGCTTTCGTACTACTAAAATGACCGTAAAATATTTTAACAGTTAGGGTTTTATACGAGAAAGATATGTCCGTAAGGTCTCTTTGGCATGGGTAGTAGTGGTAGGGACAAAGGCATTGGCTTCGGCCGAAAGGCCCTATAATACGCTTAACCTGTTGGCATCTTGCTTTATAAAGATGAACAGCAAAATAGTAAATGCCCAAAGGGATGATCCCCCATAACTGAAAAAGGGAAGCGGAATTCCGATAACCGGAGCCAGGCCCACAGTCATCCCAATATTTACGGCAAAATGAAAAAACAAAATAGAGGCGACGCCATATCCATATATCCTGCCGAACTTCGATCTCTGCCGTTCGGCCAAAAAAACCAACCTTAGCAATAAAGCCAAGAAAGTCAAGATGACGGCCGCTGAGCCAAGAAAGCCCCATTCCTCACCAACGGTACAAAAAACAAAATCGGTGCTTTGCTCCGGAACGAAATTGTTTCGAGTAAGCATTCCCTGACGGAATCCTTTTCCGCTAAGGCCTCCTGAACCAATTGCTATTTTTGATTGATTAACATTATATCCGGCCCCGTGAATATCGTCTTCTATTCCCAAGAGAACATTTATCCTCTTTTTCTGATGAGCGGCCAAAACGTTTTCATAGCCATAGTGAACGCTGAAAACAAATGCCGATGCCAATGCCAAAACAGCAAGACCAAGCTTAAATTGTCTCCTGAATTTCTTATAAAACAACCATCCAAGCAGAAAAACCAGGGCAAGGGCCGAGATAATATAGGTTTCCCCAAACAAAAGGGTTAGAATAAACAACATTGCCATTATTATGCCCACAACAATTATTGCTCCCGACATGCCCTCGCGGAACAAAACCAAAACAAACGAAAAATATACCAAGGCAGAGCCTGTATCGTTTTGAAGCAAAATAAAAACAGCAGGCAAGGCTAAAATGGCCATAGAAACAATGCGTGTCCTCAGTTGCCGCATATCGACATTCAAAGTGCTCAGATATTTTGCCAAAGCAAGGGATGTCGCAACCTTTGCAAATTCTGCGGGCTGAATGGCAAAGCCCCCCATCTGAAACCATGATTTCGAACCGGCAACTGTCTTGCCGAAAAGCAATACCGCTATCAGGACAATCATCATCCCGATATAAAACGCAAATGCAAATTGCGAGAAGAATTTGGCGTCGATGATCATTATCGATATAGCCAAAACAATAGCTAAAGCAATCCAAAGCAGTTGTTTCCCATATCGCTCCGATAAATCGAAAACGCTACTTACCTCATCGCCCGAGCTCGCCGAATATATGCTCAACCATCCGAAAAACACTAAAACCGCATATAAAAATACTGTAAGCCAGTCGGTGTCCGCCGATGTGTGTCTTCCTCTCCGCATCTTGCAAAAGTAAAACTATTATAACATTATAATTCCGGTGCTTGGGGGTTTTCTTGATATTCAGTAAAAACCTCGTTAATGAATTTATCAAAAGATAATTTAATCTTTCTCAATCATTAACTCGTCCAATTCATATATTTCAGATATTACATATAATTCAGGGTACTCCTCATAAGAATATCTTAATATTTGTATTGCTTCCGGGGATTCTTGAATTTCATCAATAAATATTAATGTTTCTTTTATTTCTGATATTTCAGTATTGTTTGCTAAAAAAAGTGATTCAACAATATTTTTAACCTCACATTTATCAGTAAAATACGATTTGTTATATGATTTCTCTAAATTTAAGGATATGCTATATTTGAACTGTTTTGAAAACTCCTTAATTAAGTATTCAGAGCGCGTTGCTTTTTCGCTATACCACATCAGCACCCGTGGCCGTCCCCTTGAAGTGTACCTCTCTTTCCCTTGATTGTGGCGGCCCGGCTTTGAGGCGACGTCGTTTGTCTGGCCCTTGTAGAAAACACCGGCCTTTACCGAATATAATATGTAAACGCAATAAGACATCAGATCAAAAAAAAACCCTGACGGCTTATTGTCAGGGCTTGTACCCGAGGCCGGGGTCGAACCGGCACGAGTGTTACCTCACTGGTTTTTGAGACCAGCGCGTCTACCAATTCCGCCACTCGGGCAAGGCCTTTTGAAAAGGTTTGCAAATTTACACTTTTTAATAATTAAAAAGCAAACTGCCTCGAAAATTATTTTCCCTTGTTGACCAAACCAAATATTATAGTACTTTTGCAGCGATTTTTGGGCTAATCATTTAACAAATAATAAAATGGCTGAGGACAATGTAAGTATTTTCTCCGGAAGGGAAAGCAGGTATCTTGCTGAAAAAATTGCCGAAAGTAACGGAAGGCCTCTCGGAAGGTCGATAGTTACAGAGTTCTCAGATGGGGAGTTCCAACCTTCTTATGAGGAAAACATTCGCGGGAAAGACGTCTTTATCATTCAATCCACCTTCCCCTCAGCCGATAACTTATTCGAGTTGTTGATGATGATCGATGCTGCAAAAAGAGCATCCGCGAAAAAAATCATTGCTGTTATCCCCTACTTTGGTTATGCCCGCCAGGACAGGAAAGACAAGCCCAGGGTCGCCATCGGCTCAAAACTTGTTGCCAACCTTTTGACCTCTGCCGGCGTGCATCGTATTATCACACTTGATCTGCATGCCGACCAGATACAAGGGTTTTTCGACGTCCCTGTCGATAATTTATATGCATCGAGCATTTTCTATCCTTATTTAAAACAATTGGGCCTTGAGAATCTAGTGATGGCATCGCCCGATACAGGAGGAACACGGAGGGCTGCGTCTTATGCGAAGGCACTCGGGATAGGCTTTGTGATTTGTTATAAACAAAGGGCAAAACCCAATGTCATCGAAAGAATGGAACTAATCGGCGATGTTGAAGGCAAGGATGTTGTTTTGGTTGACGACATTATTGACACGGCCGGCACAATTACCAAGGCCGCCGACCTTATTAAAAGTCATGGCGCAAAAACCGTAAGGGCTTTTTGTACGCATCCGCTTTTTTCAGGAAATGCTTACGAAAGGATAAACAGCTCGGTTTTCGACGAGGTTGTTGTTACTGACACTATACCCTTAAAACAACATTCCGATAAAATAAGAGTATTATCAACTGCCGACCTCATGTCGGAAGTTATCAATAGAGTACAGAACTTTGAATCGATAAGTTCTTTATTTAAATACAAATAATTATAAATTAAAAAATTTAAGATGAAAAAAGTATCATTGAGCGGTTCTCTTAGAGAGAACGTAGGGAAAAAAGATGCTAAAAAACAAAGGCGGGAAGGCAAAATCCCTTGTGTTATCTATGGTGGAAAAGAGCAAGTCCATTTTTCAGTCGAAGAACTGAATTTCGACAGCCTGATTTTCACCCCTGAAGTTTACGAAATCAACCTTGAAGTTGACGGCAAACAATATAGTGCTGTTTTACAGGATGTTCAATATCATCCTGTTACCGACAAGGTTTTGCATGCCGACTTTCTTGAAGTTATTGAAGGCAAGCCTATTATTGTCGGCATTCCGGTACGCTTGGTCGGAGATTCCCCGGGCGTTATACGCGGAGGAAAACTTATACATAAGATGCACAGGCTTCGTATTAAAGGATTGATCAACCAAATTCCTGAATTCGTGGAAGTTGATATTTCCAGTATGGATATAGGCGGATCCGTAAAGGTCAGGGAAATCGAATTGGAAAACATGTCGTTTCTTGATCCTCTAAACAGTGTTATCGTCAGGGTTAAAGCTGCCAGGAATGTTGAGGAGGAAGTTGAAGAAGAGGAAGAAGAGGAAACTGGGGAAGCAGTAGAGGCAGCCCCGGCTCCTGATGCTGAATAGCAAAAAATACGTTCTTACAACAACGGGATAAGTCCAAAGAACTTATCCCGTTGTTTTTTCAATCAAATTTAAAAAATTGAAATACTTAATAGTCGGCTTAGGGAATATTGGATCCGAGTATAAAAACACTCGCCACAATATCGGCTTCGACATTGCCGACCAATTAGTCCATGAGCTAAAAGGCGAATTCAGGGTCGATAAGCTGGCCTCTGTGGCAAAAGTGACATACAAAGGCCGCAATTTGCTTGTAATAAAGCCAACTACCTATATGAACCTTAGCGGGAAAGCAGTTAAATACTGGCTGGGGAAAGAAAAAATACCCATTGAGAAATTATTGGTTTTGGTTGATGATATTGTTCTGGGAACAGGAGTGCTAAGGCTTAAGACCAAAGGTGGCGACGCCGGTCACAACGGCCTTACCGATATAATAAACAAGTTGTGCACAACTTCTTTCCCAAGATTAAGGTTTGGTATCGGAAACGATTTCCCACGCGGATACCAATCGAATTATGTTCTTGGAAAATGGAGCAATAAGGAAATTGACATGCTTCTGCCGCGGGTTGACAATGCCGTGGAAATGATAAAAAGCTCTGTGAGCATCGGCCCCGGCCTTACAATGACAAATTTCAACAATAAATAAAGTTACTGCTTAAGCCTTTTGGCTATAATGCCTGAAACTTCCTCTGCCCTGACCCTTTCCTGTGTCATGCTGTCGCGCTCGCGGATAGTTACCGTATTGTCTTCAAGTGTCTGATGGTCAACAGTTACGCAATATGGGGTTCCCAATGCGTCGTGGCGGCGGTAGCGTTTTCCTATCGAATCTTTTTCCTCGTAAAAACACATATAATCCGACTTCAGCCCATCGAGGATCTCATGGGCTTTCTCAGGAAGCCCTGCCTTCTTCAGCAGTGGGAAAACGGCTACCTTATAAGGCGACAAAACGGGTGGCAGCTTCAATACCACCCTGCTGCTGCCATCATCAAGGTTTTCCTCGCTATAAGCAAAGCTCAAAACTGCAAGGAACATCCTGTCGAGGCCAATTGAAGTTTCAACAACGTAGGGAACATAACTCTCGTTCAATTCGGGATCGTGGTAGCGAAGTTTTTTGCCTGAAAACTCCTCATGGGCGCTCAGGTCGAAATCGGTGCGCGAGTGAATACCTTCTAGTTCCTTAAACCCCATCGGGAAATCAAACTCGATATCGGCGGCGGCATTGGCATAATGGGCTAGTTTGTCGTGATCGTGGAAACGGTATCTATCTGCCGGTATGCCAAGTGATTTATGCCAGTTCATGCGTTCTTCCTTCCAGTAGTCATACCATTTCATTTCTTCACCGGGACGAACGAAAAACTGCATTTCCATTTGCTCGAATTCGCGCATCCTGAAAATAAACTGACGTGCAACTATCTCATTCCGAAAGGCTTTCCCTGTTTGTGCGATACCAAAAGGTATTTTCATCCTTCCTGTTTTCTGAACGTTCAAATAATTCACGAAAATCCCCTGTGCTGTCTCGGGGCGAAGGAAGATCTCGTTGGCTCCTTCTGCTGTCGATCCCATTTGAGTTGAGAACATAAGATTAAACTGCCTTACGTCTGTCCAGTTCCTGGAGCCCGAAACGGGGCATGCTATTCCCAAATCCTCAATGAGCAGCTTGATGGCTTCCATATTGTTTTCCTCCATGGCAGGATAAAGCCGTTGTTTTATTCCTTCTATCTTTTCGATGTTAGCCAGGACACGGGGGTTGGTCCCGCGGTATTGCTGCTCGTCGAAACTGTCGCCGAAACGTTTTGCCGCCTTGGCAAGCTCTTTGTCGATTTTTCCATCGACCTTGGCAATATATTCCTCAACCAACACATCGGCGCGATAGCGCTTTTTGGAATCCTTATTGTCGATCATCGGGTCATTGAACGCATCTACGTGCCCCGACGCTTTCCAAACAGTCGGGTGCATGAAAATAGCGCTGTCGATACCAACAATATTGTCGTGCATCTGCACCATCGCCTTCCACCAATAGTCTCTTATGTTTTTCTTAAGTTCGGCCCCGTTCTGAGCATAATCGTAAACGGCACTTAAACCGTCGTAAATCTCACTGCTTTGAAAAACAAAACCATATTCTTTTGCGTGCGCAATTATTTTCTTCAATAAATCTTCCTGTTGTGCCATCTGATTAAATTTTGTTGGTATAAGTGTTTAAGGTGAAATAAATCATTTTCTTTTATCATTATTTCCCAATTGCCCTATTACCCTTTCCCTCTTTCTTTAATGCTAATTAGTAAAAAAGTCGATTACATTACCAAAAGTTGAGCTTGCACGTTTATACAATTCGGTATATCCGCATTGGGTGCAGGATATAGTCGTAAACTTTTTGTTTTGTACGTCGAAAATTTTGGCGAAAGCACCACCTGTTGCCCTCATCTGGTCAACTTCATACTGACGGTTTCCGCATTTTGGGCATACATATTCTTTTTTTTCCATGATTATAAATTTTAGTTTTCATTTCGGCCACCGGGGGAAATCTCCCTAATGAAACCCAATTTATCACAGGGGTTTCGCGGTCGTAGATCTTTAGGGATGACGGATGCTTTTATCCTATGCGCCTAAAGTAGCGACCATTACTGCTTTTATGGTATGCAATCGGTTTTCGGCCTCATCAAAAACCACAGAGTTTTCCGATTCGAATACTTCGTCGGTAACTTCCATGGCCTCAACACCGAATTTCTGATAAATATCTTCCCCAACAACAGTTTCGCGATTGTGGAAAGCTGGCAAACAATGCATGAATTTTGTTCTGGGATTTGCTGTTTTCGCCATAAGGGAGGCATTTATTTGGTAAGGCATCATTATTTCGATGCGTTCTTTCCAAACTTCATCGGGCTCGCCCATCGACACCCAAACATCGGTATAAACAAAATCAACGTCCTTAACGCCTTGGTCAACACTTTCGGTAAGTATTATGGAAGCGCCGGTTTGCTTTGCGATTTCCTTACATTCGGCAACTAATCCTTCTTCGGGCCACATTTGCCTTGGGGCAACGGCACGGAAGTCCATTCCCATCTTTGCTGCTCCAACCATGAGCGAATTTCCCATATTGTTTCTGGCATCGCCCAAATAGGCAAAGGAAACCCGGTTTAAGGGTTTATCGCTATGCTCCATCATAGTGAGGAAGTCGGCCAAAATCTGCGTGGGGTGATATTCGTTAGTTAGGCCGTTCCACACAGGAACGCCGGCATACTTCCCGAGGTCTTCTACAATTGACTGCCCGAAACCCCTATATTCGATTCCGTCGTACATCCTGCCAAGCACGCGGGCGGTATCCTTCATCGATTCTTTTTTCCCTATCTGCGAGCCGGACGGCCCCAGGTAAGTAACATTTGCGCCCTGGTCGTAAGCAGCGGCCTCGAAGGCGCAACGTGTTCGTGTTGAGGCTTTTTCAAATATCAACGCTATGTTTTTGCCCTTGAGGCCCTGTTGCTCTGAACCGGTATATTTTGCCTTTTTGAGGTCGGCAGAAAGATCCAGTAAAAATTTTATTTCTTTTGGAGTGAAATCCAACAATTTAAGAAAATTCCTGTTTCTAAGGTTGAATGCCATATCTTTATGTTTTAAGCGATAAATAAAAATGTTGTATGCGAATAATTGCGGGGCAAAAGTATAAAAATTAAGCAAGTGCTTTTTATTGTTTCTCGGATTTCTTTTAAAGGATAATTATCTAATAAATAAAGCGTTTTGGATATATTTTCCCATTAATAAACAACGAGATTCGATCATGATTATTAAATGACTTACTTTTGCACAAGTGAAAGAGGCTAATAAAAATAAAAAATCCGCGTTGCGCATACAAGCCGGCATCGAGCAACCTGCATCGGTTAATCCTGTGCTAAAGTCTGGTTTACAGAAGTTTAAAAAACCAAAACTCAATATCGAACAACTTGCAAAAGATATACTTAAGGGTAAACGGTCATCGCTTTCGCAGGGAATCACATTAGTTGAAAGTTCCTTGCCCGGCGACAAGGTCCTTGCAAAACAAATCATTCAGGAGTGTTTGCCTTATGCAGGGAACTCCATTAGGATTGGTATTACAGGAGTACCCGGGGTTGGAAAAAGTACTTTTATAGAGGCCTTCGGAAATTACCTTATCCAAAAAGGCAAAAAAGTCGCGGTTCTGGCCATCGACCCGTCCAGCAAGCGCACAAAAGGCAGCATACTCGGTGACAAAACACGTATGGAAAGCCTCAGTGTTAACCCAGATGCCTTTATCCGCCCTTCGGCAAGCGCAGGAACACTCGGGGGCGTTGCGCGTAAAACACGCGAAACCATTACACTTTGCGAGGCTTCGGGTTTTGATGTCATCCTGGTTGAAACTGTCGGTGTAGGACAATCAGAAATCGCAGTTGCCCAAATCGTCGACTTTTTCCTCCTCCTCATGCTTGCCGGAAGCGGCGACGAGCTGCAAGGCATAAAAAGGGGCATTATGGAAATGGCCGACATGATATTGATAAACAAGGCTGACGGGGACAATACATCCAAAGCCGACCTTGCCAGGCGCGAGTTCGAAAACGCACTTCATCTTTTCCCTGCCTTAGAAAACAATTGGACCCCAATTGTGAGAACAGCCTCGGCCTTGTATTCGACAGGGATAGAGGGCACCTGGGAAACAATAAACGAATACATCAGGCTCACAAAAGAAAACGGTCATTTCATGCTGAAAAGATCCAGGCAATCGGGCGAAATCCTCCGCGAAAGAATAGAATCGGCATTGATGGATGATTTTTATAACGACCCGGAACTTAAAGAAAAACTAAAGTCAACAAGCAAGGAAATTGAAAGAGGAAACCTGAGCCCTTATGATGCTGCCGATGAATTATTGGAAATTTATCTTGACAAAAAAAATAAGTAAGCACAGCTTTTGTTGGGCGTAATCCCCCCTTCGATCAAAATATCTATGAGTATTTTAGATAACGGGGGGGAGAAAAACAAAAAAAGTGAAAATCTTGGATAGTTTTATAAATTGATGTATCTATTCTCAATTGAATTGACCATGAATAAAGGATACAGAGAAACAATAACGGTTTGAATATGGTGCGTCCCGCATTCTGAAACGATTATTCTTCAGCTTGCTACTAATTCTATTTTGTGTATTAACTTTCATGTTTACAACTAATTGCGGCAGGCACTATGTTTTTTGTTAACAACTATAGCTTGTTCTCATCCAATTGAAATATTCAATTGTTTACCTAATCCAATTTCAATTAATTTATAATAAGTGGAAATTTGAATATCACTTTTCCCTCTCTCAATTCTGGATATGTAACTTTTTTTTGTTCCGGTTCTTTGTGCTAATTCATCTTGAGTTATCATTGAGGCATTTCTCGCCTCCTTAAGCATAACTCCAAGTCTAAACGCCAAAGAATCTACATCATATTTATCTCTGGAAGTTGTTCCTTTTTCTCCGTACTTTTCTATTAAAATATCTTCAAAGTCTGTGATGTTCTTCATTTTATTTTCCTCCATATTTTTCCTTCATATATTCATTCTTAAATTTTTCCGCTATTCTAATACTTTTAAAAGTTGTAATTACGCAAATTTCATATATTCCATCTGTGTTCTCCAAATTCTTAAAGAATCTTTTTGGAACCTGTTTTTCAAATCTTACTAAATCAAATGCGTATTCAATTTTTTCTTGCACTTTAATTTCTTGTGATTTATAAAAATCAACGAAATAGTCGTTACTACTCAGCAGTAGAGAAAAACATTAACTCATTGGTTAGCTATCCGTTTTGTCACAATTTTTGTTTGAAAAACACAAAATTTCCGCTAAAACTACTGAGATTTCAAATATATAACCCCACGCTGAAGCATGGGGCTATTGATAATCAACTTGATAAACCTGCTGAGTAGTAGCAAATATTTACATCTTGAAACATTGGCAAGATTAATGTTGCACGCAGCATAGGCCAAACGTGATCTTCCTGGTTTGGGTTCCCCTAAAAGGAAACGGCAGCCGTAAAGGCTGTTTTACCACTGCTAATATTAAAGCCCGTAAAACTTGTACCATCCTTGCGATTAACTCTCAAGGAGATTTCCTCCTCATTTCTGCATTCGTTTATATAATTCATTTGCAGATACTTGGGCGTTTTATCCCCAAAACCGAAACGAATAGCATCCTGCAACCATTTAAAATAGTTATGGGCAATAACATGGCCGTTCATGTCGAGGTCGGAATAAAATGTCCTGATTTTAAAGAGTTCTTCAAAGTCGCCCTTGAAATTGAATTTAAGAGGCATTTTGCCCAGCGCTGTTTTCCCTGGGTTCAAATATTCCGAGCCTTGATATTTATCCAGTCGCTGGGGCTTACGGCTGTCCATATCTATAATCAGCCAATCGGACGAAGCCAGGCATAATATCTTGCCGCTTGTTTCATCGTACATCTCAAAGCCCCTGGAGGCGGATATTCCTGATATTTTCCCCGGCCAGGTAATAATTTTTATTTTGCTGTTCAGCTCGGGGAGCTTATCTATTTTAAGGTTCAACCTGAAGAGCACCCACGATTGACGCTCGTTGCTTATAGTTGAAAAGCCGAAATCCAGATGCTCGGCATGGTTGATGGCTGCCCTTACAAGGAAAAGGCTGAGGGCATGAAGGCTCATTTGCCCGTTGGCGGATGTGTTCTCCCAGTTTACCGGTATTTTCTCTGTCCAGATTTTTTGCATGATCATCTTATACAAAAAGCCGTCCTGCCAAAGGCGGAACGGCTTGCAAAAGTATAAATTCCTTTAAAAAACCTGACTGCAAAAGTCATCGGGCAAGTCAATGTCCCACTCAACGATCATGTCTTGTTCCACAATATAATTCATTTCATACCATTGACCGTTAAAATAAGTTCCTATTACGTATTCTTTGCCAATTTCAACATCGCAAATCTGGGCAATGCCATTAGTCATAAACTCCCATCTCCAGCAATACTCATCAACAGGCCGGAACCAACCGCCGTAGGTAGGCCGTATCTCCACATCCGGGTTCGAGGCACAACGCCCCATGACATCAATCGTTACAGTTGTCGTATTGGCGCCAAGCGTGATCAGGTTAAGCTCCACGACATCCGGGGCACAAAGATTCTCGATATAAGTAAAGTCTTCATCAACAATGGTGTTAAAGCATCCCGAATTAACCCATTCTATATAAACAGGCATGTTCGCCGGTGCATAATAGGTTTGTATCAGTTCATTCTCACATCCATACAAGTCGATATAAGAAAAGAAAGTGTTATCAGCCTGTTTGCGCATAATACCGAACTGTGTTGTACAGCTACAGCCACCGAAATCACCAGTGAACAAGAACTGTATTCCCTCATCGCAATACTCCGACCAAAACCAGTCGAAATTCCAATACGACAGATGTGAAAGCTGGGCTGTTACGGTGAAGTCGGACCTTCCCCCGGATTCCACGCTCACCGTTTGCTCATAGGTCCATTGGCCGTTATCCGGGTCGTAACTATAAACCGGAAGGTCGTCGCCGGCGGCAATTGTCGCCTGAGTTTCAGGGTTGTAAGTCGCCGCCTGTATCCCCATGCTAAGGCCAAGGGTGTTTTCCTCGAAAGTCTTGGCGGAAACACCGTTTTGATCGCTGATTTCCAATGCAAGGAACCCTGCCGAGAAGAAAGCCCCATCCTGCGATTGCCCGTCCTGATATATCGTCGTCATCAACCCGCCGGGGAATGAGGCAAGCGATTCATCCTTCAGGTTGTCGAAGTAAACAAGCGTTATGTCGAGCGAACCGCTGAGGGTATTGCCGTTTCCGTCTCTTATAACCGTTCCGGCAGGGATACTTATCCCGACTTCATCACCCTGTGTCTTTACCGCGATATCTTCTTGAACCGTTCCGTCAACAAGACTCCCAACACCTTTTTCTTCTTTTACGACAACTCCGTCGGGGGGATTGGAAATATCTGTCATCACTATTTTTTCGTTATATGTGCCTTCGGCGAGAATGGTCATGCTCTTGCTGGTTGATATATATCCGTCCAAGGTTGCCACAACAGTAAACTTTATGGGGTTTGAAACAGAAGGCACGAACTCGGTATTGGGGTTGAGCGCCAGCCCTAAAAAACCATTTGCGGAACTAAATGATTCCCTTATGACACCTGAATTATCGACAACGGCGTCCGAGTTTTCCCCCATTATGCTCACGGTAACTTCAACATCGCCGGTGAAGCCTATTAAATCTCCTGTTTTGGCATCGGTGAACTGAAGGTTGACATAGGTTTTAAGAAGGTCGAAATTAATGATCAGCTTGGCTCCGTCAATCGGGTTTTTAATCTTACAGTAATCAGTAGTAACTGATAATAGTGCTATTAGTAATAATGCTATAATACTTTTAATTTTCATGACAATGATTTTTTAATGTTTGTTTTTAAAATAGTTTGAATGAAAGTTGGAAATTAAGGAAAGGATAGAACATATAACCCTTGACGTTATCTTGAATAAGCTGTCTTTGCTCCTCATTGGCCGTGGGCGCTACCATGCCGGTTGCGTCGAGCGTAACTTTCGGGGAGCCTTGGTAAAGCATGCCAAGGTCAACATTAAAGGCCACGAGTTTGTTCCTTGAGATAGTATGCCCGAAACCTATACCGAGGTAAGGGCAAATTTCATTCGGTTTCAAGGTGTAAGTGATAGAGCCCATTGTTTCGGGAGTTATCTCAATAACGCCGATATATTGTGATTTATCAGCTTTGCTCTCGAACTCCAGTATCGACATATTATACATAAGCCCGGCAGAAACATAAACTGATCTTGCGAAATACCAGTCGAACAACAAAGATACGGAACCTACTGTGGTATAATTAAATGCGCTTCCCCCAAGATCGTCAAAAGTAGAGATTTTGAAATCCTTCTTTAAATAAGAGGCGCCGAGGCGCAAGGTAAAGCTGCTGTTGAAAGACTTTACGATATCGGCACCTAAGCCTAAGCTGGAAGCTTTTATGCCTATGCCCCAACCGGGCGTGAATTTTGTGGTTTTTATGATCTTCGACAAGTCGGCGCCTTCGTTATTGTTTTAGGTATCCTCCTGTGCATATACTTGCCCTGACAACAAAATACAGCCAATTAAAATAAATAGTAAAGATAGTTTTTTCATGTTTAATGAATTATTGTTAAGAGAACAAATATATAAAAAAGCACGTAAACAGTCAAATCAGGTGATTTATATTAATTTTCGTAAATTGCCATCCGAAGGAATCAAGAAATTAATGTTTAAACTTACTATACTTTCTTTAATAGTTGCTGTTGTTTGCTCATGTAGCCTGAGCGAAAACCACGACAAAAAAAAACTCGTAAAAGACTCAGCCGCGCCAGACAAAAAAAACGAATTAACAAGCGGGGATTATGTACTAAACAAAATACTGGGAAACAAAGCGCTATATGCCGTTACCGATTTCGGCCCCAGTAGTTATTTTATATATCATGGTGAACCCATGGGTTACCAATATGAGTTCCTGAAGAAATTTTCCGAATATCTTGGTGTAGAACTTGAGCTGAAAACAGAAAAGAACTTGCTCAATTCGATGCGGATGCTGGAAAGCGGCCAGGTTGACATCATAGCCATGGGACTTACCGTTACCAACGAGCGAAAAAACAAATTCGACTTTACGGACCCCATATTGTTTACGCGCCAGGTACTTGTCCAGCGAAAACCAAAAGGCTGGGAAAAAATGAAAACCCTTGATGAAATAGAGTCGCACTTGATAAGAAACACACTTGACCTTGCCGGAAAAACAATTTATGTAAAAAAAGGAACTGTTTATAAGAACAGGCTTACGGCAATGGCAAACAACATAGCCGACAGCATTGTTATTGTTGAGGACGAACGCTGGACCGACAAATTAATAGATGCCGTTGCCGGTGGTGAGATCGACTACACCATTGCTGATGAGCATATTGCCCTGGTGAACGCCCGCGAGCATAAAAACATTGATATAAAAACTCCGGTAAGCTTTCCGCAAAAGGTCTCGTGGGCAGTACAAAAAGGGCAAACAGCCCTTGTTGACACGCTGAACTTCTGGCTCGGAACTTTCAAAAAGAAAATTGAATACAGGCTTCTTTACAATAAATATTTTATCAACCGCCGAGCATCGCGGATAGCCAAGAGCAATTACAATTCCTATTCAGGCAACCGCTTGTCGCCTTATGACGATTTAATAAAAAAACACTCGCATATAATAGGATGGGACTGGCGCTTGATAGCATCGCTGATTTATCAGGAGTCTGATTTCAAGCCCAATGCAAGGTCATGGGTTGGCGCTTATGGATTAATGCAGCTTATGCCGACGGTACTCGGGAAATACGGCCTGGACACTACGGCCACTGCCGAACAGCAGATTATTGCAGGGATTAAGCACCTAAAATATATAGAGGGTTTGGTTTCAAAAGTCATTGATGACAGCACCCAATGGCAAAATTTCGTTTTGGCAAGTTATAATTCAGGAATAGGACATGTCCTGGATGCCCGCCGCCTGGCAAAAAAATACAATAAGAACCCCGATGTTTGGAATGGAAATGTAGATGAGTTTATTTTGAAATTATCCGACAAGGAGTATTATCACGACTCCCTTGTTCAGTTCGGATATATGCGCGGCCAGGAGACCTATAATTTTGTTGCACAGATCACCTATCGCTACGAGCAATATAGGGATTTGATTAAGGAGTGAGCAAAGTTACTTCTTGTCGTCGGAGTTCTCATCAACCTCTTTTTTGTCGTCCCCGCCGATGCCTTCCTTGAATTCCTTAATGCCTTTGCCGAGCCCGCGCATCAATTCGGGAATCTTCCTGCCACCAAAAAGAAGAATGACAACAATTACGATAACCGCTATTTCGGGCCCTCCCAGCCATCCGGCTTGCTGAACAATATTAAAATCAAAACTCATATCGATAAATATTTTGCGACAAAGATACAAAAATATGAGTGTTTGCTGCAAATATTTATGCTTATGCAAAGCGTGAAAAGCTGTCAGCAAAACGAAACAAAGCAGAGGACAACAAAAAATATTCGAGCAAATCCGAAGTTGGTCCTGGCCATCAAGCCGAGAGATCAGTCTTTAGGCACGATCAATACCTTTGATTTATCGGCAAGGCTTACTTTTTTAAGATAAGCACGCAGCTCGGCATACTGTTCAGGAGGGTGCTTCCCTTTATAAACTACCTGCCTGCGAACATATCCCAACTTATTGCCATGTAAGCTGTATGAACTATAAAAACTCCCGAAATCACTGATTATAGTATCGTTGTGAGGGTACGACTTTATAAAATAACCATCGGGGACGCTATAATCAAGGCTGTCGATTTTTGTCAGGCCATGACTAATAAAAAGCTCTGACTCCTGCTTGTTGATTGCCGAAGGGACGTCAACTATGGTATTGAAGAAATTTACGTTGAACAACAAACGGCTTCCCAGTTTTTTAACATATCTATCGGCATAAATAATATAATTCTCAGTTACAAAAGGACTTTCCGTCCTGCTCTCCTCAATGGAATATTCCTTGTCGATCAGCGAGAAATTCTTAATATGTATCCTGTCCCTTACATCATCCATCCGCCGTTTTCCTTCGAGGTAGCATAAATAGCTGATGTGGTCATAAAACAAGCCTCCATAAACATTTTTTATTTCGGCCTTAGCGTCGCAATTGGGATCAATAATAATTTCGGCTTTTCTATACCTGTAATTGTCATCGGACGTTAAGGCAGGTATTTCAATAAGTCTTGAATGTTCCTCGTTGATTATCAAGGCTTTGCGTCCTTCGGTAAATGTTCCCATATATCCGAACGGATTTCTTTGGCTGGTACATTCCAACCAAATGGTATCATTTTGGTCGGGAACACAAATTATAGCGTGGTTAAACTGGTTGGAAGGAAAATCACTAATTATTTCCCTTGCATTGCTTCCGGCCCTTATTAAAGTATAATACGATTCTACCCCTGCAGAATTCAGGAGCGCATAAGTATAATTGCTTAATCCCTTACAATCGCCATAGCCGTTATTGTCAACATCGATAGCAGGAAATGGTTGCCATCCCCCTATCCCGATTATCACGTTCACATATCTGGTCCTCGATTGCATATACTCATAAACGGCTTTGGTTTTTTCACGTTTAGTAGTAAGGTTTTTTGTCAGCTCATGAATTTCATTTATCGTTTTCGACGACAACGCATCCCTTCCCTTACCAAGAGTGTATATCCATTTCCCAAAAGCCTCCCATGTTTTACTGCTCCCTGCATAACCCGACATTTCAAAGTCGTTGGGAGCGGCCATGACTATAGGTACTAATTCAAAAAAAGGCAAATCGTAATCTTCATATCTATAGGGTTTTATATTCTTAAAACCCAATGGTAACTAATTGTTCCGCCTACTTTGTTAATGCTTGGCTCCTGCTCGAAGTTTAGGTTCAAATACCTAAAGCTGCCGTTTTTCCGGATCGTATAACTCGCCCTTTCGCAACCCATTTCGTAATCTGGAACCGGTATAAAAACCGGATAAAACAATTAGCCGTCGAATGTTTTCGTAAACGAATACTCTATCGTAAAGGGGTATTTATAATAATCGGGATGATAAATTTTTTGACGGATATCGGCAAAGAGTGCACCTTGAATAAACGCTGTGGCATCGAGGATATCTCTCTTGGGAACGGTTTTGGCCTTTTTGCCATCCTTGTCGTAAATAACGATCTTGATCTCGCTTATTTTGGTGAATTCGTCATAAATCTCTTTGAAATAAGAAAGTGGGCGATGACTTTCATGAAGTATGCTTATCGCTGTTTTTTCTTTCAGTACGGCATGCGAACGAGAGTTGACAGTGAGCACCACCTCCTTAAACCTGATAACCGAGCCTGCATTTTCCTTTATGCTGTCAGGAATTATTGAAACTCTATAATTTGCCTGTGCAAAATCCACTGACGGAATCAGGAGAATAAGGATAATTGCCAAGATAACCTTCTTCATCTTGCTTGTTAATTTATGTTGAACACAACAGGATAGCCTTGATTATTAATTACTTGCGAATAAAACTCCTTTATATACAAATATGCGTTTTCCGGGAAGACAGAACGGTTTATCAATAACTTGTAGTTAAGGGTAAGGACATTGTTGTTCATTTGATATATCATTGTAAACTTAGCGGATTTTTCAGGCAAGCTGATACTCACGGGTTTTGGAAGTTCGGCAATTGTATAATTTTCAGGAACGGTAATTCTAACGACTCCGCTAGTGGCTTTTGCATAAGCAAAATCGACCGGGTATTTTCGTTCTTCCGACTTAAAGGGGTTTTCGTTTATTTGCTCGAACAGAAACATATTTATAAACGCCTGTCCATCAACAAAGCTAACAGCATCTCCTATTTCAACTTC
Organism: Bacteroidota bacterium; assembly: GCA_024279935.1. Taxonomy (GTDB): domain Bacteria; phylum Bacteroidota; class Bacteroidia; order Bacteroidales; family F082; genus BM524. The sequence goes on from JAJRQZ010000036.1 coordinate 25,653, forward strand.
GTACTTCTCGGCAACAGGTTTATCCAAAACTTTCACGTTTTCTATTTTATGATCAGTGATGCTTAAACCATCGTTATGCCTGACTAGATCATCAACATAATCCTGATCGCTCAAATAGGAGTTGAGATCTTTCCGGAAATCGTAAGCCGCATAATCCATTTTCATATAGCTCAATTTCCCGCTCAGGTTCATGTTTTTATCCAATTTCAGGTCATAATAAGCTCTTTTAACATATTTTTCCTTAGGGGAAATAAAAACTTTTTTAGTATTGTGCCCATCTAGAACCTGCCCTGTATAATTAAGGCACCTAACAGGTAACATGTTCCAGGCCAATTCTTTGCTGGTGGCATCAAGTATCATATCCTCGCCATCTAAATTAACGTATGCAACAACATAATTTAGTTTGTTCAGCGTGGGATATGTGGGGTGAAGCATGCCATTGTCCCTTGTGCTCATTACCATAGGATGTGCGTTCATGTTCATTTTATCCAGCAAGTCGATGAGCATTAAGTTTATTTCGGCGGAGTTTCCTTCCTTGTCCTTTGCAACTTCACTAAGGTTATCTTCTGCGATAGTAAACCTGCTCACCCCATTCCAGCTTACCAATGATTTTATTTTTTCAACGGCAAGCTTTGCTTTTTCTTTATTGGTAGTTGCCGATTGCTCTATTTCCATTGCATATTTGTTCAAGAAGTTGTTTGGCCATTCAAGGGCTTTTCCGAAGGAGTTAATCCTTAAAAGTATTGTTTGCACTGATTTCCAAGAGGTCGTATATTCCAAGGCGAAATAGCCCGGAAAATGCGTTTCATTGATTTCAAGCTCAACTCTGGATAAGTAATTCTTGTCAGAGGACATATAAGCCTCGCCGATGAAAGAAGGCATGTTTTCAGCCCTCCAGTGATTATAGCCAACACTTACCGGCCGGATAACACCGCCTAATCTTTTTCGGAAGCTAAGGTACTGATTGTCGCCCAATTCAAATTCGCTTAAGACTATAGGTATGGATCTTTGAAAATACCAAACAGGAGGAAAACCATCATATTTTACTTCAATATCCAATACAGAGCCAACCTTAGCATTGGGCATGGCAACATTGTATTCAAACTTATAATCCCATATCTTCTCTTCGTAGATATCGTGTTTGTCAAGCTTGGTTTCAACAACTTCACCATCTTCCAAATTAAAGGTTATGCCTTTTATAAAACCTTTTGCCCCGGTGTTGAATTCATAATTGGCGTATTCCAGACCATCCTTTTTAAGTATTTTAAGCCTGCGGTGGAGATAAAACTGATGATTTACACCATCATACTCGCCTTTTTCATAAAGGATTACGGCAACGGCACTGGTATCGGGCCCGTAAGTTGTCATTTACAGGGCTTCAAGGCCGACTTTACCGAACTTTATTTTCTTGCCCTTGGCATAACTTCTGGTAATGGATAGAATGGCCATTGCCGCTATAAGCAATGCGATCAATACTGTTTTCATAATATTTTATGGTTTTTACACGTTATTTTTTGGTTTAGCAATAATGTTTTTTGATGATAATTGATGTTCTTAAATTAATGTTAGAAACAAAAATAAAAAAAATCTTCGTTCTAACAAGAGAATAAAAATAGCTGGATTATCTAAACCGCCACGTAGTTTTTGTTTCCCTCAACGACGCAAAGCCGCTATGTGCTAGTTGTCAGGCGTATGATTTAAAGCCTTGACGAATCATTGACCTTTGGCTTTTTAGCACTGCGACGGTTTTTTCCCGCAACGGCGCAAAGACGCTAAGTGCTGATTATCCGGTGTATGATTTATATAGCCATAATGAAGTGCTGACTTTTGGCTTTTCGGCTTTTTAGCCCTTAAATGAGAATCGAATCGATTTGTTGTTCCTGGACATAAACATGCCGGGCTTAAGCGGGCTTGATCTGCTCAAATCGCTTAGGGAACCTCCCATGGCAATTATCACAACCGCCTACAGGGAATATGCGGTCGAAAGCTTTGAGCCCGAAGTAGTGGATTATCTGCACAAACCTTTTTCTTTCGACAGGTTTTTTAAAGCAATTCAACGTGCTGAGGAGAAACTCGATACCAAGATGTTGATGTGGACAAACGAAAAAAACCATCTAAGGAAACCAAAGAGTATCTGTTTATTAAATCAGACAAAAAGCACTACAAAATTCTTTATGATGATTCGTTGTTTATTGAGGCTATGGGTGATTATTGCAAATTTACCACAAAAACAAAGCGGAATCCCTATTGGTTACAGTTACGGAAAGGATTTTATTAAATATATTGATGATTAGCTGAACAAGCCGATTGCCTGACTGCAGCACCTTAAACAGCCAAGGCTGCAAATCCCCCCCCAAAGCCCCGCCCCCCTTAATTAGAACGTATATATTTAAGCCTTGAGGCACAATTTATACTCAATAAGTTGCGGGCAAATGTCAGCCGGCGAGGATAAAACATTGAAACAAACCACCTATGCTGATCGGCACCAAACAATTAAGACCTGAACCCCGGCTTTCGTTTTTCCAAAAAGGCCGCCATGCCCTCTTGTCCTTCTTCGGAAGCACGAAGTTTTGCTATCAGCTTGCTTGTAAGCTCCATGCTTTCATCGATAGTCTTTCCCTGAACGTCCTTTATTAAGGCCTTTGTATGTTTAACCGCATCAGGCGCGCTGCTTCCGAACTCGTTTAGTATCCTGCTCAAGGGGTTTTCAGTAACACCGTTCTCATAAACATGGTTTACCAGGTTCCACCTTTTGGCTTCTTCTGCTTTGAAGCGTTTTCCCGTCATCATCAATTCCTTTGCGCCGAACTCACCAATGCGCTTTAGCACAAAAGGTGCAATCGTGGCCGGGGCGATACCAAGTTTTACCTCACTAAAGGCAAAAGTTGTATCAGCCTCCGCTATTGCGATGTCGCAGGCGGCGATAAGTCCGTTGGCACCCCCAAAAGCAGCACCATGAACCAGCGCGATCGTCGGAACAGGACAGTCGTAAACAGTTTTAAAAAGTAGCGCAAGTTTTTCCCCGTCCTCCACATTTTCCTCAAACCCGTACTCCGCTATGCTTTTCATGTAATTGAGGTCGGCACCGGCACAAAAGGATTTTCCGTTACCCGTCAATACCACCGCCCTCGATTCATTGTCCGTCTTTAGCATCTCATAAACCCGGCTAAGCTCGGCGATCATTTCGGCATTCATGGCGTTGTGCAAGCCTGGCCTGTTGAGGTTTATCCATACAACCTTATTGTTTATGTTTAAACTAATTGTATTAAAACTCTTATCATTTATTATATTAGTCTTCTTCCCGTTCATCATTTATAATTAAATATTAAAACATTCTAAATTTTCATTAATTACATCTTTTAACCTCCTGTTTACGTTTGCCTTAACGGCATAATGTTGCCAATTACAAACAATAGTTTTTATTTCGTCAATAATTTTAACAGGCTTTCTGATGCTATTGGCTTTTGCAATGCCCAATAAATCATTGCGGTTTATATTGCTGCGTTTCCCATTTATACTAAGTGCGTGTTGACTTACCCAGATGCTGTTAGGGTTGTAAGAATAACATAAATCGTAAGCTGGCGCCAATTGCCATTTGCTGTCTTTTTTCAGTATAAAAGAAAAGTTTTTTGTGTGGTCATCGTTATTCGAGGCTAAAACATTAAAAACTATTCGCCTAAACATCTGTTCCGCTTCGGGATATGTCAATCTAAGCAAGCGCATTGTTTGGTATAATTGCTCGTAACTATATCCGGTAACATTGTTGTAGTCGTAATGCTGAATGCCACAAAATGTTTGAATATGATGTTTGATGTTTTCCTGGTCCCTATCAAAACGTTTTGTCATAAAATGAGCACGTTCATTTTCTTCTAAGAGTTTTGACGGCATCATATCTATGCCACAATCGATAGACATCAAATAATATGCATATTCAACTCTGCCATAGCCATAAGTTTCACCAAATTGAGCATTGCTGACACCGTCTAATTTTATCAGCCATTGTTCAAAGCCTTTTGGCGCATCAACTTGTCCTGATTTAATTTTTCCTGTTTTTTGATTGTATGCAACAACAGCTTTTGGCCTGGCGCCACCTGCTGATGTTCCAACTTTAACGATTTCGTTTAAGGCAGCTTGCTCGATCTGGTTTAAGCTAGCCTCAAAATGTTCCCGTTTCGAAAGAATATTATTTGCTATCTCTACTAGGCTATTAATTTCTATGTCAAAACTTTTTTTACTGGATTTTGGTTGTGCAGGCTCAAATTCCACAGCGCCCATACCTCTCGAACCTATAAAACAAAGTTGTTCAACGGGGTTTAAACTATCTACGGATCGCCCGTTTTTAGCCAACCAAATGTTTATTAATAGATTTCCATACCTATCGGGTAAGGCATCAGATAATAAACCGGGCAATCCTTTAAAAGTGTTTTGTTCGTTTTTTGAAGGCCTTAATTCAGGAAAACTATAAATGCGTCCACCATTGCTAACAGGCATTTTTATCGGCGACAAATCCCAGTTTTTTTGTAAAAACCTTTTGTCGTACATAAAACTTGCCAATTGTTTTTCGTTGTCCCAACGAACAGCGCCGACAAATTCGCCCCATATTTTTATATTCGCTACATCTACCATTCTAAATCGTCACCTTTAATGTTTTTAGGTGTGGAAGCAGCACGCTTCCGCTTGTTGTTTTGCAGTTTTGCATATTCTATTGGGTTTATCTCCTCTTTTACCCGAAATATGTCCATAATGTACAAGAGGCCTAACACACGTAAAACTTTAATTAAAGTATTTAGGCTTGTTTTTTGCCCTTTTTCGAGTAAGCTTAAAGTAGAACGACTTATTCCGGCCGCTTTTGAAACTTCCTCCTGGGTAATGTTTTTATTTAAACGATGAAATTTAACAAAATTGCCAATTGTTCCACTTAGAGCATTATCGCTCATTACTACCCAATCTGTGTATGAATTATCATTCATTGCATACCTATTTTATACGATATGTCTCATATTTCATACAAAAGTAATTATAAATTGTGACTAATGAGTTATTAAATGTGAATTATTTTATACTTTAACATTCACAATTATTAAACGGTTCTTTCGTAAAATTCGTTAATGTATTCGTTTACCACTATATTATTGATGTATTTTGAAGCAACTGCATCTAGTGTTCGGTTTTTTCTTGTATTGCCACCGTTACATTCTAAACACGCCGTATTTTTGTTCCGGGTATTTTTTGTTCAGCGACATGGCAATGCCCATTGCCAGTATCTTGCGGGTATCTACCGGATCGATGATGCCATCGTCCCACATCCTTGAGGTGCTGTAATATGCCGAGCCCTCTTTTTCGTATTTTGCGAGGATTTTTTGTCTTAGCTCTTCAATTTCTCCCTTAGGAACTTCTTTTCCTCTATATTTATATTGTTCTTCTTTTACTGTTGTGAGAACTATTGCGGCCTGTTCGCCACCCATAACCGATATTTTTGCGTTAGGCCACATGAACAGCAAGTTCGGGTCGTAGGCACGCCCCGCCATGCCATAATTCCCGGCGCCGAAGGAACCGCCAAAGACAATAGTGAACTTAGGTACGTTGGCATTGGAAACGGCATGTACCATTTTTGCGCCGTCCTTTGCAATACCGCCTCGCTCGAAATCCTTACCGACCATGAAACCGGTAATGTTCTGCATAAACACAAGAGGTATCTTACGTGAGGTACAAAGTTCGATAAAGTGGGTAACTTTTAATGCCGATTCGGAGAACAAAACCCCGAAACTGGCTATTATACCAACCGGGAAACCCATTACATGGGCAAAACCGGTAACGACGGTAGTTGCATATTTGGCTTTGAATTCCTGAAAACGGCTACCATCCACCATCCGCATTATAATCTCTCTCGGGTCAACTATTTTACGCAGGTCAACAGGGGCTATGCCATAAATCTCTTCAGGATCGTAAAGAGGCTCTTCAATTGGCAGCACCTCCAGTTCCTGCTTTTGCTTTATTCCCAGGTTCTCAAAGATGTTCCTGCATATCTGAATGGCATGATGGTCGTTTTCGGCGAAATGGTCGGCAACGCCCGAAATGGATGTGTGGACCTCGGCGCCTCCCAGTTCCTCGGCAGTAACTATCTCGCCCGTAGCGGCTTTCACCAAAGGAGGGCCACCCAGGAATATGGTCCCTTGCTCTTTAACGATAATAGTTTCGTCGCTCATGGCAGGGACATAAGCCCCGCCTGCTGTACATGAGCCCATCACGATGGCTATTTGCGGCAGGCCTTCGGCCGACATACGGGCCTGGTTATAAAACAAACGACCGAAATGCTCCCTGTCGGGGAAAACAGTGTCCTGCTCCGAAAGAAAAGCACCCCCGGAATCGACCATATAAACACAGGGCAGATGGTTTTGCATCGCTATTTCCTGGGCCCGGATATGTTTCTTTAGGGTATATCGCATATAAGAGCCGCCCTTAACAGTAGCGTCGTTGGCAATGATTACGGTTTCGCGCCCGTGCACTACACCGATCCCGGTCACAATTCCTGCCGAGGGGAAGCCGTTGTCATATTGTCCGTAAACAGCCATGGGCGACAGCTCCAGAAATGGGGTATTAGGGTCGATGAGCAGGCTAACGCGCTCCCTGGCAAGAAGCTTCCCTCTCTCCTTATGTTTGGCAACCGCCCTTTCGGAGCCCCCCTTAGTGTTTTCCGCCAAACGGCTTTTGTATTCGTCAAGTAGTTTAACAAACTCCTTTTTGTTGTTTTTAAACTCACTTGAGTTGATGTCTATTTTTGATTTAAGAGTGAACAATTTCCTTTTTTTTATTCTTTTATGAAGTGAAAATCCGCTATTAATTACCTTTAAGTATTTAGTTTTAAAAAACTCCAACACCTTTTCACATTCCGATTTTCGGAAATGCAAGTTTAAGGAATTTTGGGGAATAATCATCGATGCACTAATTGAACTTAAGTAGTAGTTTTTCAAAAGGAAAATATGAACTAAACTGGGACGGCACAGATAATAATGGCAATATTTTAACAAAGGGTGTTTACTTTGTGATTATGTTTTCCGGCGAAAAAGAAGTTGAGAGTTTGAAGGTGATAAAAAAGTAAACCTTAAACCCTTATTTTGTAAAACACCAATTATGTCTGCCTATAAGAATCAATGCCTCCAGGAAGTCCTATGTATAATCAGAATAAGACCGTTGCAATACCTAGTTTTTTAATGACTAAGACAATCTTTTATTCACCTTCTTCCTTGTCGTATTTTTAAAGTCCTCACAGACAACAGCCTGCTGTGGGTTTAAAAATACTGCCGCCTCGAATTTGAACAAAATATTGTCTTTTGCAATGGTCTTAGAATATCCACCTGAGTGCATAATTTTATTATATTAGCTTCCGTTTTCGCAAGCGTTTTAAACAGGGAAATCAATTATATATATATATGCAATATCCAAAAAAAGTAACAATAGGCGATATCACCGTGAGGGATGGCTTTCAGCACGAAGAGATATTTGTGCCAACACAGGCTAAGGTTTGGGTTGCCGAACAAATGATTTTATCGGGAATCAAACACATTGAGCTTACAAATTTCGGTAACCCGAAAGGTATGCCGCAGTTTAGCGATGCCGACGATCTGATGAAAGGCGTAAGAAACAGCAAAAAACTAAAGGGCAAGCTTGATGACGTAATGCTAACTGCTGTTACCATCCGCGAGCGTGCCATCGAAAGGGCTATTCAGGCAAAAAAAGACGGCTACGGCCCCGACAGGATTTTGCTGATGGTATCGACCAGTGAGTCGCATCAGGAGAAAAACTCAGGTTTATCACTTGCTGAGTACTGGAAAATGGCCGAAGAATGGATTCCAAAGGCTCACGATGCCGGAATCAAGGTAAACGGAACCGTTTCAACAATTTGGGGTTGCCCAATAGAAGGTCCTACCAAACTTGAAGATGCAGTTGAATTTACCCGGCGCTGGTTCGACATTGGAGCCAACGATGTGGAACATGCCGACCACGACGGCTCGGCTTCGCCCGACCGGATTTACCGTTATTTCTCAATGTTACAGGAAGCAGTAGGAAAAACCCATAAACAAATTGTACACCTGCACACAACACGCGGCTGGGGAATGGCCAATGTTTTGGCTGCGCTACAGGCCGGAATGACAAATTACGAAGCCACTCTTGGCGGAATTGGCGGACAACCGGCAAACTTTGTGAGCGGCGTCCCGGTCTCAGGAACCGGTGCCTATTATTATAAAGATGCCAATGATGTTGGTTTGGTCTCACTGGAAGATATGGTTGTGATGATGGACGAAATGGAAATTGACACTCAACTCGACATCGACAAAGTACTTGAAACAGGTCGTATGGTAGAGAGAATTTTGGGTCGTCGCCTTCGCTCCGAAGTTATCAATCAGGGAAGGATCCCCAAGGAACTGAGTGGCAGGAGATAAGGATGGTGAGTAGAAAAGGACTGTAATTGCTAACTACTTTTCTTGATTTTCGTGTTTTTTACCGTGTAAATATAAAATATAGTATTATATTTGCACGGTAAATCAATTTTTATGTATTATCCCAGGTTTATCGAAAAAGAAGTTATCAGGTCCTTAAAGAACAATCCTGTAACAGCAATAATTGGATCCCGCCAAAGCGGCAAATCTACCATGGCGCATAAGCTAGTCAACCAATTAACTGAAGACCATGTGTTTCTGGATTTAGAACGTCATTCCGATTTAAGTGCTCTGGATAATGCTGAGTGGTTTTTTAAGAACAATAAGGGAAAGTTAATTTGTCTCGATGAAATTCAAAGGAAACCTGAAATATTTCCTCTCATAAGGAGTTTAGTAGATGAATGGGGTGACAATGGGCATTTCTTAGTATTAGGATCAGCCTCCCGTGATTTAATAAAACAAAGTTCGGAGACTCTTGCCGGGAGGATAAGTTATAAAAAGTTAAACCCTTTTAACTTAACCGAAACAAAGGGTGATTTTTCAATTGAAGATTACATTATAAGAGGAGGGTTTCCAAGAAGTTTACTCCGCGGTGAAGAAGTTTCGTTGGAATGGAGAGAGGATTTCATTTCTACTTTTTTGGAACGCGATTTAATGCAATGGTCAGGTTTTTCGACACTCACAATGAGGAAACTTTGGAGGATGCTTGCTGTTGAAAACGGAAATATAGTAAACTATAACCGTTTGGCTTGTTCACTGGGAATAAGTGCTCCAACTGTTAAAAATCATATTGAATTGCTAGCAGCTACTTTTATGCTAAATATATTACCTCCTTACTTACCAAATATTGGAAAACGTCTTATAAAGTCGCCTAAAATATATTTGAATGATATTGGGATTTCAAATGCTTTACTGGGAATTGGCAGTTTTAACGAATTGAGCAGTCATCCTTCAAAAGGTACAGCATGGGAAACACTTGTTTTATCAAACTTAATGTCGGTATTTCCCAATTATGAGTTTAGTTTTTATAGAACTTCGCATGGGGCAGAAATTGACATAATTTTGAGAAAAGGAAGAAAAATAATTGCTGTGGAATGCAAGTCGTCAAGTTCACCAAAACTGACAAAAGGAGGATTGATCGCACTAAAAGATATTAATCCAGATTTTACACTCGTGATTTGTCCTGTTGACAAAATCTGGCAAATTAGTGATAACATTTATGTTGGTTCGATTACAGATGCAATAAATAAAATACAGGAAAGTTCTTAAACAGATGAAAGCATAAAAATGTCTTATGAAATAAAAATACTCGAAACACCCCGTGATGGCTTTCAGGGTCTTGCTGAATTTATTCCAACAGAGAAAAAGATAGGATTCATCAACCAATTGCTGCTCTGTGGTTTTCATACCGTTGAGGTGGGAAGTTTGGTTTCGCCCGGGGCAATTCCGCAAATGGCCGATACCATTGAGGTACTTGGCAAACTTGATTATTCCGATACAAAATCGCGCATTGCAGTTTTGGTCGCCAATAAAAGCGGTGGCAAAAAGGCTATGGACTTTGAAATTGTCGACGATTTGATATTTCCTTTTTCCGTTTCGGAGACTTTTTTAAAGAAAAACATTAATCAGGATTTTGCTGATGTTGAAAAAACAATTGACTATTTGCAGAACTTATGCACCGAAAACAACAAAACACTTATCCCCTATCTTTCAATGGGTTTTGGTAATCCATACAGCGATGAATGGAGTTTGGAAGTCCTAAGATTTTGGACTGGGAAATTTTTTGCCAAAGGGATAAAGATTCTTCCCGTTTCCGATATTATGGGCGATGCCGATGCAAACAGAATTTTTAAGGTTTTTGAATTTCTGATAAACGAGTTTCCAGAAATAGAATTTGGTCTGCACCTGCATTCGCGAAAAGAAACAGCAAAGGAAAAAATTGATGCTGCCTGGCAGGCAGGTATAAGACGCTTCGATACTGTTTTGGGTGGACTGGGTGGCTGCCCCATGACGGGCAAAGAACTTATTGGAAATCTGGACCTAAGCACCCTCACCGACTTTTGCAATGAGAATGAAATTGAAACGGGACTTGATTTCGAAAGACTGAATAGAACGCTGATGACACGGATGTAACTGATTTGAGCTGATAAAGAAAAATCCGTTTCGACCCGTTTAATCCGTGTGCTCCGTGTTCCCACTCAATAGAACGCTGATGACACGGATGTAACTGATTTATACTGATATATAAGAATTCGCCTGAATCATAGGATCGAGGTTACATTTATTTCTATTACTTTTGATAAAATTAAAAGCCTAATTCTATGTTACATAAAGAAAAAACCAGTGAAATTTTACAAGCATTCTACAAAGTTTATAATACTTTAGGTTATGGATTTCTTGAAAAGGTCTACGAAAATGCAATGATGATTGAGTTGAAGAAAAATGGTCTTTACTGCAAACAGCAACAGCATATTGATGTGTTTTATGAGGATGCCAAAGTAGGAGACTATTTTGCAGATATTTTTGTTGAAAACCTGATAATTATTGAATTGAAAGCAGCTGAAAATATTGCTGAGCCCCATGAATATCAACTGTTGAATTATTTGAAAGCCACTGATATTGAGGTTGGATTATTGTTGAATTTTGGTAAAAAGCCACAGTTCAAGAGAAAAATATTTACCAATGACAGGAAGGGGTAAACTGATAAAATACTCAGAGAAAAATCTGCATAATCCGTGTGCTCCGTGTTCCCACTCAATAGAACGCTGATGACACGGATGTAACTGATTTGAGCTGATAAAGAAAAATCCGTTTCGACCCGTTTAATCCGCGTGCTCCGTGTTCCCATTCAACAGAACGCTGATGACACGGATGCAACTGATTTGAGCTGATAAAGAAAAATCCGTTTTGACCCGTTTAATCCGTGTGCTCCGTGTTCCCACTCAACAGAACGCTGATGACACGGATGCAACTGATTTGAGCTGATAAAAAATCCGTTTTAATTCGCATAATCCGCGTGCTCCGTGTTCCAATTGCTTCCTTTTCATACAGCAAGTCAGAGATACTTTGTATTTGTTATCTATTATTAAAAACCAAAATCGCTAAGTTTCCCGACTTTGTCAAGCCTTACACCTTTTTCAGTTTGCTGCAAGGTACATGCCTCATTATAAATGTCATGTTCGAAGAAAAGAACGTAGTCATTCCCGACAGCCTCTGCATAAAATCTTTCGCGATCTTTTAAGGTCAGAAGCGGACGGGTGTCGTAAGCCATTACCCAGGGCATCGGGATATGTGCCGCCGATGGCATTAAGTCGGCCATGAACACAACTGTTTTCCCATTTACTTTAATATGCGGGATCACCTGTCCGTCGGTATGCCCGCTATAAAGCTTGAACCAGATATCAGGAATATGCTCACCTTCGTTCTCAACAAGGTTCAGCCGCCCGCTCTCCTCTATGGGATAAATGTTTTCTTTTAAAAAAGATGCTTTTTCGCGCCGGTTGGGATTAGTGGCCCATTCGTATTGCTGCTTGCTGGTCCAGTAGGTAGCGTTTGGGAAAGCCAGTTCGAAACCGCTGTTGTCGTTGTTCCATTTCACGCTTCCCCCGCAATGGTCGAAATGCATGTGCGTAAGGATCACATCAGTAATGTCCCCAAAAGAAAAGCCTACGCCGGCAAGAGATTTCTCAAGGGTATCATCGCCGTTAAGATAGTAGTGGCGCAGCCATTTTTCGTCTTGCTTTTCGCCTATGCCATTGTCAATCAAGATTTTCCTGTCGCCATCAACAACTAAGAGGCAGCGCATGGCCCAGTTGCACAGGTTGTTCTCGTCAGCAGGATACACTTTGTTCCAGAGCACTTTCGGCACAACGCCGAACATGGCACCTCCATCCAATTTCAAATTACCGGTCTCTATGGGGTATAATTTCATTTCTTTCTGTTTTGAAATGCGAAAGTAGGAAAAAACAAAACACGGCTAAAACAGATTTTAAGCAGCCACCCCCGAAATCATACGATTTACAAATCAACGACCAAGCTCAGCCGGAACAGTCGCCGCGGCAGCCGGAACCTTCCCCGTCAGGGTTTTCAAGAACACGAAAATCTCATCAATCTGTTCATCAGCAAGGTCTTTGTTAAGTTCGGCCTTGCCCATAATTTTTATGGCCATTTTTAAATCGCTGACGCTTCCGTCGTGGAAATACGGGGCGGTTTTTTCTATATTCCTCAAGCTGGGGACGTAAAACATAAACTTATCGGCTTCGTTGTTAGTTTCCTGAAACAGTCCGTAATCAATATTCTTGCTTCCAGTAAGCTCCCAGTAATCGCCAAACAAGGCAAACTTCTGCAGCATAGTTCCGCCCAAAACACTAGCTGTGTGACAGGCAATACAACCTTGGCCGATAAAAGTCCCCAAACCTTTCTTCTCCTGTGCGCTCATGGCGTTTACATTGCCGGCAAGGTATTTATCAAACTTTGCAGGCGTAAGCAAAGTACGTTCGAAAGCAGCAATCGCATGACGGATGTTTTTATAAGTAAAAGCATCATTTTCACCCGGGTATGCTTCTGCAAACAGCTGTTGGTACATTTCAACTTTCTTTAACCTGTCGAGCAAGAACTGTTCGCTAGGAATAGCCATTTCGGCAGGGTTTAAAATCGGCCCGCCTGCTTGTTGCTCGACATCTTTGTTGCGGCCATCCCAAAACTGCGCGCCTTTTAAGGCTGCATTAAAGACCGTCGGGGAATTCCGGGTTCCGGGTATCCCGTTGTCGCCGGGCGAGGTGGGCAGCTTATCGACTCCATAAGTCGCGATATTGTGGCATGTATTACAGCTTTGTGTCTGATCTTTCGAGAGACGGGTGTCGTAATAGAGCATTTTCCCTAGCTTAAGCTTGGCCTCGGTAATTTCATTTTCGGGGTTCAGGGCTTGAGCGGGCAGCACCTTGAAGAACATTTGGGCTTTTGAAAGCAAATCCTTGTCTGCCTTAGATAATTCCGGGGCTTTCTTGTCAGCGGCATTCTCTTTGTCCGTTTGGTTTCCGGCGCAGCCAAAGAACAGGACTGCCGGCAATACCAATAATAGAATAAACTTCTTCATCATTATTAATTTTGCGCTAATTTAAGAAAAATATAACTTATCCGCTGCCACGTCCCATGCTCCCAGGGCCACCGCCTCGGAAGTGCCCAGGACACTTAATCCCACACCTATTTTTTTTATTGCATTGTATTTTATTTTCTCGCCTGAAAAGGGAACCGCTATCTCGGTACTTTCGTCCACCAGGAAATCGGCAAGGCATTGTTCGTTGTGAAGGTTGTAGGCATACACCTCCATACGGGGCAGTTTCCCGCCATTTGTTTTTTCCAGATGGCTGTTCATAGTGTTAACCGCAGTTTGCAGGAAAAGCAGATAAGCTGCCGAAAGCCCTCCCCCGACAACAATGAGGCTGTCGGTTAAGCTAGCAGCACTTGCAAGGACCCCGCCAAGCACTTTCCCGAAATGTTCCCATGCTTTTATGGCCGCCTCCTTATTGCCTTTCCTCTGGCCCATCCCAATCCGGAAGATATCAAAAGGCTCGGGGGTGTTTTCGGGCATGCAACTGGCAAAATCACCGAATAATTTCTTTATCCCCCTAATGCTCAGGATTTCTTCGGCACTCCGGGTGTGATCAAACGGGTTTAGGAACCTGTTAATCTCGGCTCCCGCCGAATTGTCGCCCAACCATAACATGCCATTGCTTACCATCCCGCCGCCAAAACCTGTGCCAAGCGTAATGCCCAAAAGGTTTTTGTATGTTCTTGGATTGCCGCTGTCCGATAACTTTCGGTTGATCTCGGGCAAAAGCCCGGAAATCGCTTCGCCAAGAGCAAAAAGGTCTCCATCGTTATTGATAAAAACAGGGATGCCAAAATGATTCTGCAGCATCTGCTTCAAGGCCACACCACCTTTGAAAAACGGCAGGTTCGCCAAATCGCCGATTATCCCGTTTTCGTAATCGGCCGGGCCGGGAAAACAAAAGCTTATGGCATCGGCTTTGCCGCCCGAAAGCTTCAGCACTTCCGAAAAACCGGAAATAAGCTTGTTTAAAAAATCGGCCAGGCTTTGGGAACTTGTTGCCATTGAGTGTTCACTGCTGATTTCCCCCCCCTTGATTGAAGAAAAAACAAGGTTTGTCCCACCTGCATCAAGACTTAATATTGTTTTTTTTTGTTGCATTATATTTTTCTGATGTATAGTTTGCTCAATTATAAATTGTGTCGATTAACTTATAGTGTACCTTTAACCGGTCGATCTTTGCGATCATGTCAACCACAAATGATACATTATGTTTAAGGCGTTAAGCAAATGTAAACTAAAAAATAATTAATCTGATCAACAGTTATTCAAAAAATTCAGTACAACTTGTTTCGAGCTACTGCGACACAACAGATTCTTTAAAACAGTATAAAAACAACAAAGGTGCTTTTTCTTACGTTTTTTTTATTGCGCTCTATGATCGGAGTCGTTCTGTTTGCTTTGCGCTGACTCTGATCATTTTCTTAAGTACATTATACTCGCTAAATAGTATGGCAACTGTCTTTTTAATTCCTCGAAGAAAAACAACATAGCAAAAAATCATCAGAAACTCTTTATTAAATATTACCATTCTTTTGTTAACTTTACTGCAGTATTGTACACAACAACAGTGTAAAACAGAAAGTTATAAACAATATCTTAGATAATTGTTGATGGAAACATTTTTTTTTATTAAGTTTGACACTTATTAGAAATAACCGATTAATTAACAATATTGTTATATGGATTATCTTTATGGAGCAAGTGTGCAGGGTATACAGGAGTTTATTTTTAGAACGAATAAACTGAAAGAAATAATAGTTACAAGCCAATTGGTGGATAATATCTGCACTTCAGAGTTTCGGGCTTTTTGTAAAGGAAACGATGCGGAAGTTAAAGAGAAAAATATTATCATGTCAGCAGCGGGAAATATTAAATATTTGCTTGACAAGGATGATTGCGAAAAGATTGTCCGCTCTTTCCCAAAGCATATCAGCAATTATGCTCCCGGCATAACAATAAGCCAGGCAGTGGTCAAGCTGTCGGGGAATTTGAAAAAGAAGGACATTGATGATTTGGAAGAAAGACTGAAGATCCAGCGAAACAGGGCTGACATGCCCGTTGATATTGGTTTTATGGGTCTGGAAAGGGCAAGAAGGACAGGAGGGGTTGCCAATTCTCTTTATAAAGATAAAAATGACACGGAAGAAAAGCCTGTTGATAGGGCAACTCAAATAAAAGCATCTATGCGTAAAGAAGATACGCTAAGATTGTTTGAAAAATTTAAAAAAAATGTTAATGTAGAAGATGTGGCTTTTGATATGGCAGACATTACCAAACAAAGCGATAACGCCTGGCTCGCAATCATCCATGCCGACGGCAATGCTTTGGGTTTAAAGTTGCAAAACCTTGCAAATAAAATTACGGATAAAAAAGAGATGAAAAATGCTTTTGCCCGGTTTTCAAAAGAACTGGACATGGCAACTCAAGAAGCTGCGCAAACTGCTTTTGAAGAAGTAATTGACAAAAAAGAACCAAACCAACGATATCCTTTACGTCCCGTTGTTTTGGGAGGGGATGACCTGACAGTAATCATCCGGGCCGATCTGGCTTTTGATTTTACAAAAGAATACCTCAATGCTTTTGAAAAAAAAACAAAGGATTATTTGAAGTTTATGACCTCTGAATTTAAGGTAGATATCTTTGATAAAGGCTTAACTGCTTGTGCCGGCATTGCCTACATCAAGGAATCCTACCCTTTTCATTATGGCGTTCACCTGGCGGAGAGCCTTACGGCTGAAGCCAAAAAGTTTTCCAAAGGGATTGATTCGGAAAGTGTCCCCTCAAGCCTTTCGTTTTATAAAGTTCAGTCATCGTTTATTGATGAATTAGAATCCATGAAAGCAAGAACGCATTTCGCGAAAAAATCAAACATAAGTTTTGATTACGGGCCGTATCTAATTGCTGATGGTAATAATGGCTATGCTGTTATAAGTGAGCTGGAAGAAAAACTTGACACCTTGGAAAAGCTTCAAAAAGCAGACTCAAAAGGCATTTCCAAACTCCGTCAATGGCTCTCGGAACTGCACAGAGATAAATCAAAGGCAGATTTTATGATGACACGTATCGAAACCGTCAACAAGGACATTTATCAGGCACTAAAACTGGAAAGCGCAATCAAGAACAATAAAACCATCCTGCAGGATTTAATCCATTTAAACACTTTTAAAACTCAATCTGATGACGATAAATTATAAAATTGAAATGCTGTCCGACTGGCATGTGGGGTCGGGACTGGATTCCGCTTCGGAGGCTGATGCGCTGGTGCTAAAAGATGAAGACAAGCTGCCCTATATCCCCGGCAAGACCATCAAAGGATTGTTGAAAGACGCATTTAAGGACATGCTCGATGTTGACGGGGCATCCATTACAAAAGACCAAGTTGATATTATCTTTGGATATGTCATAGAAAAGTCTGGCGAAAACAATCAAAAACCGGAAGATAAAATTGGCAGTACAAAATCAGGTACGGCTTTCTTTTCCAATGCAATTGTAAATGAAACTGAAAGAAAAGAAATCATTGGCAACAATCTATCAGAACACCTTTACAGAAACATCGCTTCCACCAAAATTGATGATAATGGTGTTGCTGAAGGTAAATCATTGCGGGTAATGCAGGTATACATCCCCCTTACACTCGAAGGACAGATTTCCGAAATAAATGAAAAGGATAAGGAATTGTTCGAAAAAGCCTTTAAATGGCTAAGGCATCTTGGCGTAAACCGCAACAGGGGTTTGGGCCGTTGTAAATGCTCAATTATTAATACTACAGAAAACCAAGCATTATGATAAAAAAATACTTTAAGTGCACTTTGAAAACCGATATCGTCCTCAATGCATCTTTGGCAACAGAGGGAAATATGAAAACCCTGGATTATATACCGGGCAGTAATTTTTTGGGTATTGTTGCGGGAAAATATTCTGAATTTAAAGAAACTGCGTATGATATTTTCCATTCCGGCAAGGTCTCCTTTGGCGATGCACTGATTGCAGAAGGAAATGCACAAAGCTATGCCATGCCCTTTTCTTTGTTCCAGGATAAATTGAACAAAGGTATCCCCGGCAAACCTGTGTGGGTCCATCATTATTTGAATGATGACAACCGCCCAAAAGATAAAAACGGATTAGTTATCCAACTCAAACAACACCGCGCAGGATACTTCAATCCCGACGACATCTATTTTGACAAACCGAAGCAAAAGTTTTCTTTAAAGTCGGCTCACGACAGGGGTAAAAGAAGGTCGAAGGAGGGCGCCATGTTTGGTTTTGAATCAATCCTTAAAGGCCAGGAATTTGTTTTTTCTGTTGATTTTGAAGATGAAAAGGTTACTTACATTAAGAAGATATGCGACACTTTGATTGGGCCAAAAAGAATTGGAAAATCCAAAACCGCCCAATATGGTCAGGTGGAAATTACTCCTTTGACAGAACCACCCAAAACATTTAACAATGGGGAGTTGAAAGGCAATCAATTGGTAGTTTATGCCGAAAGCAACCTCTGTTTGCTCAACGAATACGGGCAATCCACCTTCCAACCGGAGCCGGGGCATTTTGGCGTTGAGGGTGAAATAGATTGGCCGGCTTCGCAAATCCGCACCTATTCCTATTCCCCATGGAATACATTCAGGAACACAACCGGCACCCAGAGGGATTGTATTTTAAAAGGTTCAGTGATAATATTAAAACTGAAGAATGGGATTGCTATCAAAAGTCTTCCTCAAAAAGTTGGCGAATACCTTGAAGAAGGACTGGGAAGGGTAATTTACAATCCCGGTTTTTTACTGGCGGATGAAAAAGGGAAATGGAGCACTTGTTTAAAAGAGCCTGCGGCAGAAACAAATGAAATTGAGACAACGTCCATTAACAGCCCGCTTGCAAAACTTTTGGACAAAAAGAGGGAGAAAGCCAATAATGAATTGGAAATCGGAAAGGCCGTTCAGGAATTTATGGGAAAAAACAAATCCAAATTCCACAAGGTGTCTGCAAGTCAATGGGGCACAATCCGCTCTTTGTGTATGCAAGTGGATAGCGTTGATACACTCAATATTGAGCTGTTTACTAAAAAAGATGAAAATGAAAAAGACATTGGGCTATTAATGCACGGGGTTTCTGCCCAAACATACTGGGACAAAGGAAATATCCGGAAAATTTTGCAGCAAACAATTATTGATAACCGAAAGTTAGGCTTGGGCTATATTATCAAACTCGCTGCTGAAATGGCCAATTGGAAACAAAATCAAAAAGACAAAAAATGAAATACACGCACAGATATATCGCAAGGATAATTTTGGAAGCCGAAACGGCACTCTTTGTCGGTTCGGGCGAAACCTCCCTGACCAAAGATGCCCTGGTGCAAAAAGACCATCACGGATTCCCCATGATTTCCGGCACTTCCTTAACAGGGGTGTTGCGCCATGCTTTGGAAGAAAATGGAAAAACAAAAGAATTGAACTCTTTTTTTGGTTTTCAGGAAGGAAAGGAAGGCCTTGGCTCAAAATTGAAAATCAGTTCGGCCTATCTTATCCTAAACGATTGCAGGATAGCAGAAGGCTTAGTGCTGGCAGAAAACAATAGAGTGTTGTTAAACCATTTCGATAACTTGCCTACCCGGCAACATGTCCGCATTAACGACAAAGGTGTAGCTGACAAAGAAAAAGGGGGGCTTTTTGATAACGAAGTGGTTTATAAAGGCTGCCGCTTTGTTTTTGAAATGGAAGTGAAGGGAGATGGAAACGATGAAACCTTATGGCTAGCACTGCTCAAACAATTGAACAACCCGTTGTTCCGTCTCGGGCAAGGGACAAGGAACGGATATGGGAAAATGAAGGTCGGATCTTGCAAACAAAAAGTATTCAACCTTACCGATGAAACCGGTTTTGATACCTATTTGAATTTTGACCCTTCATTCAATGCAGAAAATAAATGTTTGGAAGATTATGAGTTTGAGGGTTGGAAAGATTCATTAATCCATTATCAATTAAAACTTAAACCCGAGGATTTCTTTATTTTCAATTCCGGCTTTGGCGATGAGGAAGTTGACAATACACCGGTAACAGAAACGGTAGTTGAATATAAAAATGGCATTTTGGTTTTCAGGGAAGGACAAACATTAATCCCGGCATCTTCAATAAAAGGAGCCATCAGCCACCGTACCGCTTTTCATTTCAACAAAAAAATGGAGGCTTTTGCCGATAAAGAAAATGCTAAACCCGAACCCAGGACCGGAACCGACAATGATGCGGTTTATCAATTGTTTGGCACAGAAACGGGCACAAAAGAAAGACCCGCCCATAGGGGAAAAGCCATTTTTAATGACTCTTATTTAAAAAATGCCAAAAACGATAAAATCTTCAACCACGTGGCCATCGACCGTTTTACCGGCGGCAGTATGGACGGGGCCTTGTTCAGCGAGAAAGTTACCAGTTACGATAAGGAATTGGAAATTGATATTTATTTGGAAAAACTTGAAAATAAAAAAGCAATTGATGCAATTAAAGCTTTTGAAGATGCCCTCTGTGATATCTGCAAAGGATTGTTGCCCCTCGGAGGCATGACCACCAAAGGCCATGGGATGTTTACAGGAAAACTTTTAAAAAACAATGAAGAAATTTACTGCTATGCATAAAAAATATGATACAATCACTGCTATCCCAAAAAGAGAATATGAAGGCTATATTTGGGGGTCGGATGCAAAAAAACCTAAAGTTTATTGTGGAAATGAAAAAATTGGTATTTCAGAAAATGAAGGCTACATCATCGAAGCCCTGCTGTATTGCAAAAAGGACAATGCTTCGCTCCATATCAGGCATTCGGGCGAATACCATATTCATGAGTACAACTTAGATAAGTTGCCCGAAGGTGCTGAATTAAAAGAAATAGGATATCTTTCCCACAGTTTGAACGGGGTCGAAAAAGTCTGTTTCAAACAATTGTGGCTGCCCAAGAAAGACCCCAATTGCGAAAACATGGAGGTGCTGAAAATGAAAGCCCTTGTATTCACCGGATTTAATAATTGCAAAAACCCAAAATCATGACCGTAAAATCAACTTATAATTTCGTTCCGGCCCCAGAAGAAAAAGATGTGTTTAAACCTTCTTGGGCGAATCTGGTAAGCCACGACATCCCGTTTTCGGACGGGGAAAGCGGGGAGATAGAACTAACAATAACAGCCGAAACCCCCATTTTTATCCGCAACGGACATGCAGAAGGAAAAGAAGACAATGAGTTTTCACATATCGAAATCAATGGTGAAAAAAAGTATTTTATCCCGGGCAGTTCCTTAAAAGGGATGGTCAGGAATGTGCTGGAGATAATGAGTTTTTCAAGAATAAACGTGGAGAATGATATTTTCTCTTTTAGAGATATGACAAGCAAAACATACGAAGAAGAGGTGTCAAAAAACAGAAATTTAAAAACCGGTTGGCTCCAAAAAAAAATAAATGGTAAATGGATAATTGATGAATGTAAGGTTGGTAGGGTTAGAATTTGTGATATTGAAAATGAGTTTAGTGTTTCATTTACTGATCTTACCGCAGCACAAAAGCAAAAAGCCTTAGCTGACACAGGAAAATCATTATCTAAATCATTTAAACACAAAAGAGATTTAGGATTAACAATAAATGACAACTTTATTAAAACAGGTGAATTATATGAGTTTAATGGAACGGGATCATTTAAGGGTGAAATTGTAGTTTTTGGTAGCATTGATAATAAAAAATATGAATACATTTTTCAAAGCGGTATGGGCACAACCTATACTGTCAGCAATGATTTGATAAAACGGTTTGAAGATATAGACAGTAAATTAAGTGATACACTTTGGCGATATTACAAAAAGAAAAAGATAAGTAAGATTCCTGTATTCTTTAAAGTGAATAATGGAGAAGTAGAGCATTTCGGTTTTTCAAGATTATATAAAATGCCAAACACTAAATACCTGAACGAATTGGAGCCACTAAAGAGTTATTTTGGAAGAGAGACTAAATATGACTTAGATTTGGCTGTAACAATTTTTGGTACAGTTGAAGATACAGATAAGGGACATGGAACAAATAGAAATAAAACAGCCTTAAAAGGACGGGTGTTTTTTGGGAATGCCAAAATGATAAAATCCGGAGAGGGGCAAATAAGTGATGTGCCAGTAGTGTTATCTTCGCCAAAAGCATCTTATTTCCCCTTTTATTTACAAAATAATCAAACCTATTTACAAGAATCAACTTTAAAGGGGTATAAAAAATATCCTGTCCACAACTCGATTAAACCCAGTGAACTAAATGAAGAAAGTGGGGATATTGAATCTACTATCAAACCTTTACCCCAAGGAACTGTTTTTTCTGGAAAGATAAGGTTTCATAATTTGAAAAAGGTAGAAATCGGGGCACTTTTATCTGCCATTACCTTTCATGGAAACAACAATAATTTATTCCACAATATAGGAAGCGGAAAACCTTTGGGCTATGGAAAAATAAAATTAGAAGTAGTGATACCGGATTCCATGGATTTTTCAATTGATGAATATCTTGAAGCCTATGAAAAATTGATGATAGAAAAGCATAAACTAAATTGGCTTGAATCTGATGAGTTAAAAGAATTGTTTTCAATGGCCACCAATCCGGCAAATGCTAAAATTGACGTTAATTTAGTTTACCCTAAACTTAAACTAGAAGGAATACAGCCAAAAGAAGCAAACGAATTTGTAAATTACAAAAAACAAGGATTATCTTTAGAAAAATATTCGACAGACAATCCACCAACTGCAATACTAAGCATTGCTGCGCAACTTGAACTGGATAGATTAATTAACCATGGTGGATTTCCATTGGAAACCGCTAATTTTGATAAATTGCAAAAACAATTGAAAAATGATTTTAACGACAACATACCTCAAGGACTGATACCACAGATAGAAAATGCAATCCGGAAAATTTTCGCGAACCACCCGGCTTCTATGAGAAAGTTGCAAAAGCCTTTTGAAACTGAGTATAAATGGAGCATAATCACAAAATGGCTCGGCCATGAAAGAGCCAAAGCACTTTACAAAGAATTAACAGGGAATGAAGAATAATGTTAAATTAAAATTAGTAAAATGAGAAATATAGTTTTATATCACATCACCAAACAAAGAAAATTACTCCCGCTTATTGCCATATTGTTAACCCTTGGTACAATTGTTTGGGTCGTTATTTCAAACCAATGTGATTTTGGTGAAATGAACCAGGACAACTGGTGGATTAAATGGTTCGATCCCGTAATTGGTTTGTCAACATTTATCGTGGCCATTGTTATCTGGCTGATGAATACCGCAAAGTACTGGGAAGACAGCCTGGATAAAAAACTATCAGTAGTTTATAAAGAATCTGGTGGCAGAACGGTAATTCAAATAGAAAATGCCTTTTTGGCCCATGAAGGGGACATCAGGCAATGGGGACAGACACTGGGCAGGCAGGCAGTTGGGAAAGGAAAAGACGGCAGGGACATCTATTTCGATATCAACAGCAATATTGTACTTGAAAAACCAGTAGTCGTTAAGAACAACAGCACTTATTTTAAGCATTATTCTGTCTTGTTTATGCTTACTAAACTCCCACCTGAAAATATAGATGGTGAAAATTTGGAAAAAGGAATGTTCCTCTGGGATGAAGGTGGAACAAAGGCAAGATTTATACCAAACGAAAACAATGAAAATGGTCAAAATACTACCGATAATCAACTTTAAGGTCTCGGAACAAAAAACTTATGTGGTCGTTGAATTTGAAATAAACACTATTTCACCCGAAGACTTAAAAAGTATCGCCCCTCCCGATCCGGTTGCCGGCAACTTCGCCCACAAAGGGGTAATCCTTTCGGGAAGGGGGCCAATATGGCTGTACGGTTTTTTAATCCATTATTACCATCCCACGCTTTGGGTGGCCACCTTCGACCCCCGCCTCCAGGGCGCCGTGGTAGTGGAGTCGCACACCTCTGATATGAAAGTGGGAGAGGTAGTCTCAATGGAAACAACACAATAAGCCTATGAAAAACATAAACATCCTCAGCATACGGTTCCCACAACTGGAATCGCCCGGCAATCCTGAAAAAACATTACAGTTGCTGTACAGGGCAAAAACCCTGGCAAACGAAAACAAGCACCTTTTCGACGAAAAAGAAATTGACATTAACATTTTTCATAACAGCGATATACAATATTCGGGCATACAATTGGGCGGCTACCGGGGCATGATGGAATGGGTGGCCATAGGGCAAAAGGAAGTAAAAGCCTTAAACTTGTGGTACAGGATTTATAAAAAACAGCAGGGCGACCGCATCCAAAACACAATAGTGGTAAAAGAAAAATATACAGCCTTGTTTCTCAATTATCAAAAAAAATACAAGATAAACAAAATGCTTGTCAACGATGATCTTGCCAAAGAGCTGAACCTTGCCACCGATAAATTTGCCCGGCACGACCGCCTTGAAAAATACCTGTATGGCAACTTTCAGCGGTTTTTCAAACATATTGGTTTCGTGCACGACAAATCCGAAAATTTCCTGAAGATAATTATTGTCGAAACAAACAGGCACCAACACGCAAAACAAATATATCACAAACAGAAAAAGACAGCCTTTGATGTTGTTTTTACATGCAACTTCCTGCTCCCCCAAACCCTCCGCCTCGGGCAATCCACGGCATTGGGCTACGGCAGCGTATATCATTTGTGAAAACTCACAGTGTGGGCGTGGCTCAAAGTTACACCGGCACTTAATGAAAAAAAATGGCAAAAAAACCATATCCATACCAAGTTGAAGAAAAAGCAGGGGCTTTTTTGGACTGCCATACCATACCCGATTTGAAAAATCTCGGGTTCGACCCCAACCATCTTCAGTTGTTGAGTTTAAACCCGCCCTACTATTCTTTTGAAATGCGAAAACGAAAAGGCGGATCAAGGACAATTGAAGCCCCGGAATATACTTTAAAGGACCTTCAGCGACAATTTAATTTTTTCCTCCAATGTGTTTATTACCAATGGCAGAGCATGGCTTCCTATGGTTACATTATAGGTGTGAAAGCCAATAAGAACAAAAAGAACATTCTCGAAAACGCAAAACGCCACCTAGGTGCCAAATACATGCTCAATGCCGATTTCGAGGATTTTTTCCATCAAATAAGCGCCCAAAGGGTTTTGAGCCTGTTGCGCAACAAACCTTTCCGCTTTACCAAAAGGGCAGCCCACTTGCTCGCAAAATTATTCACTTACAACAACCGCCTCCCAATGGGCGCGCCCACTTCACCCGTGCTGTCAAACTTTGCTGCCATCAAACTCGACAAACAATTATACCAATGGGCACTTGATAACAATATAACCTTTACCCGCTTTGTTGACGATATGAGTTTCTCCTCGAAACAAAAACCGCTTACACAAAATCATCTCGAGGCAATAAAAACAATATGCGCAAACAACCAATTTAAGCTCAACCCAAACAAAACCAAATTTTTTGGCGAAAAAGACACAAAAAAAGTAACCGGATTGGTACTCAACGAAACAGTGGACATCGATAAACCTTTTTATACCGAACTAAATAAAGACCTAAAACGCCTGCAGCACCTGGCCGAAGCAAACATCATCATCAACAAACACCGGGAGGATGAAGTTTTCAAAAAATTCAAACAAGAAGTAAACGGGCATGTCAATTTCATAGGGACGATAGAAGGTTACGACAGCCCCGTGTTTTACCGCTACCATAAAAAAATGAGGCAAGCCTTATGCCCCGAAGAGGAAATCCTGAGCGCGAGGTGGTCAAACTTTAATTATTTTTGATATGCAACTGATAATCGATACGGCAGACACATCGCTAAGCGTAAAGGACAAATGCTTTTTCATCGAAAACAAAAGCCTTAAAAAGCAAATAAGCCCAAAACGTATCGACAGTATTGCCATTACTACAAACTGCGTTTTGAACGCAGCGGCCATAAAGCTTGCCGCAACCAACCAGGTGCCAATACTGTTTTTCAACAATTTCGGCACATTGCAGGCGCGTATGTGGAGCCCCTATTTCGTCAACATTGCCGAACTGAGGAAAAAGCAATTGGTTTTTTCGGAGTCGGTTTATGCAACCGATTGGGCAATACATATCTTTGGCAAAAAAACCATTGAACAGATCACTACGCTAAAACGCTTTGCCCAACAAAAACCCAAATTAAAAGACGACATAAACGACACAATTACAAATATCCGAAAAATATTTAACCAAACAGATAGCATTCACAATGTGAAAATCAACACTGTACGAAACCTGTTGATGGGATATGAGGGGAGCATAAGCCGGCATTATTTCATGGCCATAAATAAAATACTGCCCGATAATTTTGTTTTTGAAAAACGGAGCCGGCGCCCTGCCATGGACTATTTCAACGCCGCCCTCAATTACCTTTACGGCATGACGTACAGTATTGTGGAAAGCGGGGTTTTTGCCAAAGGGCTAGACCCCTTTATCGGGGTTCTGCACACCGATTTTTACAGCAAGCCAACTTTGGTTTATGACCTGATAGAGCCCATCCGTCCCTTGATCGACAGGATTTTGATTGAATTAATTTTGGACAACAAGCTTGCCGAAGTGCATTTCATAAAAAAAGAACAGGGCTATTGGATAAGCAAACGGGGAAAGCGGGTCATCATACCTTCGTTTAACGATTACCTGCAAAAGCGCATACTGAAAGACGGCAGCGTAAAACGCCTAAAAGACCATATATACGCCGAGAGCAATATGTTGGGCAATTTGATAAACGAAACAATAGAACTAAAATGATTTATTTGCTGACCTACGACATAAGCTCAAATGCCATAAGGGCAAAAGCAGCAAAACGAATCATCGCCGAAGGCTACGAACGCTTGCAGTTTTCTGTTTTTGTGGGCCGGGGCAACCCCAAGGCGAACAAGCCCCTTTGGGCCGGGTTGAACAAATGCCTGGAAACAGAACCAACCGCGAAATTGTTTGTGGTTGCCATAACCGAAAACAATTTTCGTAATATGTTAACAATTGGCAAAAACAATCTGGACGTATGCTACCTGCTGGGGAACAAAAACACTATGTTTGTATAATCCCGAAGCAATAAACAAAGTTCATTGACATATTGAAAAAAAGTATTATTTTCGGGGCCTTATGGTAGTTTTGCAAAAAGCACAAAAAAGGGCACAATGTCGGATAAGGGCATATTGCATATCTTTTTTAATATGATATTGGCTTGGGTAATAGCAGATTACAAAAGAGAAGGGTCGAAATGACCAAGGAAATGATACTCCGTTAAGACTTTTCAATTGCAATTAATCTTTGTTTTTCGGCTGTCGAAATGACCAAGGAAATGATACTCCGTTAAGACTCAACAAGTCCCTTTGCTTCTTGATAGGACTTTCGTCGAAATGACCAAGGAAATGATACTCCGTTAAGACTAAACAAAAAAACCTGCCTGAAAAATTTCAGGCAGTCGAAATGACCAAGGAAATGATACTCCGTTAAGACGTAACCGCCTCTTTGCCCTCTTTGTCCCTGAATCGTCGAAATGACCAAGGAAATGATACTCCGTTAAGACATTAAACTTTTATATTCTACTAAGTCATGTTTTGGTCGAAATGACCAAGGAAATGATACTCCGTTAAGACAATCAAAGCCCTAAGTTCATTAACTCTTTTCTCGTCGAAATGACCAAGGAAATGATACTCCGTTAAGACGAAAACGACCATGACCACCTTTACGAGCACAGGGTCGAAATGACCAAGGAAATGATACTCCGTTAAGACGTTTTTCCTAATATGCAAACAGCACTGCTGTTAAGTCGAAATGACCAAGGAAATGATACTCCGTTAAGACTTTCCCAATTGTCATTGCTGTCCACCTCTGTTTTCAGACCATGATGTCGAAATGACCAAGGAAATGATACTCCGTTAAGACGGTTTAATGACTGAGACTTGAACATCGCCAGCATGTCGAAATGACCAAGGAAATGATACTCCGTTAAGACAAAAAGGCTTCATAGACATTTAATTTAAAGTTGGTCGAAATGACCAAGGAAATGATACTCCGTTAAGACGATAATTCTGATACAAGGTGGGGGGCTTGTTTGTCG
>JAJRQZ010000037.1 GCA_024279935.1 Bacteroidota bacterium
CCTACCGAGGTGCTTCCGTCGATAATGCGATGATCGTAGGATAGGGCAACATACATTATGGGATGTATTTCCACTTTTCCGTTAACGGCTATGGGGCGCTCAATAATATTGTGCATTCCTAAAATAGCACTCTGCGGAGGGTTTAATATGGGCGTGGACAACATTGAGCCGAACACCCCGCCGTTTGTAATCGTAAAGGTTCCGCCCGTCATATCGTCGAGGCTCAGTTTGCCATCCCGGGCTTTTAACGCCAAACGTTTAATTTCGCTTTCTATTTCTGCCAAACTGAGCATTTCGGCATTTCGCACTACCGGAACCATCAAGCCTTTTGGTGCGCTTACGGCAATCCCGACATCAACATAATCGAAGCCTAGTATCTCGTCGCCGCTGATTTGGGAGTTTATTGCCGGAAAATGGGCGATGGCCTCTGTTATAGCCTTTGTGAAAAACGACATAAAGCCAAGTCCAACACCATGCTTCTCCTTGAAAATCTCTTTATATTTTTTCCTAATTTCCATTATTGGGCTCATGTTCACCTCATTGAAAGTGGTGAGCATGGCTGTTTCGTTTTTTACGGATACTAGTCGTTGGGCTAGTTTCTTGCGGAGCATACTCATTTTTACTTTGCTCGATTCGCGCGCTCCAGTCCATGAGTTTTGGGCAGGATTCTGTGCGTTCGCAGAAATATTGTCCTTGTTTTCTTTATAAAAAGTAACATCTTTTTTGCCAATCCTATAAGATTTAAAAAATTCTAGAAGTTCGTTTTCGCTAATTCCTTCTTCTTGCATCAGTTTCTTGGCCAAGGGCGAAACTGTTGTATCATAGTTGCTTACAACGCTTGTATTTGTTTTCTCGCTTAATTGTTCGGCCTTCGGCTTATCAGCTGTTTTCGCCTCCACGGCAGCGGTCTTTGTTTTAACATCTTCGGTTTCCGCTTTCTTTTTCGGCTTGCCTTTGGCAGAAGTATCGATTACTGCTATTATGGAGCCGACCTCAATGGTCTCGCCTTCTTCCACTTTTAGCTCGATCTTGCCGCTTTCGGTGGCCGGGATGCTAAGGGTTGCTTTATCCGAATCCACCTCAACAATATCCTGGTCCATTTCTACAAAATCGCCGGTTTCTACCAGCCATGAGGCTATTTGCACTTCTGTTATCGATTCGCCCGGGCTTGGGACTTTTATTTCAATCAACATGACGATATTTTTTATACTAATTCGGTCATTAATTTATTAAACTACAACAAAGGTTTTTTACCACTGTGGAAAGATGAGCTCATCTCATCGATTTTATATTTCTTGAGTTCTTTTTCGAAGGATGCCCACTTATTGCCTATGCATGCCATTTTGCAGTCATCGTTTATATAAGGGCAATCGCAAACGCCGAAAGCCTTGTCCAGGATTTTTTGATAGCGGAGCTTATGGAATTTCGGGCTGCCAGTGGCAGGGCTGCCACTGGCGGGGCGCGCCACCAGCTCAAAAACAATATTGTCGTCAACGAATTGTTTCCTGAAGAAATCACCGGCCCCCATATTGGCCGGCTCTTCCTGTACCCATAAATAAGATGTGGCCTTATTGTATTTAGAAATGAGGTTAAGGATTTGCGTTTTCGGAAAAGGAAATAGCTGCTCTATCCTGATCAGGGCCACGCCTGTTTGATTTAACTTATCCCTTTCGGCCAGCAAATCGTAATAAACCTTACCGCTGCAAAAGATCAACCTATGTGTTTTGTCGGGTATAAGCCCGTCGTCGTCGATAAGCTCTTTGAAGCCACCCGAGGTGAATTCATTGATCTTGGAGATGCATTTAGGATGTCTCAGCAAGCTCTTCGGGGTGAAAATCACCAGTGGCTTCCTGATGTCGCGTTTAAGCTGCCGGCGCAAAACATGAAAGAAGTTTGCCGGGCTAGTGCAATTCACGATTTGAAAATTATTTTCGGCGGCAAGCGTCAAAAAACGCTCTATCCTCGCACTGGAATGCTCAGGGCCTTGTCCTTCAAAACCATGTGGAAGGAAAAGCACCAGGTCGTTCATTATGTTCCACTTATCTTCGGCACTGCTCAAAAACTGGTCGAATATAACCTGTGCGGTATTTGCAAAGTCGCCGAACTGCGCTTCCCATATTGTCAGTGAATAAGGCGAGGCCAGCGAATAGCCATATTCGAAGCCGAGAACGCCATATTCCGACAATGATGAATTATAAACATCAAATTTTGCTTGCGAGGGGCTCAAGTTGCTTAAGGGAACATATTTGTCGGTTGTGTCCTCAACGTGCAATACGGCATGCCGATGCGAAAAAGTGCCTCTTTCAACATCTTGCCCGCTCAGCCTTACCGGGATTTTTTCGTCGAGCAAGCTGGCGTAAGCCATTAACTCGCCCATGGCCCAATCCAGTGTGCCTTTTTCAACAACCATGTCTTTGCGCTGTTTTTGAAGCCTTATGGTTTTGCTGAAGAATTTCATCGTGTCGGGCAGCCCCGAGATTTTATCGGTAAATTCGAGGAGCTTCTTCTTAGAGATTGCCGTTACAGGCGATTTCAGGAAATCGGAATCATCGGCTTTTTTGATTTTTTTCCAGGTTTCGCCGAGGAAGTTGTCCATGCTGCTAGGTGCATGAGTTTTGCTTGCTTTTAGGTTTTCCTCTAATTTTTCGTAAAGTGATTTTTCCTGGGCCGAACAAAACTCTTCGTCAACAACATTTTCACCTATGAGTTTCTCTTTGTATATCCGGTAAGGATCCGGGTGTTTTGCAATAGCCTTATATAGGATAGGTTGTGTGAACCTCGGCTCGTCCCCCTCGTTGTGCCCGTATTTGCGATAACAAAGTATGTCGATAAAAACATCCTTATGAAAGGTGTTCCTGAACTCCATTGCCGTTTGAATGCTGAAGGAAAGGGCTTCGGCATCGTCGCCATTTACGTGAAAAACCGGGGATAGGGTGGTTTTCGCCACGTCGGTGCAATAAGTGCTGGAGCGGGCGTCGAGATAATCGGTAGTAAAACCAACCTGGTTGTTTATGACTAGATGAATGGTCCCGCCGGTAGAATAGCCTTTGAGATCCTGCATCTGAATAAGCTCGTAAACAACGCCCTGGCCTGCTATCGATGCGTCGCCATGAATTAATATAGGTGCTATCTTGTCCGAATCGCCCTTATAAAACTTGTCAATCTTGGCTCTTGTGATTCCTTCGACCACAGGGTCAACGGCTTCCAGGTGCGAGGGGTTGGGGGCAAGGGTCATCTTAACGTCGTGTTTGTCGATGGTTTTTCGCTTTACAGTATAGCCCAAATGATACTTGACATCCCCGAGCAGGCCTTCGTCGTCATAGCTTACCCCCTCGAACTCATAGAAAATATCCTCATAAGGTTTTCTCAGGATGTTGGCCAAAACATTAAGCCTTCCGCGGTGAGGCATCCCGATGATGAATTCCTCGATTCCCAGTTCGCTGCCTTTTTCCATAACGGCATCCAGAGCTGGGATCAACGACTCGGCGCCTTCGAGGGAAAAGCGTTTCTGACCCGGGAACTTCTTCTGAAGGAATTTCTCGAAGAAAACGGCGCGCATAAGCTTTTGAAGGATGTATTTTTTCAGCTCCTTATTATATGATGGTGTGTTTTTGCTTTTCTCTATCTTGTTTTTCAGCCAGCGCACGATTTTCTCGTCGCGAATAAAAAGATATTCGACCCCGATCGAATTGCAATAAGTTTGTTCCAGAAAACCAATAATATTCTGCAAACTTGTTTTTCCAAGCCCTATTTCGGAACCGGCCTCAAAATCTTTTTGTAGGTCATCCTTCGACAAACCATAATTTGAAATGGACAAATCAGGTTTGTACTCCCTTCTTTTCCTAACGGGGTTCGTTTTGGTAAACAAATGGCCGCGGCGGCGATAGTCGTTTATCAGGTTTATCACCTTGAACTCGCCGGAGGTTATCCCGCTTTGCAACGATGGTTTTATATTATATTCCGATCGGCCAAAGTCGAAACCGGCAAAGAAGGTTTTCCAGGCTTTTTCCACGGAACCGGGATTTGTTTTATACTGTTGAAATAAATCGTCGATTACTTCAGGATCGGTATTGTTGATGAAGTCGTAATTATCCATTTAACAAGGAGTTATTTTGATGCTTCCAAATATACAAAGTTTATTTATAGTGGGGGCAATTTATTTAGAACGAGTGTAAATAGCAAGCAAGAGCCTAAAAAAACCCGTCTTGCCTTAGGCGAGACGGGTTTTACTTTTTATTAACCTATTTATTCAGGATGGATAGCCTCAACCGGGCAAACATCGGCACAAGCGCCGCAATCCGTACAAAGATCAGGATCTATAACATAGATATCACCTTCTGAGATTGCCTCAACAGGACATTCGTCGATACAAGTACCACATGCAGTACAATCGTCTGAAATTTTGTAAGCCATAATAATATTGTTTTAATATTTATAAAATAGTTTGCAAATATATGGATATTGTGAAAGTGGTATCAAAAAATTGCTTTTTTTTCATATTTTTACTGTTCACCGATTAACAGTAACTATAAGAGTTCCAGAATTCAATGTGATTTTATTGTTAATTATTAAAATATTAACGTCTGAAAATGCCTATTTAAAATTTAGACTTATTATAATTAAGCGCCCCTAAACCCTGATGTTATGGATTGTTGCATCTATCGAGTTGAATAACAATCGTTTGCGGAATTGGTTATTTCGCTTCTTTTTAAACTTTTAGTGTTAAAAAAAACTCGGCACTTGTTTCCGGCTTTTAATTATTGATTTACATTTGCCGTATAAAATCTTTATTATGACTGAGGTTAAAAATAAAATCATAGAACTTAAAAACGCAGTTATTCGTTTCGCGGGTGATTCCGGCGACGGGATGCAGCTGACAGGGAATTTATTTTCGGATTCGACAGCATTTGCGGGCAACGATTTTGCGACATTCCCTGATTATCCTGCTGAGATTAGAGCACCTCAGGGCACTGTTGCCGGGGTTTCGGGCTTTCAGATTCATTTCGGGAGCAATGATATCCACACTTCCGGCGACTTGGCCGATGTGCTTGTGGCTATGAATCCGGCTTCGCTGAAAGCAAACATGAACTGGATCACGAAGGATGCGATTATAATTGTTGACGACGATGCGTTCACGGAGAAAAACATAACAAAAGCCGGATATGAGGACAATCCCCTGTCAGATGGCAGTTTAAACGGTCATTTGGTTGTTAACGGACCTATTGCCACGCTCACTAAAAATGCGGTAAGTGAGCTCGATATTGATAATAAGTCGGCTCAAAAATCGAAAAACATGTTTGCTTTGGGGATGATCTTTTATATGTTCAACAGGGATTTCACAAAAACCTTCAGTTTTTTTGAAAACAAGTTCAAATCGAAGCCTCTCGTTGTTGAAGCGAATAAATTAGTGTTGAAGGCCGGTTATCATTATGCCGATACTATTGAGGCCTTTGTAAACACATATAAGATAGACCCGGCCCCATTAAATAAGGGCACTTACCGGAACGTAACCGGTAATCTGGCAACGTCATGGGGTTTGTTGGCTGCTGCCGAGCGTTCGGGACTAAAACTTTTTATAGGTTCGTATCCCATCACTCCTGCCACTGAGATTCTTCAGGAACTGGCCAAGCATAAGCAGTTTTCCGCCATTTCGCTACAGGCGGAGGATGAGATAGCCGGTATTGTTTCAACTCTTGGCGCAAGTTTTGCGGGCGCGCTTCCGGTTACTAGTACTTCGGGCCCGGGCTTGTCCTTGAAGAGTGAGGCCCTCGGCCTTGCCGTAATGACTGAGCTTCCTCTTGTTGTCGTGGATGTTCAAAGAGGCGGCCCCTCAACGGGATTGCCCACAAAATCGGAGCAGAGCGATCTATATCAGGCCTTGTTCGGGAGAAACGGGGAAGCCCCCTTGATCGTTCTTGCCGCAAGTAGCCCGTCCGATTGTTTTTACTCGGCATTTGAGGCAGTCAAGCTTTCGGTTGAGCACATGACGCCTGTAATCCTGCTTACCGATGGTTCATTGGCCAATGGCTCGGAAGTGTTTAAGATCCCGAAAGTTAGCGACCTGCCAAAAATATATCCGCCCATAGTTAAGGAAAACGACCCTCATTTTCAGTCGTACAAGAGGGATGAAAAGAAGTTGAGCCGTCCGTGGGCTATCCCGGGAACAAAAGGCTTGCGTCATCGCATCGGCGGTTTGGAGAAGGAAAACATTACGGGAAACGTATCGCATAGCCCTGAAAACCATCAACTTATGAGCAAGTTAAGAGAGGAGAAAGTTGAAAGGGTAAGTAATTTCATTGTTAACCAAGACATTATAGGTAATCCTGATGCCGACACTTTAGTCGTAAGCTGGGGCGGAACGCATGGAGTTATGCTGACTGCCGTCGAGCAGCTTCTGGACGAAGGACATTCAATTGCTTTGGCACATTTTAAGCATATTAAGCCTCTTCCGAAAAACGCTGGAGAAATATTTAGCAGGTATGAGAAAATACTTGTTTGCGAAATTAATCTTGGTCAGTTCGTAAATTATTTAAGGATGCGCCTGCCACAGTTTATTTATAAGCAGTATAATAAAATCCAGGGATTGCCATTTACTGTTGCCGAGCTGAAAAAAGAATTTATTGCACTTCTAAACGAGTAAAAAAATGGAAAGTATTATAGATACAGCTAAATTGGAGCTTACAAAAAAGGATTTTGAAAGCGACCAGATGGTAAAATGGTGTCCGGGATGTGGCGACCATGCCATATTAAAATCCGTTGAAAACGTATTTCCCGAACTTGGGATAGCCAAAGAGGATTTTGTTGTTGTTTCAGGAATTGGTTGCTCATCGAGGTTTCCGTATTATATGAACACTTATGGCATTCACGGCATTCACGGCCGGGCGGCTGCATTGGCAACAGGCATAAAAATCGCAAACCCTAAATTGAGCGTTTGGATGATAACAGGCGATGGCGATTCAATGGCCATAGGGGGAAACCACTTTATACATGTAGCCCGCAGGAACCCCGACATAAACATATTGTTGTTCAATAACAAGATTTACGGACTTACCAAAGGCCAGTACTCACCAACGACACCAAAGGGCAGCAAGACAAAAACATCGCCCCAGGGATCGTTCGAGCAGCCCTTTAACCCCGGCGAGCTGGTAATGGGCGCACGAGGCAAGTTTTTTGCCCGTGTAGTTGACACAAATATAAAAATGATGACACAGGTGTTTAGCGAGGCTGCCAAGCATAAAGGAGCGTCTATTGTCGAGATTCTTGCTAACTGTGTGATATTCAACAATAAAATCCACGGCCTGATAACTTCTCGCGAGACCAAAGTTGACAACCAGCTTTTCTTGGAAGCCGGAAAACCCATGAGGTTCGGCAAGGACAACGAAAAAGGGATTATCCTGAATGGCTCTCACCTGGAGGTGGTTACGATAGGCGAAAACGGAATTACAGAAGACGACCTCCTGGTCCACAACCCTGAAAGGGAGGATTCAGGAATCCATATTATGCTGGCCAACATGATGCCCCCGGAGTTTCCTGCCGCACTCGGTGTTATTCGTTCAGTTGCGGCACCTACTGTCGAGGAACTGATTTGGGATTCAATTGAGCACGAAAAAGAAGTTTCCCCGTATAAATGCGTTGACGATTTGTTGAACAGCGGAAGTACCTGGAGCGTAGATTAAAGCCAAGAAAAACCATGGCGTTCTCTATTTGAGCGGTAATGAGATATAAAACCTGCTCCCCTTGCCGACTTTGCTTTCCGCCCATATCTTGCCCCCGTTCTTAATTATTAGCTCATGGCATAATTGAAGGCCTATGCCCATACCCGACTCATTGTTCGTGCCCTTGGTGCTGAGGTTGTCCTGCAGGGTAAAAAGTGTTTCTAGCTTGTCCGGGGCAATGCCGATGCCGTTGTCGGATATGCATATTTCGATATCCGACGATCCTTGCCTGGCATCGAAGGTAATGGTGCCATTGTCCGGTGTGAATTTTATGGCATTATTAAAAAGGTTGGCTATTGTGATTCGGAAACTAAACTCATCGGCATAAATGCTCATATCCTTGTTGATGTTTATAACAACATCTTGATTCTTGTTCAGCGCACCCTGTTTATAGGCTGAAATAGAATCGCTTACGAGGCTAAATAGATTGTAGTCGTTTTTGATGACCTCTATTTTGTCCCTTTTTGAATTTGCCCAGAAAAGCAGATTCTCCAACAAGTTAAAAGTGTTTTGCGACACTTCGTGTACCTTAGCTATCAACTCCTTTCTTTTTGCGTCGTCGAACAAATTGTATTCGGAGCTTAACAAAGCACTAAAGCCTAACAGTGTGTTGAAAGGGCTCTTTAAGTCGTGGGCGATAACGGAGAACAGCTTGTCCTTGGTGAAATTCAATTCTTGCATTTTTTTCTCCGATTCAATTAACTTTTGTCTTTCGAGCTTGTTCTTCGTGATGTCGAATGCGTGATAGATGACGGTATTTTTCGATTTGTTTGATATCCTTGCCAGAAACCAGGTTTTGTGCCCGTTGATCACTAAGGGGTATTCTATTTCCACAAGTTTGTTGATCCTTAGGCATTTGTTTATCGCCGCATGGAAATCCCCGGCTGTCTTGTTGTCGAAAATATCAAAAACAGTTTTGTTTATGAGCTGTTCTTTAGGAAGGTACAATAGCTTGTCCTCGCTGCGCGGTATGTTTAAATAGGTTCCTTCCTCGTCAAATTCGATTATTAAGCTATCCATAGAGTTAAAAATCGCCTGCAGCTCCACTTGGTTACGTTTTAGTTTTACTATTGCCCTGCTGAAAAGCCATATCAAAACGCTTATGAACAACGAACTTACAATAAGAATAATCAACAGGACATTGTCCTTTTTTAGATACGAGTCCCAACCTACTACCGGAACCGCGGCCAAGACCCAACTCCCGTAAGGAAGATCGATAGTTACCGCAATAGGGTTTTTATTAAAAACACTGCTGTCCCCGTACCAAACGGCACCTTTGTTTCCCGAACCGTCGATCCCTCTTATGGAAAACAAAAACTTGCCGTCCAATTCTTTTATCTTGGCTTCATCAAGAAGTTTGTCCTTGTAGATCACTATGTCGGTCATGCCCCAGAACTTGTTCATTTCCGGAGATGTTTTGTCAAAAACAGGTGTATAGCTTATAAATGCAATTCCTCCTTCCACAAGTTCCAAAGGTCCTGTTATAAAGGTTTTATGCGTATCGATAGTTTTCTTTACTATCTCCTTTCTCTTAGGGTGCGCCAATAAATCAAGCCCGATTGCCGCTTCGTGCCCGCTTAAGGGGTAAATGGCGTCTATTACGCAATTTTGAGAGATAGACATTGTGCTTATCACCGAGTCTTTCTGTACAAGCTCGTTGGCGAGGTTGTAAAACTCCTCATTGGATAAGTCGGGGTGGAGCGAGACATAGGCCGCTACGCTTTTGGTATAATAAACTCTTGAGTAGAGGGCTTTTTCAAGCATTGTCTTTTTGGTCATTAATATTTCGAGCAAATTTGACTTTACGTCCTTTTCCCAAGTGTCCTTTTTGATCTTGAAGTAATTGAACGAAATGAAAATTAAGATCGCAAATGAAGAAAGGGAAATTATCAGTGGTAATAATAATTTCAATAAATCGAATAGTTTAGACGTTTTGTTTTTTGAACTTGCCATATTAAAAATAGTATCTTAGTGAAGTTAACATTTTAAAAGTCCCGTCTTCGGGGTCCATCAAGGGCGCGCCAAGAAAACCTAAGGGGAACTTTAGCTTATACTCATATACGGGCCCGATGCCATAATATCTTTCGGCGAGCAGCCCGATATTATGATGGATGTTTATATTATAATTTGCCCTGATCCTGTACCAGAAGCCGGAGCCGCCGTATTCGTAAATCTGCAGGAGGCTCATTCTTTTGTGGTATGCGAAAAAGGTGATGTTGAAACGGTAAGGCCCTGGATTTGTCTCAAGGCCTAGGCCTAGGTTTATCTTCAGCCATTTAGCTGCCTGCAATGTTATGCCCCCATAAGCCTCTCCCCAGTTTTTGTTGGCCAGGGCAAAAAAGTAAAACCCGACTTTGGAATTTTCTTTCATATAACTTGAGTATATATTTACTTGCGGGCTAAACCCCTTGTTCGACTCTGTCCTGTTCAGGCTTTCCAGCTCGAAATAGCCGAAATCCTGAGAGCTCGATATGTTTATCAGTCCGCAAAACACCATTATTATCAGAAACTTAATTCTTGTCATAACAATCAATTTGTTCTATTTTGTTATTTAAAGTGCATCAATATCGTTTTTATAAGCTCTTCAGCATCAATAGGTTTTGAAAAATAATAATTGCAACCTGCATTAAGGGCTTTGTCTTTGTCGCCTTGTGCCGCATAGGCGGTTTGTGCGATGATAACAACATTTTTGTTGAATTTCCTGATTTCCCTCGAAGCCTTGTAACCGCTCATTAGGGGTAGTTTAATATCCATGAATATTAAATCCAGGTCGGGATTTTCTTTGGTGATATTTAATGTTTCGATACCGTTTTTTGCAAACATTACCTCACGGCAGTAATCGGCCATTATGATATTCAGGAATTCGGAGGAAACTTCTTCGTCCTCGGCAATCAGAATTTTCAGGTTAAACGCATTAAGCCCGGTTTTTCCGCTTGTTGCGGCAGCCTTTCCCCCGGTTTGCCTGATTGGCTGATAAGGAATCGTAAAATAGAAGGTCGTGCCCTTGTCGATTTTTGATTCAGCCCAGATTTTACCACCTAGAAGCTCCACATAAGCCTTTGCTATCGAAAGGCCTAGCCCCGTGCCCTCCTTCGCTTTAACATCCTTGACCTCGGCTTGGACAAAACTTTCAAATATTGCTTCCAGCCTGTCGGACGGTATTCCGATGCCGGTGTCGCTAACATAAAACCTCAAAAAGCCATGCTCATGAAAATATCCAAATTCAATTTTCCCTTTCGAGGTATATTTAAATGCGTTGTCCAATAAATTTGAGACTATTGTATTGAACTTTTTGTGGTCGGTGCTAATACCTGCTTTAATATGGGGCAGCTTTGTGGCAAGATCGAACTCGAGATCCATGTTCTCGGCTTCCTGAAGGAAATAACCGTATTGGTTCTTTAATTCGTCGTTGACATTTATTACGGATTTAACGACTTCTACCTGATCTGTTTCCAGCAAAGAGATATTCATGACATCATCGAGCGTGGCAAGCATCCG
The DNA here is from genome assembly GCA_024279935.1 of Bacteroidota bacterium. GTDB lineage: Bacteria > Bacteroidota > Bacteroidia > Bacteroidales > F082 > BM524. The sequence goes on from JAJRQZ010000037.1 coordinate 11,214, forward strand.
GTTGCCGCTCTCATTAATAATCCCGACATATTCCTGCATTTCTTCTGCGGAGATGGAAGAGTTCAATAAAAGCCCGGTAAACCCCAGTATGCCATTCATAGGCGTGCGTATCTCATGGCTGATGTTTTGCAGGAAGGACGATTTCAGCCTATCGCTCTCCGTGGCCTTTTTCAATGCCAGTTTCAATTCGACATCAGTTTGTTTACTATGTATTGATATGCTTATTTGATCGGCAATGATTTCCATGATTTCCATATCATCTTCATTATAAGCATTTTCGTCATTGTAATTCTGTACTGCAAATACCCCAAAAACCGTGTCTTCAAATTTTAGCGGGGCGCCAAGCCATACTTTTGATTTGGTGCCTACATAATCCAATAGGCCTTGTCTTACCAATTCTTCTTTCGTTTTAGGGTTTGCCAGCAAGGGTTTTTTGCTGTCGATAACTATTTTTGTGAGAGTTTTTCTTGCCGGATACTTTTTAAATTTGTCATGCGTATCGGAATAATAGGGGAAACTGAGCATATCAGTTTCTTTGTCGTATAGTGCCACATAAAAGTTTGTGGTGTCAACTATCTGATTTACTTCTCTTTGTATTATTTCGATGAGCTTGCCTAAATCACCGTCACTAGTTGTTGACTTGGAAATGTTATAAAGAATCTTCTGGACGAGCAGTCCTCGCTTTTGTTCCCGTATATCTGTTACGAAGGCAAAAGAGCCTGCGTATTTGTCGTTGTGGTCGTAGATAGTTGTAGCGTTGAAAAGGCAAGGGATGTTGTTTCCGTTTTTATTTTTTAATTCAATATCATAAACTCTTTGTTCGTTGCTCTTGTTTTGTGAGATCTGATGTTTAAAGATTTGGAAGTTTTCTTTGTCAACAAACTCAAAAGGAGTTTTGCCCAATACTTCTTCCCTGGCATAGCCCAATATCTTACATAAGGAATTATTAATATCCAGGGTCTTGCTGTTTGTGTCGATCAGCCAGAAACCCTCCGATGTGGTCTCGATAAGTCGTCGGTATTTTTCCTCGCTTTTAATAAGTGCGTTGTGCTCTTCTACTTTTGATGTGATGTCGTTAATATATCCTTCGAGGGCCACAAGTTCGCCGGTTTCTTCCGAATATACGCCAACTCCTTGTTCCTCAACATAAACAGTATTGCCATCGGCAGTCTTAATCTGATATTCCAGATCGAAGGATCTGTTTTCGCTCAATGCCTCTTGAACCTCGTCCCAGATACGATCTCTGTCGTCGGCAATAATTATATCGTTGTATGTCAGTTTGTTATTGCCGATAATGTCCTCAACCCTATAGCCGGTGATTTTTGTAAAGGCGGCACTAACAAATTCCATTGTCCAGTTTTTGTCGTTGCGGCAGCGATAAGCGAATCCGTTTAAGTTGTCCAAAAGCGTCATAAGTTTTCTTTTGTTTTCAAAAGCGGTATTCTTGGCCGATTTTAATTCGGTAACATCGTTCATGCTACAAATGATCAAAGATGAGGAGCCACCGTTTTTGTTTAAAAGAGTAGCGTTTATCTCAAAGTAACACTGTTGTCCTTTATCGCTGAAATTAAATGATTGCTTTTCTATTTTCCCTTTTTTGATTGTTGTTAGCAGTAATTGAATTAAATATTCCGTATTTGATGCATCTTGGCCAAAAAGAAGGTCCTTCAGGGCGAGGCCTGCAATTTCCCCCATTTTGATATGGCAGATGTCGCAAAATCTTTTACTGGCGTCCAAAATTACTAATCGGGGATCTGCCACAAAAACAGCATTATTGGAAAGGTTTAAAAACGATTCGTAATAACTGACTATTTGTTTAAGTCTTTGCGTCTTATCACCGGGCTTCATACACATTTATTTTATTCAAATATCTTAAATTTTTCTGATATATTTTTTATTGCATATTTCTTTTTTGTTATCACCGTGTAAAAGCTAAGATCCCGTCCCGGGGATGAAGGCAGGAATTGGTTTCATGATGATTGATTGTCAATGCCAACCTCCTCCATAAAGTGCATTTCGTGCCACCGGCTTAATCGACGTTTAGTTTACATCAAACAAATATTTATTAATCAGCAGTTTAAGTTGGTCGGCCATAATTGGTTTTGCGATATAATCGTTGCAGCCTGCGGCTATTGCTTTCTCGCGGTCGCCCGAAAGGGCATAAGCGGTTTGAGCAATGATAGTTACGGTTTTATTAAATTTCCTTATTTCCTTGGTCGCCCGGTATCCGCCTAGACTCGGCATCCGGATGTCCATAAAGATCAAGTCGATGTCCTTGTGCTCCTTGCATATCTCTATTGCCTGAAGCCCATTTTTAGCGTGCAGCAGCTTATCGCTATATTCTTTTAGGATAATCGTTATCAGGTTGTCGGATATTTCTTCGTCCTCAACGATGAGTATTTTCAGTTTCCTTGAAGCTGGCTTAATTTGTGCCGTATCTGTTTTTTGCTGATTGTCGCCGCTAATTGACCTTTTAAAAGGAATCATGAAATAAAACGACGAGCCCGTGCCTACTCTTGATTCCACCCATATTTCACCCTTCATCATTTCTACATAGGCTTTCGAGATGGAGAGGCCAAGGCCTGAGCCCTCATAAACCTGTGTGTCTTCGATGTCGGCCTGGACAAACCTGTCGAAAATAGCCTCGTGCCTGTCGTTCGGAATGCCAATGCCTGTATCTTTCACAAAAAATATCAATTGGTCTTGTTTTTTGCGACAGCCGAATTCAATGCTGCCCTGATCAGTATATTTAATGGAGTTCTTGATCAAATTAGTGATGACGGCATTGACTTTTTCTTCGTCGGAAAGAATTTTGGCATCTTGTACGTTTAATTTATGAGTGAGCGATAGCCGCAATCCTTTGTCCGATGCCTCATTATTGAAAAACATGAACAAATCGTCGAGCATTGTGTTTATATTAGTCTCGGAATACGAAACCTCAACCTGCTTTGCCTCAATTTTCGATATGTCCAGGATGTCGTTGATAGTCGATAACATCCGGTTGCTGCTTTTTTGGATTATCTCAACATAATGTTGCACCTTGTTCCCTTCAAGCTCAGGGTTTTTCAAAAGGCTTGTAAAACCCAATATCCCATTCATCGGGGTCCTTATCTCATGGCTCATATTTGCCAGGAACGCTGATTTCAGCCTATCGGATTCCTGAGCTTTTATTTTTTCCTCTTTAAGGGCTATGTTGATTTGCTGAATATTTGAGAAGCTTTTTTTCAATTCTTCGTTCAAAGCCATATATTCTTCGTTTTGAGCAGCAAGGTTTTTGTTGAGGAGCTCTAGTTTTTTCTCCATCGAGATTCTTTTGCTTATATCCCTGGTTATACTGATGATGTGCGGTACATCATTGATTTTTGTAATCGATGCCGACATGAGGGCATCTTTAAGCGTGCCGTCTTTCATCCGGAACCTGGCATGCATGTTTACAACTTTGCCGTTCCGTTTCAAGCCCTCCAGAAGAGTGTCCCTGTCTTTTGGGTTTTCCCAGATATTGATTTCCATGGACGTTTTCCCGACAACTTCTTCCTCGGCATATCCTGTTAAGGCAGTAAAACCATGGTTTGTGGAAACATACATTCCGTCAACAAGCCTGTTTATATTAATGGAGTCGGGGCTTGTTAAAAATGCGTTTTTGAATTTTTCCTCGCTTTGCCTTAACTTGTTCCGCGAATTAATTTGGTCGGTAATGTCGCGCCATACACAATGGATCACTTCTTTTTCCGAGTCTTGCGGCATTGCCGTTAGTAGAACTTCAACAGGAAACATATCACCGTTTTTCCGTAGGTGAATCCATTGAAAACGATGAGTCCCGTTTTTAACGGCCAAATTCATCATTTCCTCTGCCTTGGAAGCCGATGGTTCCCCATCTTCCTGAAATTCAGGAGATAAAGCCGATGGGTGGACATTGAGGAACTCTTCCTTGCTGTTATATTCTAGCATTTTTACTGTAGCCAGATTGCAATCGACAAAGCTTCGGTCTTCAATAATCAACATCGCATCGCCTGATTGCTCGAACAATTGCCTGAAACGCTTTTCGCTTTTTTTCAGGTTGTCCTCCAGCATGCGCCTATACGAAATATCCCGAAAAGCCGCTACCCTTATGCCTTTGTTGCCGTTTGAGGGCACTGTTTTGGCCTCAATTTCAAGATGTATTCTTTTTCCGTCCTTGCGGATTCCTTCCACAAAATAATGCCCTGTATGCTCTTTGCTGATGTTTTTGTGCACCAAAGGGTGATAGTCTTTATGAATCAATAATTCGATTATGTTCTTGCCCAGCAGCTCTTCTTTTTGGTAGCCGAACATCTTGGCCATTGATAGATTTAGGTTTACGGCAATGCCGTTCAGGTGAACCAGGATACCTTCAAAAGTAAGGTCCGAGAGTGTCCGGAACTTTTCCTCGCTTTCCTTCAAGGCCGTTTCGGCGAGTTTTCTGTTGCTTATATCCCTTGCATAGCCCAAGACGGCTTTTTTGCCTTCGTAATCCACCAATGCCGTTCTAAGCTCGACCGGTATTAAGTTGCCATCTTTCGTTTTATGAGATACTTCAACCGTATAAGTTTCACCTTTTACCATTTGCGCCCACAGTTCTTTCTTCAGGTCGTCGCGGTCGAATGCGGGGTTGATATCATTGACAGTCAACAACAATAGCTCATCCTCATCATAGCCCAGGCTCTCACAGGCCTTGTCGTTCACAAAAAGTATGTCCGACGTTTCATGATCGGCAACAAATAAAGCGTCAGCAACAGAATTGATCAAGGTGTTTAACTGAAGAATCTTGTTTTCTAAATCTCCGTTCGAGCTGAAAGTGGTCATGGAATATTTATTAAGATATCTATAAAACAACTAGTTACACTATTGAATCTGGCTTGTTGCGAATTTTTTAAATCGTTTTCGGAATTTAAAGATAAACATCTGGACATAACATGCTCGAAATGTAGAAAATTTTTTGACCCAAATTAAAGCCTTTTGTTAATATTTGTTCTTTCGGTTTTGTTATCAAATGATTAGTTAATTTTGCGGTGTGATTGAAAAGTTTGTAAAAACCATTGACAATAATAAACTGCTCGAAGTTAAAAGCAAAGTATTGATTGCAATTAGCGGGGGCATCGACTCGGTAGTCCTGTTGCATTTGTTGCATAGCCGGCAGTACCGGCTTGAGGCTGCCCATTGCAATTTTAAGTTGCGGGGGGCGGAATCGGACGAAGACGAACGTTTCGTGATCGATTATTGCAGAAAACTAGGGGTGGTATTGCACTCAAGATCATTCGACACTAAGGAATTTGCCAATAACAATAAGCTTTCAATCCAAATTGCCGCCAGGGAGCTGCGCTATTCATGGTTTGGCGAGCTTATGCAAGAGTACGGTTTCGACAAACTGGCCGTTGCGCATCATTTCGACGATAACCTGGAAACTCTTTTTATAAACCTGCTAAGGGGGAGTGGATTGCAGGGCGTAAAAGGTATTCCCATTAAAAACGGGTATATAATAAGACCTCTCTTGCAAATGTCGCGCAAATGGATTCTCGAATACGCAAAGGTTCACTCACTTGACTTCCGCGAGGATTCCTCGAATAGCTCTACTAAATATCTTCGTAACAAAATAAGGCGTAAGCTTATCCCTGTCTTGATGGGCATGCGTCCCGATTCCGAAAGCACGTTGGCTAAAAGCCTGGAATTCCTTGCCGACGACAATGACATCTTTTCCAGCCTTATTGATGAAAAACGTGCTGACATTTTTGAATACCGGAATGATGGGATTTATGTCCCCCATTCCAAACTTATTGGGTTAAAGCCCGTTAAATCGTGGATATACAGATTGTTGCGCATATTTAACTTTAACCGGGCCGGCAGCGACGATATCGCCGAAGCGCTTTTTAATAAGCAGAGCGGAAAAATGTTCTTTTCGGAAACCCACAGATTGGTAAACGACAGGGATTTCTTTATCGTAAATAAAATTCATGACAACGCGGATGATGAAGAAGTAATTATTGACAAGAACTGCAAAGAGATTTTGCAACCTTTGCATTTGACTTTCGACACCATTGTCAATAAGCGTGGTTTTATATTCGCCAAGGATAACACAACTGCTTATTTTGATTTTGATAGATTAAGCTTCCCCCTGTATTTAAGGAAATGGCATAAAAGTGATAGGTTCAAACCTTTTGGCATGAAGGGCAGCAAGCTGTTGAGCGATTTCTTTATCGATAATAAACTTAGCGTGCCGGAGAAAGAAAAAGCCCGCGTTTTGCTAAGCGGGGACCGGGTTATCTGGATAGCTGGAATGCGTGCGGCCGACTGTTTCAAAGTAACTTCAAACACCCGCTATATCTTAAAGGTTAAAATAAGTCAAAAAATGTAAGGAATGCATGATTTGTGCAACAAATGCTAAAACAGGGTTGTCAGGAAAGGACTAAGCCAAAATGTTGGTTTATGTGCGCAAACCACTTCCCTAAAGGGGGATTAATTAATAGGACAGAAAAAATTTATAATATGAAGTCAAAAATATTATTGCTATTTGCTTCAATGTTTATATTCTCAGGAATAAATGCTCAAATTTTTGAACCGGTAAAATGGGGTTTCTCAAAGAACAAGATAACGGACACTGAATATGAACTGGTATTTAAGGCATCTATTGATCATAAATGGCATTTGTATTCGCAGGACATTCCCATGTCGCCACCGGCAACAACTTTCAAGTTTACGGCAAGTCCTGATTATGAGTTAATTGGAAAGGTTGTTGAAGAAAGCGAGGTTATTGAGGAGTACGATCCCAACTTCGAGATGGAATTGAAATATTTTGCGAACGAGGCAATATTTAAACAGAAGATCAAGCTAAATAAGCCTGATACGAAAATTGAAGGCTCCCTGGAGTTCATGAGCTGCGACGACACTAAATGCCTTCCGCCATCGGATGTGGATTTTAAATTTGAATTTGGGGAGGGCGACGCTCTGCCCGGACAGCAAATACTGGAACCGGTTAAATGGCAGTTTACCGCAAAAAAAACCGCTGGCAGGCAGTATGACCTAATCTTCACGGCTAGCGTGGATGACAGCTATCATTTGTATTCGGTCGATAAGGTCGAGGACGGCCCCCTGCCGACGGAGGTTGTTTTTGAGAACCCCAAAGGCTTCAAGCTTATCGGCAAAGCTGAAGAAATAAGCAAACCCATCAAAGAGTTTGATAAGATTTTTGGAAAAGACATAAAATACTTTAATAAAAAGGCTGTTTTTAAGCAAAAAATAGAACTTACATCCGATGACGAAGATATTCCTGTTGTCGGCGAGATCCAATATATGACCTGTAACGATGTAGGTTGTATAGCGCTTTATACAGATATCGAGTATAATTTTAACGGAAAAGAAGATAAACAGATAATTTCCGAGAGCGGCGAAGACCTTTCGTCCAATATTAGCAACGACGGTGGCGCCACTGACATAACCGGCAAGGATGCTTCCTTATGGGGGTTTTTTATAATTGCGTTTCTTGGCGGGCTGGCAGCCATATTGACACCTTGTGTCTTCCCCATGATTCCCATGACTGTTTCATTCTTCATGAAGGAAGGGGCTGACAAGGCGAGAGGTAAAATGGACGCGCTTATTTATGGTGTTAGCATTATTGCGATTTATGTGTTCATAGGCTCGGTGCTCGCAGTGGTTGCAGGGCCTGAGATTGCCAATTGGCTGAGTACCCACTGGTTGCCGAATATTTTGTTCTTCCTTATTTTTGTTGTCTTTGCCTTTTCGTTTTTTGGGATGTTCGAGATTACCTTGCCCAGCTGGGTGGTGAACAAATCTGACCAAAGAGCTGACAAGGGCGGATTCCTCGGCCCTGTATTCATGGCCTTGACCTTGGTTTTGGTGTCCTTTAGTTGTACCGGGCCCATTGTGGGGACAATATTGGTTGAATCGGCAGGAGGACAGGTCCTGAAGCCTATTATAGGCATGTTGGGCTTCTCTTTTGCCTTTGCGCTCCCGTTTACCTTGTTTGCCTTTTTCCCGAGTCTTCTGGAAGGCCTTCCAAAATCAGGGGGTTGGCTAAACTCGGTTAAAGTCGTCTTGGGCTTCCTGGAGCTTGCCCTGGGGTTGAAGTTCCTAAGCATAGCCGATCAAACTTACCATTGGGGGATCCTCGACAGGGAGATATATCTTGCTTTCTGGATAGTCATCTTCTTCCTTTTGGGATTATATCTGCTTGGTAAGTTAAAGTTCGCTCACGATTCGGACATCCCTTTTGTCTCGGTGCCGCGACTTGTCTTGGCAATTATCACATTTACCTTTGTCGCTTACATGATTCCCGGAATGTGGGGCGCCCCCTTGAAATCCCTCTCGGGTTATATACCGCCGCAAACAACACATGACTTTGATATAAATGCGATTGTCCGCGAGAATGTAAAAGCTTATGGCGGTGGAATGGCTGAAAGAGAACCTGAAATATGCGAAACTCCTAAGTATCATGAATTCCTTCACCTGCCACACGGCCTTGAGGGTTATTTCGACCTTGATCAGGCGATAAGCTGCGCAAAGGAACATAACAAGCCTATATTTATAGACTTTACCGGTCACGGTTGTGTTAACTGCAGGGAAATGGAAGCTAATGTGTGGTCGGATCCCGAAGTGCTGAAACGATTGCGCGAAGATTATATCGTTGTGGCGCTATATGTTGATGATAAGACATCCTTGCCTGAAGACGAATGGTATAGGTCGAAATATGACGGCAAGATGAAAAAAACGATTGGCAAGAAATTTGCCGATTTGCAAAAGGAGAAGTTTCATGTAAACGCCCAGCCCTTTTATGTCTTGCTTGGTAACCACAACGATGTTCTGGCACAGCCCAGGGCATACGATTTGAACGTTGACGCTTTCGTGAGATTCCTCGACAAGGGAAAAGAAAACTTCGAGCAGGGGAAAAGCGTTTTCAAGATAAAATAATAAGCCGCTACCGCCCTTTCGGGTTTCCGGACTAAAGTCTTGGGTCAATGCTCTGTTGCATGTGCTGGTTAGGATTTGTGGATTTGCAATCCATAACGGTTAGTATATGAGGCGTTGGGCATTTTGAAATACCAAACTTTCATTTTGCCACACTGTTTATTTATGTTCATGATCTTTAATTTAACCACCTATTGCCCAATGCCTTATACATTGTTGGCAGCTGGCTTTAATTCGCATTTAAATATTCTATTGTTTCGTGAATTCCTTCAATATAGGGTTTCGGTCTATAATTAAAAAACTCGCAAAATTTAGTTGAGTCAAAATAATAATCAAATTCGCTTTGATAAAGCATTTCATAAGTTTCAGAAGTAGGTTTATTAAAAATACTAATTATTTTTATCATCCATTTTTTTAAAATAGTTCTGTTGGGTTTAGCTCCTAATTCTTTTGCAACAGATTCAATGAGTGTTTTTCCATTAATTGGTGGACTATAAGTCGGTAAATGCCAAATTTGATTAAAACTTTCCTTGTTAGTTGCAAGAAGAACCATTCCTTTTGCACTATCAATAGTATAAGTATAAGAATGTAGTTTATTGTCGTTTATTAGCCATTGCGCTTTTTTGCCATTCATTAAGTTTTTAATTACCAAAACATACGGCACGCTATTTTGAGTTATGAACGGACCGTATAAATCCGCAGCTCTGGCAATAGTTGCATCAATATTTTCCCGGTTTATTTCGTTTTCTAAAATTAAAGAGGTTTTTGCTCTAATTTCTCCTTTTTTGCTACAAGGATTGTATGGTGTGTTTTCCGTCATTTTTCCATTAACATTTCCATACATATAAACATTGTCGAAAAAAATTAATTTAGCTCCTACACTTTTACAAGCGTCAATTGTATTTTGCATAATTTGAGGCCATAATTGAGCCCATATTTTAGAATCGTATGGTAACCCTGCGCATAAATAAACAATATCCGAATCCTTTACGCTATTTAAAGTTTCTTTATATGATGTTATATCTGCCTTAAAGTATTCTGTACCCGGAATTGAATGTTTACTTCTTGAAACAAGTCGTATTTTTTCATTAGTTTTTAA
>JAJRQZ010000003.1 GCA_024279935.1 Bacteroidota bacterium
AACTTCAACTCTTTTATCAACGATTCGGTTTGTTGTAATTCCATTCAACGAAAATACAAATAGAATTTTAATTCAGCAGCGAATTAACTATTTTTGCAAGAAATTAGTTTGGCGGGTGAGTTGCAATTTGGGATTAGTGGGTATTTAGTGGCAGTGGAAAGTTTTAACAGTATAAGTTAAAGATTAATAAGTTATATGACATGAGCGCTAAAAACAAAACATAAAGCTCACAGTTTACACAATTCACAATTCACAATTCACAATTCACAATTCACAATTCATCAACAATGACACCTTTAGCAGAAATATTAAGGCCACAAAATCTTGAGGAATATATTGGTCAGGAGCATTTGGTTGGGTCGGGGGCCATTTTATATCAGAGCATTAAATCTAGTAATATTCCTTCGATGATTTTATGGGGTCCTCCCGGTGTAGGCAAAACTACCTTGGCGCATATAATTTCTCAATCGCTTGATAAAGAGTTTTATACGCTTAGCGCTGTTAGTAGTGGAGTTAAGGATGTAAGGGCTGTGATTTCGCAGGCAAGCATGTTCCAGGGCAACGCCATCCTTTTCATCGACGAGATTCATCGCTTCAGCAAATCGCAACAGGACAGTCTGTTAAATGCTGTTGAGAAGGGAATTATCACCCTCATAGGAGCCACCACCGAAAATCCGTCCTTCGAGGTCATCTCCCCCCTCTTAAGCCGCTGTCAGGTTTACATTTTAAAACCACTCGACAAGGAAAACCTCATCAGCCTGGTCAACAAAGGCATAGCCAAACTATCCGAAATCCACGAAATTGAAATTGAACTAAAGGAAAGCGAAGCCTTGATAAAGATTTCGGGAGGTGATGCAAGAAAGCTTCTGAACGCCCTGGAGCTGTTCATTTATCAAAAGAAAGCATTCACAAAGAAGATAATAATCGACAATAAGTCGGTTAAGGAAATAATACAGGAGAACCTAGCCCTCTATGATAAAAAAGGCGAGATGCATTATGATGTTATTTCCGCATTTATAAAGTCGATGCGGGGCAGCGACCCTAATGCTGCCGTTTACTGGTTGGCACGTATGGTAGAAGCAGGCGAAGACCCAAAATTTATAGCCAGGCGAATGCTGATACTGGCCTCTGAGGATATTGGAAATGCCAATCCGAACGCTCTGCTCCTTGCAAATGCCTGCTTCGATGCCATAAGCAAGATAGGCTGGCCCGAAGGCAGGATAATACTTTCGCAAACAGCGGTTTATCTTGCCAATTCGCCAAAAAGCAACTCAACTTATATGGCCATCAAACAAGCACAATCCCTTGTTCAAAAAAGCGGGAACCTGTCAGTACCGCTTCATTTGCGCAATGCGCCAACAAAACTGATGAAAGAAATAGGTTATGGTATAGACTATAAATATGCTCATCAGCATGAAGGCAATTTCGTTGATTTGGAATTTCTTCCTGAAGAAATTAAGGGGACTAAGCTCTTTGATCCGGGGAACAACCCGCGCGAAATAAAAGAAAGGGAGATATTAAAGAAAAAATGGAAAGGTAAATATGGATATTAAAATAAAATTTTATTTTTGTACCTAAACCAATAAATTAGAATTGCTATGCTCAACAACAACTTATTAAGGAAAAGCAAACTCATTTCATTAGTAATTTTATTTGCCGCTGTTCAACTTTCATGCGACAAGTTTGCCAACAAGAACAGGCATAAAACAAAAATGGGATGGAAAGAATTCACCGTAACCGAAAAAGGTGATTCCATTATGAGGGTATTCCGTTCCGACGGCTTTAAAAAATCGGAAGTAACTTTCAAAAACGGATTTAACGACGGGGTAGGCTATAATTATTATGAAAACGGCAAGGTCCAAAATGAAATACACTATAAAGAAGGCTATAAAGATGGAGAGACAAAATGGTTTTACCAAAACGGAAACCTCTATAGGTCAACAATATATGAAATGGGGAAAAAGGTCGGCATACAAAAAAAGTATTATGAGAACGGCAAAATAAAAGCCGAGGTCCCTTATGAGGACAATTACCGGGTAAGAGGACTCAAGGAATACAAAAAAGACGGCAGCCTTATTACTGATTACCCGAGAATTATTTTTAGGGAAATTGACAAACTCGCCTTTGAGAACAAAGTCATACTTGAGATCTCGCTAAAAGGCAAGGGAATCAATACCAAATATTATAGGATAAAAAAAATTATGGGACTTGATCATGACTTAAGTCTGATTGGACAAACAAAAAATGGCAAGGCCAGAATTGTGTATCATTTAAAACCCGGGCAGTCGATAATGCAAAAAGTACGGATCAAGGCAGTAACTAAAACCAAAATGGGCAACCAGAAACTACTTTACAACTCATATAACCTTGCTGCTGAGAACAGGTTTTAGTTCTGTATCCTCAATCGAGAACCTTTAATTTTCGATTCAGGCTGTAGCTACCCGGGTAATATACCAAGGCCTTCTCTATCACTTTTCTTGCTTCCCTGTTGTTGTTCCGTTTAAAATAATATGCTGCAATTGTTGAATACACCTTTTCAACATCATATTTTGTCTCATAGTCCAGTTCAACGCCTACAGAATCACAATAAGCCTCGAATTTTTCCTTATAAATGCGTCCTTCGGTTTCATTGTTTTCGTAATAATAATAACTCACCAAGCTCAGGCTTATCTTATACATCAGGTTAATTATCTGTTTATTATCACTCAACACATCGTTTTTTCCCATCAGCCCATTAATTTTTTGGTACATGCTCTTAAGGTTCTCCCCGTCGTTTTTATACGCATTTGATTGTTGAACAAATACTGACACCAGCAACATTTGAACGTTAGTATTGCCAGGTTTTATCTCAAATGCCTTCTGAATATAAGGTTGAGCCTTGAACGGATCCCTTTGACTGTTATATCTGTCGCCCATTTGAAGATTATAAACAAAAGCAAACTCGCTCAGCAAAGTACTATCATTAATCTTTTGTTGTAGAAGTTTATATGAAGTCACGTACATTTCAACGTCACCTTCAATTATTAACTGCCTGTTCGTCATCATGATAAAGATATTAGTGAACAAGTCTTTATTTATGTCCGTCGAAGTCAATTGACAAAACATGGCGAAATAAGATGCATATTTCTTGTCCGAGGCGCTGGTCTTGTCTATTTGAACCCCAAGCGTTATCATGAGCAGGTATTTATTCCTGGTATCGGGATATAGATAATAAGCTTTCAGCATATTATTTAAACTTTCTTTTGTTTGTTTACTCGACAATTGATCGAGACCCAGATTAGTATATTGGGCTGCTACCAATTGCTTCTTTTCAGCCTTTTCGGTCTTCAGATAATACTCTGTGAACAAATCGTCGATACTTTTGTTTTCATATTCGTTTTTACTTATGAGTTTGTTGCTACGGAGATATTCAATAAAGTTTTTCTTAAAATTGTGGTCGTAAACAAAAACCCCCTTGTTCGGGTTTGTGGTCTCCACAAGTATATCAGAGCTATTAGGATAGGCTGTCAGATAAACATGATTGGGCAGGAACTCGATTTCGTAAGGTATGCCAAGTTCCTCGAACACAAGTGAATATAACATCGATGAAGTAACACACTCATATTCTCCATTGCTGAACATAGCTGCAAAATATGCCTTTTCGTTATATTTATCCAGCAAAGCCGAATGTATGCCTTTATATACCTTAGCCACCTTTTTCTTATCCTTAAGTTTTTTATAAGAATTGTTTTTATACGGAGCAGTGAGGACATCCAGCGCAGCCTTATAGGTCTGGTAATCACTCTTTGTAACATTTTTGTCAACAGCAAGGTAAAGGGCAAAATAATCCGGATTGGACGTGTTTTCCAACTTATAAAATGCCTCTTTTTCAAAATCGGAATGAAACTGTAGGTCGGCAAAAGACACAATGCTGTCGGCTTGAATGGGGTTTAATGCCACAAAGGCGAGCATCAATCCTAATACGATAGTTTTTTTACAATTTTTGTACATAGCAGATTCATTTTTATTTTCAATTTTTCATGTGTTTATAATTTTGTAATTAATTGTCATCTAGCATATTATATTTATCATCGGATTTAACAGATTAAGCGGGTTTTAGTTTTTCGCAAGCGAAAAACATCCGTTAAATCCGCTTAATCCGATGACTGTATTTTTGCAGAATAATCATTTTCCTGTGTGTTTAAAATTAAACATGGATGTTTCATATAATTACGGATGACGAAATTATAAATTTATTGTCATAATCCAAATTATGATTAATGGCAGATAATAATGTTAATTTTGCATCTTAAAGATTAAAAAGGAGGTCGATATGGCTGAAATGGGAAAAATGAATACTCTGGAGATATTAAGAAGCACTGAACAAGGATTTTATCTACAGGGACGAGACAGTAACGATATCCTTTTGCCCAACAAATATATTCCTGAAGGTGCTAAAGTGGGCGACGAGATAGAAGTTTTCATATATCGCGACTCGGAAGATAGGATAATAGCCACTAACCTGATACCCAAAGGGATGGTTGGCGATTTTGCCTGCCTTGAAGTTGTTGCCGTCGGGAGGGTTGGCGCCTTTATGGACTGGGGGCTTGAGAAAGACCTGTTCGTCCCATTTAGGGAACAAAGAACTAAAATGCAGGAAGGCCAAAAATACGTTGTCGGGATTTACCTTGACGAATCAACCGACCGTATTGCTGCATCGTCGAAGCTATATCAGTTTCTTAACGACGAAATGCCGGAGCTCAGCACCAACCAGGAAGTTGAAGCCCTTATCTACGACCACAACGAAATAGGTTATAACTGCCTCGTTGACGAAGAGTTTATAGGAATGATATATAATAGCGACGTACTAGATGAGCTGGGGATAGGCCAGCGTACAAAAGCCTATGTGCAAAAAGTGCGACCCGACAAAAAAGTTGACCTGTCCCTGCTCCCGTCCGGATACGGTAAAGTTGACAATATGGCCAGGGATATTTTATCGGCACTTCAACAAAATAACGGTTATATTGCACTTAGCGATAAATCACCTTCTGAATTAATTTCCTCTAAATTAGGCATTAGCAAGAAGAATTTTAAAAAAGCCATAGGCTCGCTCTATAAACAGAAACTTATCGAAATAGAAAAAATTGGCATTAGGATTACCGAAAGTGGGAAGAGTTTTAAATGATATACGTCTTCAAAGCTCATGTAGCACTTGTTCAAGAACTAAAAACCACCTTGGCTTCAGTATGGATAGAAACTATTTTTATACCTTCGTGCTCAATAACTTAAATTAAGCATGTTATTATGAATCCTGAAATTCAATCGATTATAAATCATTCGCTGGAATATGCGGAAGATATGCTCTGCCAGAACAGCGAACTTCATCCCTTTGCTGCCTTCACCGACAAAAACGGACAAGTCCACCCACTGGAAATGGAAATCGACAAGAAAAATATACCCACAAACGGGAAGATCATCGAGACCCTTTGGGATTATTGCAAGGGTGAACTTGACGAAAATAAGATCTCTGCCTTCGGCATCAGTTTTGAATCGGCCATGCAGCTGGAAGAGGACGGCGGTTTAGTTGATGTGGTTGTTATTATTGCCGATAAGTCTGATGGCGATGAGCTTCCAGCATATTGTACTCCTTTTAAAATTTTGGGGGAGGAAAATGTAGAGCTTGGGGAAATGTTCGCAGTTGATAAAAAATTCTTCAATTGAAAACTCTGACAAAACAACTTGAACAAATCATATTATCGGATATGTCGAAGGCAAACACCTTGTTTGTGAGGGACATTATAATAAATGAGCCTGCCCTCTTCGACGCCTTGTTTAAAATGGTCATCCAGGATGCTGAACCACTTTCCAGACGTGCGATTTGGATAATGGACCACCTATTGGAGGTTCGGCCCAGGTTCCTCAACGACAATCAAATAAAACAATTGATCGACAACATATACAATTATTCCCATGAAGGTTTGGTAAGGCACAGCTTAAGGATATTGGCTCATTATAAAATACCGGAATCAGATGCAGGCAAACTGCTAAACACCTGTTTCGACTTATTGCAGAATCCCAAAACGAGCATTGCTTCAAAAGCCTGGTGCATTGATATTTTATACACTTTCTCAGAGCAGGAGCCGGAGCTCAAACACGAGCTTATTAGCGCAGTCGAAATGAACCTGGAGTATGCTTCCGCAGGAATAAAAAACAAAGCAGGCAAAATACTTAAAAGACTCCGGAATGAAGTTCACATAAATTCTTCAATCAATAAATCCTGATGCAAATCCGTCTTTTTGAGTAAGTAATTATATTAAATCCGGATTTCTTTCGTTAAATAAACAACATAATTGTTGATAAGTTGTCATTATTATTATCGTTGAGGAAGTTGTTATCAATATTTTTATGGAATCATAATCATATTTTATATGAAACGTATATTGTTGATTTTCTGTTTATTACCGTTATTCATTTTTTTAACGCCCAAAGTAATCTCGCAACAGACCGAATATTATACAAGCCCGGGGCTGAATTACAGGCAAGCCGTGGAATTATTTGAGCAACAGTCCTATGGCCCTGCCAGGGAGGTTTTCGACAGGCTTATTGACCAAAGCAACCTGAGATCGGATTTGGAAAAAGAGAATGCCTCGTATTATAGCACAGTTTGTGCCGTTGAGCTCGGCGACAAAGATGCCCTGCGGAGGGGTGAGCTTTTCTCGGCCAGCTACCCGGAGAGCAAGTGGCTGCCTGCTTTGAGTTTTGATCTAGGCAAGATATATTTCAACAAAAAGCAATATAGCCAGGCTTTGGAATCGTTCAACAAGGTTTCGACAAGATATTTATCGAGGCCGCAACGGTCAGAACTGAATTATATGAAAGGCGTTTGTTTTTTAAGAAAAAGCAAGTTTGAGGCCGCCCTTTCCTCCTTCGACAAGGTGGACGGTAAAAACAAAAATCTCGCAGCAGCTGCCACATATTATAAGTCTCATATTTATTACCAAAAAGGCAAATACGACAAAGCATTAAAAGGGTTTAAAGCACTGGGGAACGACAGGCGATTCAAAAAATACATACCCAATTATTTGATAAATATCTATTATGAGCAAGGTAATTATCAGCAAGTTATCGATGAAGGAAATTTATATTTGCCCAAAGCGGACCGCAAATCGAAGGCAGATATAGCACGATTGATCGCCAATTCGTACTATGAGCTGAAGGACTATGAAAAAGCCTATGAGTATTTCGTGGTTTTCGAGAACGGCGCAAGGCGCAAGATCGAGCCTTCGGAACATTATAGGATCGGATATTCCAAACTATTCATGAGCAGGTATGCCGATGCCATAAGGAATTTCCAGGAAGCCACGGCCGAAAACGGCGATTTGGCACAAAACGCATGGTATCACCTTGGGTATTGTTATATAAATACCGGCGAGCACCGTTTTGCGCAAAATGCTTTTTTAAAGGCATATAAGTCAAGCGGAAGCAACGAGCTGGCTACCTATGCCTTGTTCAATTTCGTGAAAATAAGCATTGAGCAAGGAGCCGACCCCTATAACGACCCCATGGTCATTTTACAGGATTTTATTCAAAATCAGGCTGATAACCCGCGCATCAGCGAGGCTTACGACTTGATGGCCCATTTATATTTATCATCAAAAAATTATAATGCCGCTCTTAAATCAATAGAAAAAACGGCATCGCCTAATTCCAGCCTTCAAAAAGTCTATCAGCAATTGGCTTATTCGCAAGCTGTGGAATATTATAGCCGTTCAGCTTATACCGATGCCATCAGTTATTTTCAAAAATCGTTAAAATATACTAAGGATAAAAAAACAGCCGCGCTCGCAAGATTCTGGATGGCCGATACCTATTACCGTCAAAAAAAATATAGCCAGTCCAGAAAATACTACCGGGAATTTCTTGACGACCCCGCTTCGAGGAGTACCGGTAAATATAATCAAGCAATTTATAATATTGCCTATACTTATTTCAACAGCAAGAATTATCCATCAGCTATCAGCAAGTTCAAGCAATACTTAAACAGCAAGGACGACAGATCCGATATGAAGACCGATGCCATGTCGAGGCTGGCCGATAGCTATTTTATCAGCAAGCAATATGATAACGCCCTGGTTTGGTACAACAAAATACTAAGGACAGGGACCAATGATTATGCTCTTTATCAAAAAGCATTTTGTTATGGCGCCAAAGGCGATTTTAAAAACAAAATTGCGACTCTCGATATTTTAGTTGCAAACAACCGCAACTCAACGCTTTACGATGACGCCATTTACGAGATCGCCTCAACTTACAGCATACTGAACGATCAGAGACACGCCATTACGAATTACGAAAAACTCATCAGGGAAAAACCCGGCAGCAGTTATTCGAAAAAATCACTGGTTAAAATCGGCTTCCTATATTATAACAACAATCAGTACGAAAGAGCTGTTTCTTCGTTGAAGCAGGTTATTAGCAAATACCCGGCATCACTCGAAGCCAAAGAAGCGCTCAAAACGCTGGAGAACGTTTATATGGACATGGGCCGTATTGATGATTATTTCGCTTATGCCAAAGGACTTGATTTTGTGCAAGTTTCAACGAGCATGGAAGATTCGCTGACGTTTACAACTGGCGAGAATTACTATATAGAGGGCGATTGTGCCAATGCGATAAAACATCTTTCAAAATATACCACAAAATTCCCCAAGGGCGGCTTCGTTTTAAAGGCATATAATTATCTAACTTCTTGTTTCGAGCGTCAAAATGACAGTTTACAGGCTGTTGCTTATTATAAGAAGATTGTTGCCTTCCCCGAGAACCAGTATTCCGAGAATGCTTATCTTACACTAGCACGATTGAACTTCAACAATAAGGATTTCTCGACTTCGCTGGGATACTATGAGTCGGTATTAAAACTTACTGAAGACAAGAATATCAGGCTGGAGGCCATTGACGGAATTATGAGGGCCGCTTATTTGACACGACAGCACCAAAAAGCCATTGATCAGGCCAAAGCATTGCTGATGACAGAAGATGTCGGTCAGGATCAGACTGTTAAGGCCCATTATATAATTGCTAAATCGTCAATTGAGCTACGCAGGACCAATGATGCCTTGCGAGAATTCGGGATTGTTGACAAGCTTACAAATGACGAGCTTGGCGCCGAGTCGAAATATATGGTGGCTTTGATAAAGTACAAATCCAACCTCCTCGACGAATCGGAAAATATCGTTTACGAGCTATCCGAACAATATCCATCTTATGGTTATTGGGTAGCCAAAGGCTTTATTTTATTGGCCGATATTTATTATGCACGCGATAATATTTTTCAGGCAGAGCAGACTTTGCAGAGTATTATCGACAACTATCAGGGCAACGACCTGCGTGAGGAAGCCAGGGGGAAACTAGAAAGAATGAAGCCCAGGCCCGAAAATACTGAAACAGGAGGAGAAAATGAGAAATATTGATTTAAAAAGAAAGACCATGAGGCTGTTTAGTAATATATTTACGATTGCTTTTGTTTTTGCCCTTGTCAATATGGCAAATGCACAGCAGGACAAAAACGAAAAGCATAACGAGCAGGTAACTATCGTGGGCTCGTACGACCCGAGCATTAACGATGCTTTTAAGATTAACTCCAAACCCAAAATCATCGAGCCTGTACTCCAGCAAACTGAATTTAATTTCCAACTTCCCGACACACGGCAGACTACAAGCATTAAGCTAAACCCCATTAAAGCCGTTACCCTTAGAAGCGGCAGCAAATCAGTTAAGTACGACAACTTCCTCAAGGCAGGCTTCGGGAGCCTTATCAGCCCGTACATCGACTTCTACCACTCAAAAACTGAAAAAGGGAACTATAGCTTTAACGCTAATTTATATCACTACTCATCATTTAAGAACATTAAGGACTATTCGGCTTCACCCATGTCGAACACCCATGCCAAAGTCGGCTATCAGAAATTCATGAATAACCACATACTTGACATGGGACTTAACTACGGCATGAAGACAAACCGCTTTTATGGTTACTTGCCTTCCGATTGGGGCGGAATCGACATACCCGAAAGCGAGTTGAGACAGATGTTCAACCTGATAAAAGCAAATGTAGGGGTTTCAAGTAACTATAAAAGGAAAAGCAAGCTGCATCACAACATTAACCTCTCGGCATATTACTATTTCGACTTGTTTAAAACATCTGAAATGAACGCAAACGTAAATTTTGATTTACATCAGGGTTTCGATGTTGTTGATATGCTTGATTATCAGAATTTGGGCTTTAAAGGAGGCTTTCAGTTTTACAGCAACAATGATAGCATTAACAATACATCAGAATTTTACGCAAATGTAGTACCTTATTTCACAGCTAATTACGGGGTGTTCAATTTTAATGCAGGTTTAAACTTCGGCTTAAAGAACGATAGCAGCCCAAGCTTTCATTTCTGGCCTGAAATCAAGGTTCAGATGAATGTCGTTCCGGGTTCGTTTACGATTTTTGCTGGCATCGACGGCAGGCTGCAAAAGCAGTCATTTTACGATTTGACGACCGAAAACCCATACCTATCGCCTGTAGCCGAGCTCAAATGGCTGAAAGAAAAATTCAACGTATTTGGCGGATTTAAATTGAGCATCGCACAAAGTGCAGGTTTTCAGTTAAAAACAGGCTGGAAGACTTTTGAGAATATGGCTTTTTTCGTAAATACAGGCGATTATACGCTGCCATCCCTATTTCCTTTGGGCCCCCTGAACAAATTTTTCACAGTTTATGACAATGGAAACCAGTTTTATACCGAAGCATCCATTTCGGTAACAGCCGGCAAGAACTTCAAACTAAATATAGGCGGCGAGTACAATGCATATAATTTAGATTCCCTCAGCAAGGCCTATCACAAGCCATTAACTAAAGCATTTGTCGGAGGCTCATATTTATTTGGACAAAAAGCCAAGGTGAGCGCCGAGCTTATATTCAACGGAAAGAGATATGCCCGCGACATTTATAAAGTGGCGGATATTGAACTGGACCCGTATATCGACTTGAACGCCGAATTCGAGTATCGGATCAACGAAAACCTGGCAGCATTCATCAACGGAACCAATTTGCTCAACAACAACTATTTGCAGTTCTATTCGTATCCCGTTCAAGGATTTCAAATTATGGCCGGTATAACTTATCGGTTTTAAAAATTTCATTAAACTATGATAAAAAAACATGCTTTGAAGAACGAATTAAGCAATGGCATACATAATAAACAATTGCCATTGTTCATTTTTAACAGATGTTATTTTCCCAACATCAAACCACCAACAACTATCTCTGACCTCATACCATTGTCTATCAGGCTATTACACCTGTTAATAACTTAATTTCGGCAATAAAAAAAAAACGAAAGATATACCACTATTTTTCATTAAATTTGCACGTTAAATTTTTTGAGAATATAGTATGACAAAGGAAGAAAAATTAAACCAAAGTAAAGAGTACTCAGCAAGCAACATTCAGGTATTGGAAGGATTGGAGGCGGTAAGAAAACGCCCTGCCATGTATATTGGTGATGTAAACACAAAAGGTTTGCACCATCTTGTTTACGAGGTTGTTGACAATTCGATTGATGAGGCTTTGGCAGGGCATTGCGATACCATAAACGTTATAATCCATAAAGACAACTCGATAACTGTTACCGACAATGGGCGCGGCATACCAACCGGGATGCACGAAAAAGAGAAGCGGTCGGCACTAGAAGTCGTCATGACCGTTTTGCACGCCGGAGGCAAGTTCGACAAGGGCTCCTATAAAGTATCAGGTGGCTTGCACGGCGTTGGCGTCAGCTGCGTCAATGCGCTTTCATCACAGCTAATCGCCACTGTTCATCGCGAAGGCAAGATTTTCCGTCAGGAATACAACATCGGAAAACCTTTGGAGGATGTTAAACAAATTGGAAACAGCGACAAAACCGGGACAGAGATTCATTTCCTTCCCGACAGATCCATTTTTTTGGTAACGGTTTACGATTATTCCATACTTGCCGCACGTTTGCGCGAACTTGCTTTCCTGAACAAAGGAATCACTTTGACTTTGTTGGATGAGAGGCCAAATGGCAATGGTGAGGAAGATGTCATGAAATCAGATACATTCTATTCCGAGAACGGCCTTGCCGACTTTATTGCATATCTTGACGAGAACAGGGAAAAGCTAATTTCGGAACCTATAAGTATTGAAGGCGAAAAAAACGGGGTTCCCGTAGAGGTTGCCATGCAATACAATACCTCGTTTAGCGAAAACGTGCATTCTTACGTAAACAATATAAACACCATTGAGGGCGGAACGCACCTTTCGGGTTTTAGGAGAGGCTTGACAAGAACTTTGAAAAGTTATGCCGACAGGTCGGGCATGCTGGCTAAACTGAAGTTCGATATTAGCGGCGACGACTTTCGCGAAGGCCTTACAGCAGTAATATCGGTAAAAGTCCAGGAGCCGCAGTTCGAAGGGCAAACAAAGACTAAATTAGGCAACTCCGATGTGATGGGCTCCGTTGACCAGATGATAAGCGAGAGCCTGAGCCATTTCCTCGAGGAACACCCCAAGGAAGCAAAGACCATAGTGCAAAAAGTCATCCTTGCCGCCACGGCACGTCATGCAGCGCGCAAGGCCAGGGAACTGGTACAAAGGAAAAATGTGTTGTCAGGTTCCGGTTTGCCGGGAAAACTCTCCGACTGTTCCGAAAAAGATCCTGCACTATGCGAGATTTACCTTGTGGAGGGCGACTCGGCTGGAGGTACAGCCAAGCAGGGCCGCGACCGTAAATTCCAGGCTATCCTTCCCCTTAGGGGAAAGATTTTAAATGTGGAAAAAGCCTTACCGCACAAAATATTCGAAAGTGAAGAGATCAAGAATATTTTTACCGCATTTGGCGTAACAATTGGCACTGAAGAAGATAGCAAAGCACTTAATATTGCCAAACTACGCTATCATAAAATCATTATCATGACGGATGCCGACGTGGACGGAAGCCACATCGCAACTCTCATCCTTACTTTTTTCTTCAGGTATATGCCTGAGCTTATCGACAAAGGCTATGTATATATTGCCACTCCCCCACTCTATCTGATTAGAAAAGGCAAAAACGAACAGTATTGCTGGTCGGAAGAGGAAAGAGCAAGCATAACTAAAGAGCTTACCGGCGACGGAAGCGAGAAAGGCCTTCATATCCAGAGATATAAAGGTCTTGGAGAGATGAATGCCGAGCAGCTTTGGTCAACTACCATGGATCCGGAACGGCGTACGCTGCGTCAGGTTACCATCGAAAACAGCTCGGAGGCCGATCATGTTTTCTCTATGCTTATGGGCGACGAAGTTCCACCTAGGCGCGAATTTATCGAAGCCAATGCCAAATATGCGAATATCGACACCTAGCATTTACTGTATATTCTCCTTAGCCTTACACAAGTAACACTATCAAGGACCTCTGATAAGTAATTGATATTGTATCTTGAGACGATTGATTTTTTCATGTCCGAGTAAATCACTGTTTAATTGTGTTTATTTACCCAAGTCAGAAATTGTAATCCCGCATCCATTTGTTATACAGTTGAAAACAGCAACATCTAACAAAACTGCTTATTCAATCCCCCCAGCCCACTTTAGCGGGCCAAACATTAAAAAGCCCTCATCAAAAGCAAGAAAATCATAAAACATACATAAAAGAAATTATTCAAGCAAAAAGGTCGATACGGTTATTTTTTATTCAGGGGGCAAAGGCCTTGTATAAATCAAGACCTTTGTTTTTTGGGTGGAAGATGGGATTTGAACCCACGACCTCCTGAACCACAATCAGGCGTTCTAACCAGCTGAACTACAACCACCATTTTTCGGACTGCAAATATACAATATTTTTTATTTTACAATCAATACAAAATAACATATTTTTAATTCTTCGATTTTGTAAATTTGTAAAAATTCATGGACTATGAAGTTACTATTAATGTATTGCAGTGAGTTTAGTTATATGCCTAAAACTAAGACTCTCAACGACTTTCCCGATATAGAAAACGGTAAAGCATTTCAGGATTCCCTATTGGCATTCATACATGCTGAGCAGAAAGACGAGGAGAATGCGAAATCCGTGGAAACAAAACTGCTCAAAAACTTAAAATGGGCTGCCAAAAAGAATAACACCAATAAGATAATACTCCATTCTTTTGCACACCTGGCCGAAACAAAAGCCGATGCGGGTTTCACAAAAAACATACTTGATTTGGTGGATACAAGATTAAAAAACGCATCCTACGAAAGTTTCCAGACCCCTTTTGGCTATTTTTTGGATATAGACATCAAGGCTCCTGGGATTTCTCAGGCACGCATATTCAAGGAGTTCTGATCAAGGGATTTGTTTCTTAATCATTTGCGCAACTTTCATGGGGATAATCTAAAAATTCCTTCAACAAGGCGTTGCTTATTGTTCTCCTAGCTTGACACCAATGTTAAGATTATGAACAAACTAGTTGTCGTTCAGGCAATTGAACGATTCCGACAAAGGAAACATAAAAAAGGCATCAACTTTATTTAAAGCATTCCTATTAGTTGTTTTTTTTATCAAGAAGTTTTTCCAGTTCCTTATTTTCATCCCTTAGCCTTGCCGCTTCTATGAAGTCCAGGATCTTGACCGCAGCCTTCATATCACTTTTGTTCTTATGTATTGCTTTTAAAATCGCATCCCTGTTCATATATTCAACAACGGGATCGGCGGCTATGCCGACAGCATCATTTTCAATATATGCATTAGCTTCGGCATGTGCATTGTCTGCAACAGCCGTTTGTCCCATAATGGAATCGGTCGATTTTATAATTTGACGTGGAATTATACCATGTTTCTGGTTATAAGCCAATTGTTTCTCGCGTCTTCTTTCGGTCTCTTCAATTGTTTGCTGCATCGACTTTGTTATCTTGTCGGCATACATTATCACTTTGCTGTCGAGGTTACGGGCCGCCCTCCCGGCTGTTTGCGTCAATGATCTCGCTGAGCGAAGAAAACCTTCCTTATCGGCATCAAGAATAGCCACCAAGGCCACTTCTGGCAAGTCCAAGCCTTCCCTTAAAAGGTTGACGCCCACAAGAACGTTAAAATTACCAAGCCTTAGATCACGAAGTATCTCCACTCTGTCCAGGGTATCCACATCTGAATGTATATACCTTGTATTTATATCCAGTCGGAGCAAATATTTTGTCAGCTCTTCTGCCATACGCTTTGTGAGCGTAGTTACCAAAACCCTATAACCTTTGTCAACGGTATCCTCTACCTCATCCAGCAAATCATCTATCTGGTTAACGCTCGGGCGAACTTCGATTATGGGGTCCAACAAACCTGTCGGACGTATAAGTTGCTCTACAACAACCCCCTCCGACATTTGCAACTCGTAGTCAGCCGGAGTTGCACTAACATAAATCACCTGATTGGTTATACCTTCGAACTCATCGAATTTCAAGGGGCGGTTATCCATAGCCGAAGGCAAGCGAAAACCGAACTCGACCAGGTTATGCTTGCGCGAGCGGTCGCCACCGAACATAGCCTTGACCTGGGAAACAGTTACATGGCTTTCGTCGATGATAGTGATAAAGTCGTCGGGAAAATAATCAAGCAAACAGAACGGCCTTGAGCCCTGGGATCTGCCGTCAAAATAACGGGAATAGTTTTCAATCCCGGAACAATAGCCAAGCTCACGCATCATTTCAACATCATAAGTTACCCTGTCCTCCAGTCGCTTGGCCTCCAAATGTTTACCAATCTCATGGAAATAATCAACCTGTTTGCGCATATCTCCTTGGATATCAAACAGAGCCGATTTCATTTTGTCCTTTGAGGTCACAAAAATATTTGCCGGATAGATTGTAATATTATCGAGGCTTTCAATCCTCTTTCCCGGTATCGGGTCAATTATTTCAAGCTCTTCTATCTCATCACCGAAGAAAGTAATCCTAAAAGCATGATCGGCATATCCGGGGAAAACATCAACAGTATCTCCTTTTACGCGGAAAGTCCCCCTTTTAAGCTCCATCTCGTTGCGCGAATAAAGGGCTGCGACAAGATCGAGCAAAAACTTATTCCTGCTTATAAGCTGAGCGGTTTTGAGAACTATGACATTATTTGTAAAATCATCGGGGTTTCCTATTCCATAAATACAAGATACGGATGAAACTACTATGATGTCCCTCCGTCCTGACAACAAGGATGAGGTAGTGCTGAGGCGAAGTTTTTCTATTTCCTCATTAATCGAAAGGTCTTTTTCAATATAGGTGTTGGTAACCGGGATATAGGCTTCGGGCTGATAATAATCGTAATATGAAACGAAATACTCTACGGCATTCTCAGGGAAGAACTGCTTAAACTCGCCATATAACTGTGCGGCCAGTGTTTTATTGTGCGACAATACCAATGTTGGCCTATTTAATTGAGCAAGCACATTAGCCACGGTAAATGTCTTGCCTGAGCCGGTCACCCCCAACAAAGTCTGGGCTTTGTCGCCCCGTTTTATTCCATCAACAAGTTGCCTTATTGCTTCAGGCTGGTCGCCTGTTGGTTTAAAATCTGAAGTTAACTTAAATTGCATGCCGACATTTTACGCTGCAAAAATATAATAAAAACAATCTGTTAAGGGAAAGAGCATTTCTTTTGCCTCACAAAAAGATATATTTATATTTTAGCCTTCTTAAAATATATTCCATGACTAAAGCAAAAACCTCTTTCTTTAATAAATTCCTCAACTATACCGAAAAAGCGGGGAATTCATTGCCCCACCCGGCAACCTTGTTCGCATTGTTTGCATTATTGGTCTTGATAATCTCATTTGTCGCCCACTTTTTTCAATGGACCGCGACCCATCCGGGGACGGGAGATGTGATTAGGCCCATCAACTTATTGAATGTTGACGGGATACACAGAATCATACTTGAGATGGTCCACAATTTCACCTCATTTGCGCCTCTTGGAATTGTTATAGTTGCCATGTTGGGAATTGGCATTGCCGAGAGCTCAGGTTTGATTGCGGCCCTGATACGGTTGATGGTCCTTAAGTCCCCTAAAAAATATTTGACTTTCGTTTTGGTATTAGCCGGTATCTTGTCGAATACAGCCAGCGACATCGGATACGTTTTACTGATTCCACTGGCCGGAACGATATTTCTGTCAATAAAAAGAAATCCCCTCACGGGAATGGCAGCAGCATTTGCAGGAGTTTCAGGTGGTTTTTCGGCCAACTTGTTTTTGGGCACCATTGACCCCTTGCTTGCAGGGCTTTCCCAGGAAGCAGCACAGATCATCAATCCTACCTACGAAGTTAACCCTACCGCAAATTATTATTTTATGTTCGTTTCAACATTTTTAATCGCGCTGGCAGGCACTTGGGTAACTGAGAAAATTGTCGCACCGCGATTGGGCGATTATACCGGTTTGCATGGGCAGGAAGAAATAGGGGAGCTTAAACCAAACGAAAAAAAAGGATTATTATGGGCGGGGATTGTATTATTGATTTTAAGCGCCATAGTTTTAATAGGCATATTACCTGAAAATGGCTTTCTTCGCCTTCCGGGCGAAAGCATCTTGAAATCGCCTGTAATAAAGGGTATTATAGCATTGCTTTTAGTGTTTGCAGGAGGAACAGGGCTTGCGTACGGACTGGCTTCCGGAAGCTTCAAAAACGACACCGATGTCGTAAACGGCATGTCGGCAAGCATAAAGACCCTCGCCACTTATATAGTTCTGGTATTTTTTGCGGCACAGTTTGTGGCATTCTTCAAATGGAGCCATCTGGGAGAAATAATCGCCATAAACGGTGCCATATTTTTAAAGAGCATAAACATTGGAAGCATACCGCTAATAATTGCATTTATAATCCTGGCAGCAACAATTAACATGGCCATGGGCTCGGCATCTGCGAAATGGGCAATTATGGCCCCTGTTTTTATCCCTTTGTTCATGGAATTGGGTTATTCCCCCGAACTATCACAAGTAGTTTATCGTATCGGGGACTCGGTAACAAATTTGATATAGCCTATGATGAGCTTCTTTGCTCTCATAATTGCATTCTTCCAGAAATATGACAAAAAGGCAAATATAGGAACCATTATTTCAACTATGCTCCCTTACACTTTTGTTTTCTTTATAGTATGGTCTATTCTCATTATTGTATGGATGCAGCTCGGCTTGCCACTCGGGCCGGGAGCCCCTCTTCATTACAATCCTTGATAATCAGCTAAACAATCTTGTATAATTATATTCTCAACATTAATAAGATTGTTATTTTTGTACAAAATTAATTTCTTGAAAAGGATACTGATCATACAAACAGCCTCTTTGGGCGACGTTGTCCTGGCATCGCCTGTAATTGAGTGCCTCAGCCATGATTACCCGCAAGCAAAAATCGATTTCTTGATGAAATACGGCTATGAAGGTGTTTTCAGAAGGCATCCTAAATTGCATCATGTTATTGTTTGGGATAAAACGGAGAAGAAATACGAGCGTCTTTGGGAACTGATAAAAATCATCCGCGAGAAGAAATATGACGCAGTTGTCAACTTGCAGCGTTTTGCCTCCTCAGGATTGATAACCGCGCTTTCCGGATCAAAAACAAGAATCGGGTTCAACAAAAACCCATTTTCGCTTTTTTTCACTAAAAGCGTCAAACATAAAATCGGAAAAGGGAAAAACTATCCGCATGAGGTAGAAAGAAACCTCAAGTTGATCGAAAGCATAAGCAAGTGCGATACTGCCAAGATGAAGCTTTACCCTTCCCAACAGGATTTTGCAAAAGTATCGCAGTTTAAAACTGCTGCTTACATAACTATTGCACCGGCATCTATCTGGTTCACAAAGCAATATCCTTATGAGAAGTGGGTTGATTTCGCCTCAAGGCTTCATGCGGATTTCCGTATTTACTTTTTGGGCTCGCCAAAGGAAAAAGAAATATCAGATAAAATTATCAAAGCATCAGGACATGCGAACAGCCTTAATCTGGCGGGGAGCCTTACATTTCTCGAATCGGCTGCTTTAATGAAGGATGCGATAATGAATTATGTGAACGACTCGGCGCCAATGCATTTTGCCTCCGCCATGGATGCTAATACGGCAGCTGTTTATTGCTCCACGGTTCCCGGCTTCGGTTTTGGCCCCCTGGCAAAAAAATCGGTGATTATCGAAACAAAAAAGCGATTAGGCTGTAAACCTTGCGGACTACATGGTTTTAAAACATGTCCGAAAAAGCATTTTGATTGTGGAAACACAATAGAAACTGATCAATTATTGGAAATTTTATGAGTATAGATGTCGAAATACAAAAGTCGGTGGAACTTCTTAAAAAAGGCAAGGTTATTCTTTATCCCACAGACACGATCTGGGGCATAGGTTGCGACGCCACCAACACTAAGGCTGTACAAAGGATTTATAAGATCAAACAAAGGACGGAGAGCAAATCCCTGATATTGCTTTTGGATTCAATTGAGAAATTGAGCAATTATGTTGAAAAGGTACCTACAATAACAACAGAACTTATTAATCATTCCACATCACCGCTAACCATAGTTTATTCCGGCGCAAAAAACATATCAAAAAACCTCATAGCTAAAGATGGCAGCATAGCCATCAGGGTCGTAAAAGGTGAATACTGCTCCAAAGTAATAAAGCAGCTAGGAAAGCCCCTGGTTTCCACATCAGCGAACTTGTCCGACCAGGCCACACCGCGGCATTTCGAGGAAATTAGCGATGAGATCAAAAGCAAAGTTGATTATGTGGTGGATATTTTCAGGGACAGGATACAAGGAATGAAACCCTCCACAATAATCAGGATTGAGGAAAACGGCAACTTCGAGATTTTGAGGCAATGAGCAATTTGCTAAATATTGCACAAATACATTTTTGGCCAGCTTAGGGCAATATCGGCGAAAACACCCTGAAAACAGAATCGCTCATCCATCAAATTTAATAACATATAATGCATTCAAGCTTATTCCTGCACTGTGTATAATTAATAAAGTATTTGTCGCTACAACCAATAGTACAGGCCGAGAAAGATGATTGCATTTTACAGGCAAATCCTTCGTCTGCAATCCAATTGCCGAAATGATCAACGAGGCTTGCGCATCGGAAAAAGAAATCACCTTCACTTACATCGGCATCAAAACCTCTATAAACAAGATGATTACGGAAAGAAACCATCTATTTAAAAATATCAGGCAAGAGAATAATTTCTTAAAAAAAACTTCCTTTTTGTAAAGTTTAATAAATACTTTATATATTTGCCCCATGAATTTGGCTACAAATAACAATTGGTGGTGGCACTTCGAATATTCCATAGGGATATTTTAGGTGTGATTTATTAATTGTTGGTAAATGATATTTAAAGCCGTCCCATTGGGGCGGCTTTTTTTTGTTAAAATAAAATTAAGAACATGAAAAGTAAAATTCAATTTTGGTTAAAAAAAGTAATATTCCGATGGCGTTTGTCAAGTTTTGAACCCGGAAAATTATAAATGCAAAAAATAATCATTAATATTAAAATCGTAATAAAATGAATACAACAATAATAGAAAATAGAATAAAACCAAAACAATTCGACTCGGTAAATGGCAGGTTTGGTGAATTTGGCGGCATGTATGTCCCCCCTGTTCTTGAATCGAAACTTTTAAATCTTGCTGATGTTTTTGAGGAGGAAACTAAAAAGAAAGACTTTGAGGATGAGTTTATCTATTGTTTAAAAACATTTGTGGGGCGGCCTTCGCCACTATACTACGCCTCTAATCTGTCGAAACTTGTAGGCTCTAGGATTTATCTCAAAAGGGAAGATTTAAACCATACGGGCTCTCACAAAATAAATAATACAATTGGTCAGATATTACTTGCAAAACGGATGGGAGCAACAGAGATAGTTGCCGAAACGGGTGCCGGGCAGCATGGTGTCGCAACCGCCACAGCAGCAGCACTTTTTGGAATGAAGTGTAAAATTTTTATGGGAGCCAGGGATGCCGAACGACAAAAAATGAATGTTAGCCGCATTAAGCTCCTGGGCGCCGAAATGGTGCTTACACATAAAGGAAGAGCAACACTTAAAGATGCGGTCGATGCTGCTTTGGGATACTATATCGAGCATCCGGACGTATTTTATCTACTTGGTTCGCAAGTCGGCCCCCACCCCTACCCCACAATGGTCGGGTATTTCCAAAGTATAATTGGGAAAGAGGCAAAAAAACAAGTTATGGAGGCAGAAGGCCGCTTACCGGATAATGTTCTTGCATGTATTGGTGGCGGCTCCAATGCGATCGGTCTTTTCTCCGAGTTTTTATATGATGAAAAAGTAGCCATCCATGCTGCCGAAGGTGGTGGCGAAGGAGCAGTCTTAGGAAAAACGGCGGCTACCTTGAACCTTGGCAAGCCAGGTGTCTTCCAAGGTACATTTTCTTATGCCCTTTCAGATGAAAATGGTGAAGTTTATCCTACCCAATCCATAGCCGCAGGTTTGGATTATCCTGGAATCAGCCCGCAGCATGCACTGCTGAAAGAGATGAAAAGGGCTAACTATCATCTAGTTACGGATTCGGAAGCCATAGATGCGTTTAAGACACTTTCATCCCTGGAAGGTATAATCCCGGCAATAGAATCATCTCATGCCATTGCTTTGGCGATGAAACTCCTTAAAGGAAAGGAAAATGAAATCAGCATCATCAACCTTAGCGGCAGGGGAGATAAGGATGTCGAAAGGGGTCTAATGTGAGCTTTACATAGGTCTAATTGGTTTAATTAATTGGTAATTTGTTGTTTATGAATTAAATTTTTATTTAATTTTACGGCAAATACCTAAAAAATGCAGTGGTCGGTTCGCCCTTTTGTTCGCATAGTGATTTTTTATGTATCCGGTATCATCATCGGAACCAACTTGAGCTATTTGGACTTAAGCATCGAACCGACCCTGTTTATCTTTGCGATATTTTTAATAATTACCGCCCTTTTGTCAAAGTTTTACACTTCGTATAAAAACCGATGGTTAACAGGCCTTGTTTTTTATTTCATGATCAGCCTGGCAGCGGCAATAAATATTTATTTCACCAACAAACCTATTTATCAAACACCAATCCTTAATAAGGATAAATTATTTATAGCAGAGGTGCTTAGCGACATCAGCGAGACACCCAAAACTTTCAGGGCCGAACTTCTTCTTAAATATGAGGACAGCCTCAACAACATCCAAAAGGAAAAAGTTATCGCATATCTCGAAAAATCCCCGGATGCCGCATCATTGGTATATGGCGATAAAATTTCAATTATTGCAAAACCTCTAATCTTTGCCAACAAAGGAAATCCCGCTGAGTTCAACTATAAAACCTATTTGATTCATCGGGGAATCGCCAAATCGTTATACTTAAAAAAATCTCAATGGGTTTTTCTTGGGCATAATCCAACCAACAAGCTAATTTCTTCTGCCCGGTCATTAAGACGGAACCTTCTAGAAAAACTACGGGAATATTTATTCTTCAAGGAAACTTACCCGGTGGCCGCAGCTATTTTAGTCGGCTACGACAGCATGATGGATGACGAAACACAAGACGATTACATAAAAGCCGGTGCAATGCATATTTTATGTGTTTCCGGTCTTCATGTGGGGGTTATTTTCCTGTTGATGACACAGATACTAAGTTTTTTACTTCGCTGGAAATATGGGCGGTTGATAAGAATTGTGCTTTTGTTATTAAGTATTTGGGCTTATGCACTTTTAACCGGAATGTCGCCCTCGGTGGAAAGATCGGCAATAATGTTCTCATTTTTCATTATCGGGCAAGGCCTTCGCCGACCGAAAGATTCATATAACACTTTAGCTGCCTCCGCTTTCGTTATGCTGGCAATAAACCCGAACCTATTGTTCAGCGTCGGGTTTCAATTATCATATTCAGCAGTCCTGGGGATTATCGCACTCTATAAGCCATTGTATAGGTTATTGTATTTCAAGAATATATTATTAAACTACCTATGGTCAATCTTATCCGTATCCGTTGCGGCCCAATTGGCGACTTTTCCAATTGCCAGTCATTATTTCCACTATTTCGCCAACTATTTCTGGCTAATCAACCTTATCGTCATTCCTGCATCCTTTGCGATAATATTTTCCGGTTTTGTGTTCTTTATTTTCAGCGGGATACCATTTTTAGCCGGTGCTTTGGGCGCTTTAACTTCATTTTTTGTATTAGCTATAAACTATGTTGTAAGTTTTGTTGAATACTTTCCATATTATGGATTAGAAGATGTTTTTATGCCATGGTGGAAAACATTCTTGATTTATTTAATAATAGCCTTCGGGTTCCATATCTTGTTCTTCAAGAGAATAAGGCTTTTAATCTATCTTGCTGCTACATTGTTTATTTTATCAGGAATAAATACAATTTATGTATTCAGCAATTTTAAAGCATCAAAAGTCATTTGCTATAATATTAATAATCATGATATTATATTATTGAAAACAGGCTCCAAGTCAGTTATACTTTCGGATAAAGACTTTATTAACGACAACAAGCTTCAAAAGTCCACGCTTAAAAACTCACTAATCGAAGAGGGAATAAAAACGAAAAAACTATTGGTGCTTGGCCAGGATAAGTATTCGGATGAACATACACTTTTTATTGACCGTAACTTTTTTCAATTCAAGGATAAGCGCTTTTTAATTGTAGAAAACCAGGGAGACACAAAAATGATAAAACATTCCAACAACATTAATGTTGATTACTTATTGGTTTTAGGAAAACGAAACTTGGACATAAAATCCATCTTATATGATATCAGTTTCAAGAAACTCATTATTGGCTCAACAGTCCCCATTTGGAAACAACAGAAAATTATTGCACAATGTAACGAATTGGACCTTAATTATTATAGTTTAAAACAAAATGGTGCTTTTGTTGAAGAAATTAAATGATGCTTAATTCCTTAAATGATTATCATAACAAAAAATCACATCCTGGACCGGGCGGTATAACCCTTGTAATATATCCCATGTGCTCGGGAATATATAATATAAACGTAATGTAATCCCATAAACAAAAAAAGCCGCTCGTGGAACGGCTTTTAGCCTTGCCTCAGGCAAGAGGACCCGAACCCGTCTCGCCTCAGGCGAGATGACAGGCAGGTGTTCTAACCTGGCCTTTTCTTTTTCAAAAGGTTGCAATCTTGCTCAAGAACCCATTGGATATAGCGTGAGCTCGACCGCTTTAACTGCCTCTCCCGGACAAGGGCCTCCCTCTTCGTCGAAAACATCTCAAGGAAAACCGGAACCCAAGGCCCTTTGTTGGACGTGAACCTGCTCAGGTTATGGTTGTGCTCCCAGAACCTATGATCAGGGTTGCCGGTATAACCCTTGTAATATATCCCATGTGCTCGGGAATATATAATATAAACGTAATGTAATCCCATAAACAAAAAAAGCCGCTCGTGGAGCGGCTTTTAGCGGTCTGGACGGGACTTGAACCCGCGACCCCCTGCGTGACAGGCAGGTATTCTAACCAAGCTGAACTACCAGACCAATTTAATCGGTTTTCTATAAAATCGCTCAATATAAGACAAGCGATTATAGCCAAATATCTTATGAACTCATTATTAAGTCCGGTAACTGAACCCGTCTCGCCTCAGGCGAGATGACAGGCAGGTATTCTAACCAATCCCGAGAACTCGGGAGAACTACCAGACCAATTTAATCGGTTTTCTATAAAATTGCTCAATATAAGACAAGCGATTATAGCCAAATATCTTATGAACTCATTATTAAGCCCGGTAACTGAACCCGTCTCGCC
>JAJRQZ010000004.1 GCA_024279935.1 Bacteroidota bacterium
AAAATACAGTCATCGGATTAAGCGGATTTAACGGATGTTTTTCGCTTGCGAAAAACTAAAATCCGCTTAATCTGTTAAATCCGATGATAAATATAATATGCTAGATGACAATTAATTACAAAATTATAAACACATGAAAAACAACGTAATTTCAATTTTTATACTTCTCCTGTTCACGCCTTTATTTCTATTTGCTCAAAAAGTGAATCTTCAAGAAAGTGATATTGTACTAATTAGTGAAGCATTTCACTTACAAAAAGAATTAGGACATCAAGTTTGGGTAAATTGGGTAGAGCAAAATGTACCTCTTTTATATAAGAAAGGGAAATTCAAATATTTGTTTTTTCATACTGACCTACCAAAAGGATATAAAAAACTAAAAAATGATAAATATAAATACACAATCTTTTTCAAAAAAACTAAAGATACTCTTGATTATAGTGCAATGTTCCCTGTCAATAATATTCCTACAGTGGTAGTATCCTCACCTAAAAAAGATGACAATAAAAGTGAATGGGTATTGAAAACCGCTCATGAAATGTTTCATATATTTCAAAGTAATCAAATTACAGATGAATTAAAAAGGAAACATGATTTTAGAGATGGATTGTATAAAAATACTAATGAATTAAATTTCCCATATATATATTTTAACAAAGAAAGACTCGCCATAGAAAAACTTGAAGCGGAAAAAGTATATGATGCAATCATGAAAGATTCGCTGAATGAAAATTATATCAATATTTATAGAAGGAGATTTGCAGATATTTATTTTATTCAGAAATTGTTAATTAAAGATAGTTTACAGATAAAATATAAATCACACATGGAATGGAATGAGGGTGTTGCAAGGTATGTTGAACAACAATTGGCCATGTTGGCTTCTAATGATAATATTTATACTCCAACTATAGAATATCAAGAATTTTACCCTAATGATGTTTTTACAAAAATCAGTCAAAGGTATCAAAGGCAATCCTCAATAAGTCCCATACGGTTCGTTGGAGAAGGTGTTGTTGGGAATGTTATGTTTTATTATATGGGAATGGGAAAAGCATTTTTACTCGATAAGATAAAACCTGATTGGAAAAAATACTACTTTACAGCAACGCTAGATGAACAAATAATTGGTAAAGAACAGTTCTTATCTTGTAAAAATTATTTGAGGTATAATAATTCCAATAAAAGTAACCAAAATAGTATGGAAAAAGTACCAAGCGAAAGGGAAATTATTATCCAAACACTTTCGTCAGTTGACAGTTTATTAAGAATTGATAACGGGAATTTTTGGAACCATCAAATTTATGGTCCAATATTATTTATTAACCCTACCACAAGGGAATTTATAGCCAATGAAAATAATTCATCAAATGAATTTGTGAAATCAACTAATGTATATTTAGATACATTACCAAATAATATTAACATTGCTAACACAGCGTTGAATTGGGAAGATAAAAGATGGACTATGGTAATGTTACCTTTACCAACAGACAGAGCATCTCGGAACAATTTGGTAATTCACGAATTATTTCATCGTATACAACCAGAAATTGGATTTGAAAACCTCCAAGAATTTAGCAACGGACATTTAGATACATATGAAGGAAGATTATTGCTTAAACTCGAATTACAAGCATTAACAAAGGCTTTGTGTGCTAACAATGATAGTTTAAAAACACTTCACATTACAAATGCACTAACTTTTAGAATCAATCGACAGTCAAATGAAGACCGAAAAAAAGCAGAAAACTCATTGGAACTTAATGAAGGTCTAGCGGAATATACTGCAATTATGCTAAGTGGTCGAAACGAAAAGGAAATGAAATCACACTTTATAAATAGTATAGTCAATTTCTATGAGAACCCTACATTTGTGAGGTCTTTTGCCTACCAAACAATACCATTATATGGTTATCTTTTATCACTACAAAAAAATAATTGGCATAAAGAAATTTCACAAGAAACTAACCTGACAGATTTATTTGTAAATTCTTTCGCAATTGATACAATTACAAATAAATCATTTAAGCAAATAGCTGAACAAAATGATTACGATTATCAAAATATTGTTGCAAAAGAAAAAGTTAGAGAAAACGAAAGATTAGCAAAAATTGATAGTTATAAAACGAAGTTTTTGAAAGAGCCAACATTAAAACTTATGTTTGAAAATATGAATATTTCATTTGACCCAAGAAACATAATGCCACTTGAAAATATTGGAACAGTCTATCCTAATATAAGGGTAACCGATAATTTTGGAATTTTAACAGTTGAAGATGGTGCTTTATTAAGTTCAGATTGGAGTAATATTATTGTTTCAGAACCAACTGAAATTAGTGAATCAATTGTAAAAGGAAAAGGTTGGACTTTGGAACTCAAAAAAGATTGGAAAGTGGAAAAAGAAAAAGGTAAATATAAACTAAAGAAAAAATAACGAACGCACAACAAAGTGTATAAATCATTGGGCAACAAGTGGTTAACTTAAAGTTAGAGCATCTAAATAAAGATAGTAATAAACCGAAAATGAAGTGCTTTTAAACGCCCAACGATTCATACACAAACCGTATGTTGCCAAACGAAATCAACATTGTCAATACCGCTTTGGATTGGAACGGGAAAAGGTGGTCAATGGTCATATTGCCTCTACCCGAAGACAAGGAGGAGCGCATGGGTTTATTGACCCATGAATTGTTCCATA
This sequence comes from Bacteroidota bacterium, assembly GCA_024279935.1. Lineage (GTDB taxonomy): Bacteria > Bacteroidota > Bacteroidia > Bacteroidales > F082 > BM524. Next base: position 2,702 of record JAJRQZ010000004.1, read on the forward strand.
GGATACAGCCGGAGATAGGTTTTTCCGGTCTATACCAAAAAAACTGTGATCATTTGGACAGCAAAGATGGTAGGGTTTTTCTCATACTTGAACTAGAGGCCTTGAAAAAGGCGCTGAAGGCCAAAAATAGGAATGCACAAGGGCAACACTTAAAGAACGCCTTGTTTTTCAGGGCATACCGTCAACAATTGTTTCCGGGTTCCAAGGAAAACTCATTGGAACTTAACGAGGGCATGGCGGAATATACCGGAACAGCCCTAAGTGGCCGGGACGAAACAGGACTCAGGGATTTCTACATAAGGGCCCCATTGATAGTTTTTATGGCAACCCAACATTTGTCAGGTCGTTTGCCTATATTACAATCCCTGTTTATGGTTTCTTCATGCAAAAGGAATACAAGCACTGGAATCTGGATGTTACCTACAAAACAAACCTCACGGATTTCATTGCAGTTTTTTTCAATATTTCCATTCCCTCAAATCTTAAAGATATTGTTTATAAAACGCTGGGATCCTATGATTATGTACAAATCATAGAGCAAGAAACAAACAGGGCCAAAAAGCAATTAGGGATTTTGGCGAAATACGACAAGGTATTTCAGGAAAACCCGGTATTGTCCATGCCTATTAAAAACATGAACATCAGTTTCGACCCCGGCAACCTAATCCCGTACAGGGAGTTAGGAACTGTTTACCCCAATTTGAGGATAACCGATGATTGGGGAGTTTTGACCGTTCATAAAGGTGCTTTGGTCGATAAAGACTGGGGGGAGGTAATTGTTGGCGAACCCTCCAAGATAAATAAGAGGAAAATTGAAGGCGATGGTTGGACACTTGACTTGAACGATGATTGGGAAGTGGTGAAAGCCCATGGAAATTACACATTGAAATTGAAACAACCCGCATCTGTAAAATCTTTATGACACAATTGGCGGCATTTGAGAAAACGGAGGGTCGGTTGCATTTAAAATCAACAAATATGAAAAAAAGCATAATTTCAATTATAATTATCCTCTCCACATTTTTTCCCCTGTTTGCGCAAAATACGAACCTCCGGGAAAGTGATTTAGCACTGATCCGTGAAGCATTTCACTTACAAAAAGAATTGGCCCATAAAGTTTGGGCAGATTGGGAAGGACAAAACACAGCCCTCTTATATAAGAAAGGGGAATTCAAATATTTGTTTTCTCACAATAACCCCCCAACAGGATATACAAAACTAGATAACAATGAATATCTGATTTGTTTTTACAAGGACACGAAAGACACGCTTGAATACAGTGCAATGTCCCCAGTCAATAACATCCCTACGGTAGTGGTATCCTCACCCGGGAATGGTTACAGCAAAAGCGAGTGGGTGTTAAAAACCGTTCATGAGATGTTCCATGTTTATCAAAGCGGTCAAATTACCACAGGGCTTTTGATGAAACATGATTTCAGGGAAGGATTATACGAAAACACAAATGAAATGAACTTCCCATATCCGTTTTTTGACAAAGAGATGCTTGCCATAGAAAAGCTAGAAGCGGAAAAAGTATATCGGGGGATAATGAAAGATTCCCTTAACGAAAACAATATCCTCATTTTCAAGAGAAGATTTGCAGATATATGTTTTATTCAACAATTACTGGTCAAAGACAGCTTGCAGGTTAAATATAAAGCTTACATGGAATGGAACGAGGGCGTGGCAAGGTATGTCGAACAGCAATTGGCCATAAGGGCCTCCATTGATGATGTTTATTCCCCAACTCGTGAATACCAAAAACTTCACCCAGATGATGGCTTTGAAAATATTGGCCAAAGATACCAAAGGCAATCCTCGCTAAACCCCATAAGGTTTGTTGGGAAAGGGGTGATTGGCAGGGTTATGTTTTATTATATGGGAATGGGAAAGGCATTTTTGCTCGACAGGATAAAACCGGATTGGAAAAAGCATTATTTTATGGCAACATTGGATGAACAGATAATAGGTGAAGAACAGTTTTTGACCTGTAAAAACTATTTAAGGAGCAATCCTAAAAAAAGCAAATCAAAATAGGAAAAAAAAACGGAAATGAAAAAGATCAAAAAAGAACATTTCAGGCTCTTAGCTGTTGGGCTATTGACAATAAATGCAGGAGAAATGGCCAATCTGATGATGAATGCCAACATCAATGTCGAAATTGTGGATTTTATGAAGGGACTGGGTCTTCCTTTGGTCGTGGCCGGGGCATCCATGATCGCAAAAAACAAAATACAAATTCAATAGAAAGTTTCGCCTAAATCCAACCCTTCCGCATTCACCGACTAAAAAGTCCCGTTCGCCTATTTGTCGTTTCCCAAACGGGCATAACAGTATATTTTTGCCCCATAATTAAACGATAAAAATATAAATCGATGAAAGCATTTTTAAATATTTCCGCAACTTTAAGCCTGGCAATCCTCTTATCAACTAATATTTTCGCAGATGGTTTTCCAATGCAGGATGAAGGCTATATAGACGATATTCCTTTTAACACTAATGAGATAGCCTCACTATCCTTATATTTGCACGCTGTTAATGAGCAGTTTGAAATGGAAGAAGAGGTAATTTCCGATATTCCTTTTGATACTTTTGAAATTGCAAAACAAGAAATCTTTAGATTGAGCCTTGCCAAAGAGTTTTCCCTTGAGGATGAAGCGTACATTAACGATATACCTTTCGATACCGGGGAAATAGCAAATATTAATTGCAAAGGGATTATGGTAGCTGACAATTCAAGGCTTGCCCGCTAAAACTCGTCATCGTCAATTTCACCGGTACCGTTGTTTTTTTGACGTTCGTATTTCTCGCAGTCGAACTCAATGGAAACATCTTTTAATGGTTTGTCGAACTCGCCCATGCTGACGCCCAGACTAGTATCTTCATAAACCTTTTTCATATAGATTGCCCAAATTGGGAGGGCCATATTGGCTCCCTGTCCGAGGGAGATAGTCCTGAAATGCACCGATCTGTCCTCGGCACCTACCCAGATTCCAGTAACTAAGTCAGGAGTAAGGCCCATAAACCACCCGTCGCTTTGATTTTGGGTCGTGCCCGTTTTGCCCGCTATCGGATTATCAAACCCATATTTATATCTCAGGCGGATGCCTGTCCCGCTCTCAACAACACCTTTCATGAGCTGCAGCATTTTATATGCAGAAACTTCATCCAGGGCCTCGGTACGTTCAGGGACGAATTTTTCCAGCACATTGCCGTTTTTATCCTCGATCTTGGTAACAAATGTCGGCTTTATGAAAACGCCTTTGTTCGCAAAAGTATTTACCGCCCCCACCATTTCATAAAGAGAGATGTCGGGGGTTCCGAGCGCTATTGACGGAACAGCCGGAATAGGGGATGTGATACCCATCTTGCGGCAAAGCTGGATTACTGCCTCAGGCGAAAAATGTTTCATCAGATATGCTGATATCCAGTTGTTTGAATTTGCCAAAGCCCACTTTAGGGTTACCTCTTCGCCAAGGCGCTTGTCGGATGAGTTTTTGGGCGACCAATAAGTGCCGTCATAAAGCTCAACACTATATTGTATGTTGGGCACCTTATAGCAGGGCGAGTATTCTCCCTCGCTCATGGCCAAGGAATACAAAAATGGCTTGAAGGTGGAACCAACCTGCCGGCGGCCCTGGGTAACGTGGTCGTATTGAAAATAGCGATAATCTATTCCGCCCACATAAGCCCTTACATAACCTGTTTGCGATTCAACCGACATCAAGCCGGCCTGAAGGAAATATTTATAATACTTTATCGAATCAAGCGGGCTCATGATGGTGTCAACGGGTCCTTGCCAGGAAAAAACCCGCATATCGACAGGCGTATTGAAGGAAAGCATTATCGAGTCCATGCCGGCACCGGCATTTCTTAGTTTGCGGTATCTCTCGCTTCGCTTGATCGTCCGTGTCAAAACCTTGTCGATTTCTGCCGTAACTTCCTCGGGTTTCAGATCCTTGAATACATAAGGTGCATTTGTATATCCTTTCCAATGCCTGTAAAAACCAGGCTGGAGGTCATAAGCAAGATGTTCACGGACGGCCTGTTCGGCATATCGCTGCATTTTGGAGTTTATTGTCGTGTAAATTTTTAGACCGTCCTTATATAAGTTGTATGGGCTGCCATCTGGTTTGTAATGTGTCTTGCACCATTTCTTGAGCGCACCCCTGAGATACTCCCTGAAATAAGTTGCTATGCCACGGGTGTGGTCCAGCATACTATAACGCGAAACCCCCAAAGGAAGTTGTTTCACGGAATCCAATGTTTGCTTGTCGATAAACTCGTATTTGTACATCTGGCCCAGGACTATATTCCTTCTTTTCAATGCATTGCCGGGGTGAAGGATAGGGCTATAACGCGTAGGTGCATTGACCATTGCGGCCAACAAGGCCGATTCCTGTATGTTCAGCGAGTCGGGTTGTTTATTGAAAAACGTGGCTGTGGCCGATTTGATCCCGTAGGCATTATGCCCGAAAGAAACAGTATTCAAGTACATCGCGAATATTTCCTGTTTGGAATAGTATCTCTCTAGTTTGGTGGCAGTTACCCATTCCTTGAATTTGCGCATCACCAATTGCAGCTTGTTCATCCGGCCCCTGGGGAAGAGGTTTTTTGCCAATTGCTGAGTCAGGGTGCTCCCCCCGCCGGCATGGTTTCCGGTAAGCAAACCATAGATAACCCTTCCGAGGGCAACCTCGTCAATACCGGAATGCTCCCGGAACCTGACATCCTCTATCGCCATAAAAGCATTGGAAAGATATGGGCTTAATTGATCGTAGGTGATATTTGACCTGTTTTCGATAAAATAAGTGCCCAGCAGCTCGCCGTCGGAAGAAAACACCTCCGAGGCCAAATTGCTTTGTGGATTCTCCAGTTCCTCAAAGGTGGGCATGTCCCCGAACCATTCGTTGGAAACGCCATAAAACAAAATGAAAACAAATGCCAGGCCCGCAATAAAGAGAAACCACAACTTGAACAAATAATTGAAGAATTTCTTTTTGGAGGTCTTTTCCGTTTTTGAATTTTTAGCCTTTACCATTTAATATTTTATTTGGAACGTTCAATTCTAATCCCTATGTCAGTAATTCCTTCAAGAGTATCAACACGCATTGCCTGCTGGACTTGAAACGTATATTCCCCCATTAGGGGAAACTTTATGCTTCTTACCAAGGGGAATGATATATCTTTTAAGTCGCCCCAACCTTTTCCGTACCATTTTCCCGATTTGTTTGCCAGTACGAACTCAAGGGTGTCGCGGCTTATATTACCGTTGGGATATGTTGTTTTAAAAAAAAACAAACAGATTGCTGTATCTGTAATCAACTGTATGGCGGATATTTAAATAATAATCGTAGGTTTCCAAGCTGTCGTTGATGCTGAGGTCGAAACGTGCCATATCATTCTTATACCAACCGTCCTTGCTGACTTTAATGCTCTTGTCGTAAATAGTACCGCTCGAACAAGCACACAAAAAAACAATTGACCATAGTAAGAGTATTTTGCTGAAGCACTTAAAGTATTTCATCGGATCCGGTTGATTGTTAAATGTAATAAGGCCATAATTATTATCCTCGATAAGCTAAAAAACATTATTTATTGATAACTGACAACGTCAAAGCCGTCGGGGGAATCGGAATTTGAATGGATATCTTCTTTTTCGGCAAAGGATTCCAGGTCGTTGACTAATTTGCCGTTATCGTTGACCTTCATTATTTCTTTCACTTTATCGACGGGAATGGCCAATAAACTGCCTGCTTCCTCGGTATAAGAATACCACATCAGGCGCTTGAACACATCGGTTTTTTGATATGCTGCCGGGCCTTTCTTAGTTCTTAAAATAGTTTTTGAGTCAGGGAATTCCTTTAGGGCATCCACATACGAATCCGTTTCGTAGTTTAGGCAGCATTTGAGCTTGCCGCACTGGCCGGCAAGCTTCTGCGGATTTAGTGAAAGTTGCTGTAAACGTGCTGAGCTCGTGGATACGCTGGAAAAACTGCTCATCCAGGACGAACAGCACAACTCCCTGCCGCAGGGGCCGATACCTCCCAATTTGGCGGCTTCCTGCCGGACGCCAATTTGCTTCATTTCTATTCTTATGCGAAACGAATCGGCAAGTTTCCGGATAAGCTGGCGGAAGTCAACCCTTTCGTCGGCCGTATAATAGAATATAGCCTTTGTTTTATCTCCCTGGTATTCAACATCATTTATCTTCATCTGGAGCCCGAGATCGATGGCGAAAACCCTGGTCTTGTACATGGTGCTGTTTTCCAGCTTCATGGCCTCAAACCATTTCTCTATATCTGCTGTTCGTGCGTGCCTGTAGATTTTCTTGAGCTCCGCAGTCTCGGGATCGACACCTTTTCGCTTCATCTGTAGGTTGACTGCATCCCCCAGGATGGAAACTATCCCGATGTCGTGCCCGGGGGAAGCCTCCACGGCAACTATCTCGCCTTCTTTTAATTCTAGTTCTTCCCCAAAGCTGTAAAACCCCTTTCTGCCGTTTTTAAATCGTATTTCTGCTATGTAAATCTTCGATGATATCGAATCTGAATAATCCGCAAGCCAGTTGAAAGTACTTAACTTGCAGCAATTCTGCTGATTGACATTAGGATTTTGAGGATTGGAGGTGTCCACGAAACAGCAGCCCCTGGCCGATGAAACATGCTCCTTTTTTATATTATTGTTTTCTGATATTTCCATTATTTTATATATAGAAGGCAAAAATGCCCGTGCAAATTTAGTTACAAATTCTTAATTTATAAAAAACGGTTTATTTCCTTAAATTTGAGCTGATGTTTTTTCATATCATATACTAGTTTTGTTTTATTTTTAAAGATTATGATTCCCTCAGTATCAGATATATACGCACAAAAAGATTATTTTAACGAAACTTCGTTCTCGCTCTTGATGCGCAAGCGGATTTACCAAATCCTCCTTATTTCCAGCGTTTACGATGCGTTTATGCTTGAGGAAGACGGCCGCATAGACGAACAAATCTTCTATGAGTATATGTCGCTCAACCTTCGTTTCCCCCCCCGCTTTATTCTGGCAACCTCCACCGGCGAGGCAATGGACATTCTTCAGGAAGAATCGATAAACCTGATAATTTGCATGCTCAGTGCCGAGGAAAAGGAGACCATTGACATTACCGGGCATATAAAAGATATTTATCCCGATATTCCAATCGTAGTGTTGACGCCATTCTCAAGGGAAGTTAGCATAAGGCTGGAAAGTACCGAGTTCAAATCCTACGATTATCTCTTTAGCTGGTTGGGCAACGCCGATCTGCTGCTTGCGGTAATAAAACTTATCGAGGACAGGATGAACGTTGAGCATGATGTGGAAGCCGTAGGTGTTCAGACGATTATACTTGTTGAGGATAACATCCGGTTCTATTCGAGCTATTTGCCGAATATGTATAAGATTATTTTCAAGCAGTCGAAATCGTTTATGCGCGAGGGTCTTAACGAGCATCAAAAAATGATCAGGGCCAGGGGAAGACCAAAGATTTTGCTGGCAACGAATTTTGAGGAGGCGGTTGAATTATATGAGAAGTACAAGGACAACCTGCTGGGCATAATTTCGGACATCAACTATATGCGGGCCGGTAAAAGGGATAAATATGCCGGTTTCGCCTTGGCGGAAATCATCAAGAAGGACAGTTCGCTGACACCTATACTCCTGCAGTCGTCAGACCCCGTTAACAGGGCAAGGTCGAAACTCCTGAAAGTTGGGTTTTTGGATAAAAACTCACCTAAGCTGACGTATGAGCTGAGGGAGTTCATAAAACAATATTTTGCTTTCGGCGATTTTGTCTTTATCGATCCCGAAACAGGCTGGGCCGTTGAACGTGCCGGCAGCTTGCGCGAGCTTCAGGAAAAAATATTTCAGATCCCCGAAGCATCCCTTCGGTATCACATCGAGCGCGACCATATCTCCAAATGGCTCAGGGCGAGGGCGTTGTTTTCTATCGCAAGCCTGTTTAAATCGTTCTCCGTAGCTGACTTTAGTGATTTTCACGAAATAAAACGCTTTATCTTCGAGGCTATCTCCAATTTCAGGATGGCAAAGGCAAGAGGGGTTATTTCGCAGTTCAACCGCGAGACTTTCGATGAATATTTTACTATTTCCAGGATCGGCGAAGGCTCCATAGGCGGGAAGGCCAGAGGGCTTGCATTCCTTGATTCCTTGATCAAAAGAAATCAATTATATCATCATTTTGATAAGATCGACATCACGATACCCAAGACCGTAGTGCTGGGAACCGATATTTTCGACGAGTTTATGGAATCCAACAACCTTTACCCCATTGCTCTGTCGGAAGATCTTTCTGATGAGGAGATCTTTCAAAGCTTTATAAAGGCAAAACTCCCCAACAGTGTTTATGAAGACCTGCTTACAATAGCCCAGCTGCTGAGCAAACCTGTTGCAGTGAGGTCTTCCAGTTTGCTTGAAGATAGTCATTACCAGCCTTTTGCGGGGATTTATAATACTTATATGATCCCTAATGTCCTCAGCGATTATCACAGGATGTTCAAAATGCTCTGCGATGCGATAAAGGCAGTTTATGCTTCTGCTTATTATGCTGACAGCAAAGCCTATATGAAGGCCACCTCGAATATGATCGATGAAGAAAAAATGGCGATCGTGATTCAGGAAGTATGCGGGTCGCCATATAAGTACAGATATTACCCGTCGCTTTCGGGCGTGGCCCGCTCGCTAAACTATTATCCTATTCCTCCCGAGAAATCGGAGGACGGGATTGCCAACATCGCTTTTGGCCTCGGGAAGTATATCGTAGATGGTGGACAATCGCTGAGGTTTAGCCCGAAATACCCGAAACGGATATTGCAGACCTCCAGCCCGGCCTCGGCCCTGCGGGAAACGCAGAAGCGGTTTTTTGCGCTTAATTGCAATCTTTCAGAGTTTTCGGTAACTTCTGATGACGGAGGCAGCTTGGTGGACCTTAAGATCAAAGAGGCCGAAGGCGATAATTCCTTAAGGTTGGTTGCTTCAACTTACGACTTGCAAAACAACGTCCTCAGGGATTCGTATAATGCCGATGGCAAGAAATTGATTACATTTTCGCAATTGCTGAAGCATACGACTTTGCCCCTGGCCGAAGTTATTCGGAAAATCCTGGTGCTGGGCGAAGAGGAAATGGGCAAGCCCATCGAAATCGAGTTTGTTATGGACCTGAAGACCAATAAGAACGACCATTATGTATTTAACCTGCTGCAAATAAGGCCGATAGTTTCGATCACCGAGACCGTTCACCTTAAGGAATCGCTTATAAAGCGCGAGGAATCATTGATAATAACGAAATCGGCCCTTGGAAATGGTATTATATCCGGTATTAAGGATATCGTTTATGTTAAGCCTCAAACTTTCGACAAATCGAGAAATAGCGAACTTGTGTTGATGATTGACAAAATCAACAAGAAGTTTCTTGAGAGCAAGGAGGCTTATATCTTAATTGGCCCCGGGCGGTGGGGCTCCAGCGACCCTTGGCTTGGTATTCCCGTTAAATGGCCGCAGATATCAGGGGCCAGGCTTATTGTGGAATCCGGATTGGAAAACTATAGGATAGATGCAAGTCAGGGAACCCACTTTTTTCAGAACTTAACTTCTTTTAAAGTAGGATATTTCACTATAAATCCTTTTATAGACGATGGATTTTTCGATATTGATTTTCTTGACAAACAAGAGGCTGTCTTCGAGAACGATGCCATCAGGCACGTTCGGTTTAAAGACGAAATGAATGTTATCCTTGATGCAAAAAGGAATACCGGCGTTGTTTATAAACCGGGCGTTGAGATAGATGAAAACCTTATAAGGATGTAAGCTATCGTATTATCATATTGTTTTTGAGCAGATTGGCACTCAAGCACGAATGAACAGGCAGTATGCCGATAATGTCGCCGGGATTGAAAGTTCTTATCAATTCCCGTGGCATTTTTATTATGCCGTGTTCTTGCGAAAGCGATGAAACATAAGTCCCCGGCAGGGGATTTCCACATTTGTTGTTTTCAAATCGAGTAACATAACCGAAAAGTTTAAAGTTGTTGTCGGCGGCAATAAATTCCTTGGATAAATGTACTGACCCTCCGTATATGACTAACTCGCTGCGCGAAACATTTACTGAAACTATAGGGCATAATACCGTAACGGCAATTTCTTCCATATAGCAGGAACCTATATGATATTGCATAACATCATAATAAACAAAATTACCGGGCCTGAGTTCGTCAAAATAACCCAGGTTTTCAGAAATGGAACAGGACGGAGTGTCGCCCCAGGAAATGAGCGCCCCAGGAAATTTTTTCCTTAAATCTTCGAATTGCTCAATGGCCTTAAGTACGTTTTGTTCTATATCATGCTTGCCTCTTGCATTGTAGTCCTGTCCGGCATGGCTTAGAAAGCCACAGAAAAACAGATGTTTATGAGTATTTATTGTATCTATAATTTTCGTGATGTCCTCATTGTCGAAATCTAATCCGCAACGATGGTAACCAATGTCGATTTTTATGAATACACCCAAAGAATGAGTATTATAATTACTCAAAAATTTTATGGAATATAGTGAGTCAACAAGGATGTTCAGATTTATTTTTTTGGCTAAGGCATAAATTCTGTCGAGTTCTCTAAGGTTTAGCGGAAACGCTATCGTAATGTCGTCCCATCCCGCCCCTGCAAAAAATTCAGCCATGGACACCGACGATACGGTAATTTTATCGACGCCTTTTTCACTGAAAATCCCGCCTATTTCTATTGATTGATGTGTCTTGAAGTGAGGACGGAATATTGTATTGGATTTCTTTGCCCTCCCTATCATCTTATCGATGTTTCTTTCTACTTTCGATTTGTTTATCAATAATGTCGGTTCACTGATTCTCATGTTTTTGTATTAGTTATTTACAAACATTTTGGCAGTTCCATACCATTTTCTTCCCCTGACAACAATTAAATAAATTCCGCCCTGCTTGATGAACGATATATTAATCGACTGCGTTAAAAGATTGTTATTTAGATGATTATGGTATATCCTTCTCCCCTTAGCATCATAAATGCTTATATCGAGGTCTTCGTAACGCTTAAGTTTGAAAAACACTTTTTCACTGGCAGGGTTAGGCCAGACGTTAAATACCGGAAGCCGGATTTTTTCACCTATCCCGGAAACCGTGCTGTCGTTGCAAAGGGTATAATCCCCGTCCAAAAACCGTTGTTTGGCAGGAATGGTAAATTCGTCAAGCTTGTTTGGGTAACCTATGGGAGGCCAAGCATATTCTGAAGTCCAAAACGGAGGTTGCCCCGATAAATAGTAAGAAGTGTCGGTAAAATCCTCGCTGCCTTCGGGAACCGCGTTTCCTCTGATATTATTGCCGTATTTAAAGTGGTTGTTGCCAGTTGTGATAAATTGCCCATAAGGGGTAATGATATTACTGGTTTCGTTGCCGACAAAATTTTGATACGAGGTTTCATATTCCTCGTTCTCGGTCATTAAGATGCCAAAAAGCTCGGCACGGTTCCTAAGCATGGTATTCCATGGCCCCGAAGGACCCCAATAGTGGTCGATAATGATATTTTGAACTATATTTCCCTCGAACAGATTTGAATATGCAAAATGGCCATGTAGTGAGATATCACCTGACAGAGTGGGAATGGGCTCTGACCGATTGGGCTCCAGCGAATAATTATATGCAAAAACATTACCGTTCGCCCCTGATTTTACCATCATCGAATGGCGGAGGTGCCGGAAAATATTGTCGGCTATATAACATTCGCCGCTATGCTGGCTTAATTGTATTCCGTAGCCTCTTGTGCCTGCTCCGTCGTAGGTAAATGCGTGATGGATATAATTACCCGTAAACCAGATGTTTGTGCTGTGGTAAACTGAAATGTGGCTACCAACGCTGCTATCGCTTTCCACACCCCTTATCAGGCAGTTTGCCGCAAAGCTGAAATTTATATTCGAGCCCGCGCCCTCTTCCGGTTCATCGATGCGCTTTATTTTCAGGCATTCGATACCGCAGTTCTGTATGGGAATTATGCTTCTTATCCTTGGGTTTAAGTCTTCAGAATATTCTATCCGTAAAGGGTTGTTGAACCAAATAGTGTCTTCCAAAACATCCTCAACTCTAATTATTTGCCCGACTGTATTTTGGGCCCAATCGGCAGGGGCAATGTCCCAGTTGCCGTTATCCTGTATTATTTCGGCAAAGTCGCCTTTTTCCAAATCTTCACAATCTGGGCAGTAAAGTTTGTTGCTTTCTTTGGTGAAACCGCTTGACACTGATATAAAATTCGTTGTTTGTGCTTTGGAGATATTTATGCAGTTTAAAGCCTGGCCGCCGAGATCGAAAATCAAAATTGTCGAATCGGCCCCCTGGCCTTTAAAAACTATGTCGTTACTAAAGTTGATTGGCGAATTAATTAAATAGTTCCCGGGAGGGAAGTAGATAGTTCCGCCTTCATCTTCCAAGGAGCTTATGGCATCGGAAATTGCCTGGTGATCATCGGTGATACCGTCGCCCAGGGCGCCAAAGTCGAGAATATTGATCTGCAGGGTGGGGAAAATAGGGTTGAAGCCATTATAGGCGGATTTCCAGTCAACAGCACGGCCGGGCTCAATTATTTGACTAATAGCCAATAAGCTATTGAACAAAAACACCGCTGCAAAAAATAATTTTGATAATTTAGCGTTCATATTATTTGTAAAAATAACTAAAAAGCCAAACAATGAAAAATTCAATTTTAATCGGCCTGAGCATTCTGTTAATGCTGGGTGCAGTTTCATGTGATCTTAATAAGGCCAAATCGGGAGACGAGGGGGTAATAACAAAAATGATACAATATGATGTATCGCTAAAGAGCCCTGATCCATCCTATGACTGGTGGATACAAAACCTTCCCGGCCCCGACCGGGAAAAATTGGTGAAGCTTATCTTCGACGGCGTCAAGTCGGGCAAGTTTAAGGCTTACGATTATTATAAAACGCCTATGAGCCTTGGTGAGGCAAGGTCGATTTTTGCCGATACCATGAACTTGAAGCTGATGAGGACAACTGCGCCATTCGAAGAGTACGATACAACAATTGTTACAAAAATTACCGAAAGCGATGTTTTAAAGTTGCGCTTCCTGGAAAAATGGGCAATAAACCCTGACAACCTTCAAATGAGCAAAACAATTTATGGGATAGCCCCTATCGCCCGTCGCGAGGTACAAGGCGTGGAACGCTGGCAGCCACTTTTCTGGATCTTTACCGACGAGGATTTTGTTAAGTCTCTGGGGGAGAAATAGAAGTCTTTTTTTGTTACTACTCAGCACTAGAGAAAAACATTAATTCATTGGTTACCTATCCGTTTTGTCACGATTTTTGTTTGAAAAACACAAAATTTCCGCCAAAACTACCGGGATTTCAAATATATAACCCCACGCTGAAGCATGGGGCTATTGATAATCAACTTGATAAACCTGCTGAGTAGTAACCTTTTTTTAATAGGATTTTTTTGAATAATGAACGCGATCAACGATTTTTGATTGTAGAAGCGGGTTTTTTGTCCCATATAAACTTCGTAACTCATCATTCATGATTCGGCATTTCCCAAGTATTGTCCTCCTTATCGAGTATGCGGTTTTGTGTTATTCTTGTCCTATGGTTTTCTGCAATTATCCGTATCCTCTTTGTTGTCAGGGGGATGACCTTAAAATTCATTCAACAAGGCACTGTTTGTTGTTCTCACAGGTTGGCGCCAATTCGTTCTTGCTGGACTGGTGTGCGCAGGTTAACGAAGTGTAGGTTTCGTGCCGCCATGTGCAGTAAGGAATTTGTTTATATTTATTTCTTGCTCAAATACTTTCCTACTAAAACGGCAATTATCATTGTCAAATAAAGCTGCCCGCTAATACTTAAAAACACTGCCAGGCTTTTGGCAAACGGATCTATTGGAGTAATATCGCCATAACCAAGTGTCGTAAGCGTTACAAAACTGAAATAAATGAAGTCGATGTTTGGTATGATGTTGTTGTCCGGAAGGTTAAATGAATTTCCCGGAACAAATTCATAAACTACCCGGAAGAGGATTGAGCCTATTATCCCCATGAGGAAATAGATGTTCACAGCTTCAATAAATTCCAGTATCGATACTTGGTTGCTCCTGGCCACTCTTGTAAGCAACATTATGATTATCAGTATTATAAATCCGATGGAAATTATGGCTGATAATATGGAGACAAGTTCTAGGTGCAGTAGTTCCGACAGCCATAAAACAGCTATGGTTATTCCAGCATAGACGAACATTCCCGTATGGCCTTTTTCGGAGATCAGTCCGGCCGATATCAAGTAGATCAAACTAAACGTCAGGCTGTACGCTATACCTTTATAGGTTCCAAGCGGAATCAGTCCAATTACAAAAACATAAATAACAACCAGGGCCAAGAGTATCAGGTTATACTTTATTATTTTTCTTAATTTATTCTTCATAAGCCTTATATCAGAAAACAAATTTAGCAATTATGGGGTAAATATCGGGAATTAATAAATAATGTTATGCCGAAACAAATTTAGTTTTATAATTATCAATATTTTATCTTTGCCACCTCTATTCCGATGGTTGTCGGAAAAACAGAATTAAATTGGATTATCGATATCATACTTTAAGCAACGGGATAAAGCTTGTTCATTCTGAGCAAAAAGCAGCAGTTTCGCATTGTGGCCTGATGGTTGGGACAGGTTCCCGCGACGAAAGGCCTCCCGAAAACGGAATGGCCCATTTTATAGAGCACATGATCTTCAAGGGGACCAAAAAGCGCAAGGCCTTTCATGTTCTTGGGATGATAGAAAACTCGGGCGGTGAACTAAACGCCTTTACGAGCAAGGAGGAGACCTGTGTTTACGCATCATTCTTAAGTCCGTTTTACGAGAAAAGTATCGAGCTTCTTGCCGATGTTGCCTTCAACTCCATTTTTCCTGTTAAGGAGATGCAAAAGGAAAAAATGGTCATCCTCGATGAGATAAACTCCTACCTTGACAATCCTGGCGAGCAGATATTTGATGATTTCGAAAGTCTTGTGTTTCAAGGGCATCCCTTGGGAAACAATATACTGGGAACGAAAAAAACTGTCAGCTCATTCAGGAAAACAGACGTGTTCAGGTTTATGAAAAGAAATTACCGGCTCGATAATATCGTTATCTCGTCGGTGGGCGACATTAAGCTGAAGAGGCTTATCGCTTTGTGCGAGAAACATTTTGAACCCGTTGATTTACAAGGGGACAAACAGGAAAGGGAATTGTTTGAAAACTATGTTCCCAAACAGGAAATAAATCAAAACGGTTCTTATCTTAGTCATGTTATGATTGGCAATATTGCCTATAATCGTACAAATGCCAAAAGACTTCCATTGCTCTTATTGAACAATTTGCTCGGCGGCCCGGCATTAAACAGCAGGTTAAACCTTGGCCTTCGCGAAAAGCATGGTTTGGTCTATGCCGTTGAGTCGATGTTTAACACATATTCGGATACCGGGTTGTTTGCTGTTTACCTGGGGACCGATCTTGCTAATGTTGAAAAGAGCATCGGGCTGGTAAAGAGGGAGCTGAAATCGCTGCGCGAAAAAAAACTTGGCAGCATCCAGCTGTCGGTTGCAAAAAAACAGCTGGCCGGGCAGATGGCGATACAATATGATTCGAGGCAGAACGAGATGCTCTCAATCGCGAAAAGCCTGTTGTACAAGCCGGAAGTTAAAAGCATTGAATCGTTTTTAAGAGAAATCGACGAACTGGACGCTGCCAGCCTGATGGATGTGGCCAACGAGGTTTTCGACGAGAAGCAATTGAGCACATTAATATTTGAAGCCAGGGATAATGATTGATAAGGACATTGAGGATTATATGGATTTGCATTCATCAGAGGAAGATGGGCTCCTGCATAAGCTGTTTCGCGAAACACAATTGAAAACCTATTATCCCAGAATGGTTTCCGGTAAGCAACAGGGCATTTTCCTGGAGATGATAAGTCGCATGATTAAGCCGCGGAACATTCTTGAAATTGGTACTTTCACTGGCTACTCGGCAATACAGATGGCAAAAGGGCTGGTTGAAGGCGGGAAACTGCTTACCATCGATATCAACGAGGAGATAGAGAGTTTTGCATCAAAATACTTTAAGCTTTCGGGCTTGGATGATAAAATTGATTTCCGCATTGGCGATGCCCTTGATGTAATTCCCGGGCTTGATATGAGGTTCGATCTGGTTTTTATCGATGCCGACAAAGAGCAATATATTGATTATTACGAACTTGCATTGGAAAAGCTAAACTCTGGCGGTTTTATTTTGGCCGATAATGTCTTGTGGTCGGGCAAAGTATTGAACTTTGTAAAAAGAACATCTAATTCGAGAAAGCAGGATAAGGAAACAAGTGGAATCATAGCCTTCAACAAGCACGTAAAAGCCGACAAAAGGGTTGAGAAAGTGATAATCCCGCTGCGCGACGGAATAACTATCATCAGGAAGGCGGATTAAAAATCCACAGGTTCGGAGCGGCAGGGTTGCAAATCCTGCCGGGCGTTGATAAGAATAGGAACTACAGTTAGTTAGCCTTAAACTTATATTCAATTTTGCTCAAATCCTCGTTGGCCTTAACTATTTTTTGTTTAAGGTTTTCTTTATATTCCGCAAGTTTTAATGCCAGTTTTTCGTCGCCGGTGGCCATCATTTGAGTTGCCAGGATGGCTGCGTTAAGTGCGCCGTTGATACCAACTGTCGCCACAGGTATTCCCGGGGGCATCTGAACAATGGCGAGCAGGGCGTCCATGCCGTCGAGAGTGGCGTTTATGGGAACCCCAATTACCGGAATTGTAGTCATAGCGGCAATTACGCCCGGCAAATGGGCAGCCATTCCCGCTCCTGCTATTATTACTTTCAAACCCTTGTTCCCGGCATTTTTCGCAAATTTCTCAACTTCTTCGGGAGTGCGGTGTGCCGATAGGGCGTTCATCTCGAAAGGGATTTCCATCTCATCGAAAAAGGCAGCGGCCTTTTCCATGACTTTTAAATCGGAAGTGCTTCCCATAATTATACTTACAACAGCTTTCATAGACTTCATATTTAGATTGGCAAAAATAATTTTTTCATTTAAACCCTAAAGATTTTTCTTTTAATTGTTAATGCTTTTATGTCGAGCAAGATACTCACCCCATCGACCAATTAGCAATATCCCTTATCACTCCCTATACTCCTCCAGCTCCATCCATCTTAATGTTTTATCATCCAAAAGATTTATTATCTCAGACACCCTGATCGAGGTTCTTTCCAAATTGTCGTAGTCAAGGCTGCCTGAGCTAAGTTTGTTCTCAAGCTTGATCTTTTCTTCTTCCAACACAGCAATATCCTTTTCAAGTTGCTGATGTTCAATATTTTCTTTAAATGTCAATTTGGTCTTGGTCTTGCTGGGCCCGGTTTTGGCTTTTTGCTTTTCTTGTTGTTGTTTTGCCTTTGCTATCAAGCTTTTCTTTTGTTTTTCATCTTTTTCCTGCTCAAGCTGATATTCGGTATAGTTTCCGTAAAAGTCTTTTATCTCGCCATTGCCTTTAAAGATAAAGATGTGATCGACAAGCTTGTCCATCAGATATCTATCGTGAGAAACCAATATTGCGCAACCAGGATAATCGGCCAGGAAGTCTTCAAGAATATTTAATGTTTCTATGTCCAAGTCGTTGGTAGGTTCGTCGAGGATTAAAAAATTAGGGTTCTTGATTAGGACGGTCAAAAGATATAATCGCCTTAGCTCGCCCCCGCTAAGAGTATAAACATAGTTGTTTTGGACCTTTGGCTCGAAGAGGAAATGCGTTAAGAACCTGGAGACGCTTATGGTTTGGTTCTTGCCGATTTTTACTACCTCCGCGATATCGGTAAGTATATCGATAAGCTTTTTGTTTTTGTCGAATTTCATCCCATCCTGACGATAATAGCCATAACTTATCGTCTCTCCTTTTGTTATACTTCCTGAATCTGCTTTAACTTTCTCTGTTATAATATTCAGCAAGGTAGATTTCCCACATCCGTTTGCGCCCACTATCCCGATTTTTTCGCCCTTTTTAAAGGTATAGCTCAAATTATTTATCAGATGTTTTCCCCCATAGGATTTTGAAACTTTTTCCAGTTCTAGGATTTTATTTCCCAGCCTTTTGGCTTGAACATTAAATTTCAATTGTTTTTCGATAATACCTGATTTGGCAATTTCTTCAGTTTTATAAAACGAATCTATTCTTGATTTCGATTTTGTTGTTCTGGCCTTGGGCATCCTTCGCATCCAGTCGAGTTCGTTGCGAACATAATTTTTGGCGTCGTGGATCATCTTTTGCTCGGCAGCCTGACGTTCGGCTTTTTTTTCCAGGAAATAAGCATAGCTGCCATTATAAATGTAGATGTTGCCTCTATTCATCTCGAAGACCTTATTACAGACCTTGTCCAGGAAATATCTGTCGTGGGTAACCATGAGCAGGGTGGTCGCCGATGTTGACAAATAGTCTTCGAGCCATTCTATCATATTGATATCCAGATGGTTTGTTGGCTCATCCAAAAACAACATATCAGGTTTGTCCAGAAGGGTAAATGCCAAAGCCAACCTTTTTGTTTGTCCTCCGGAGAGTTGCCCTATTTTTTGCTTAGTATCGTCAAGGTCGAAACGGCTAAGCAACTGTTTAACCCTTTCCTCATAGTCCCAGGCATCAAACATGTCCATCATCTCGCTGGCTTTGTCAACTTCGTTTTGGGTTTGGCTATTGTAGTTTTGGGTTTGCCTGTCTATTGCCAATTCATAGTTTCGGATTATTTCGAGAGTTTTCGAGTGTGAAGTATCAAAAAGTTGATCTATTGTTAAATCCTTTTCAAATTCAGGTTGTTGCGGTAAAAAGGCGAAGCTAACATCTTTGTTTATAACGAAGCTGCCATCGTCGGGGGCATCTAGCCCGGCGATAATTCTTAACAAGCTGGATTTTCCGGTTCCGTTCTTTGCTATCAAGGCCACTTTGTCGCCTTTGTTTAAACCGAAGCTTATATTCTCGAACAGTATAAGTTCGCCATAATGTTTTGAGAGATTTTCTACTGATAAGTAGTTCATTATCTAAATTACATTTTGAAATAGCAAAAGTAAGGCAAAGAAAAAGAATAATTACAAATAAATTGAAATGAGAACAGCCCCTGTTGTTAATGTGTTAATAATAAAAATACTACATATAAGGTATATATATAAGACTATTGCCCAATTAATTATCAGTATTCAACAAATGTTAAATAGTGGGTAATTATTTTAACAAATAATAATTATGGAATATATTTGCAGCAGTAATTTATACTATGAAAATAACAAGAACATTAATGTTCCTTATGGTTTTGTGGATGCTTGGATCATGCGGCCACAAGAAGGAAACGGCTACTAAACCTGCTGATAATAAAATTGAGGCGACACTTGAGGATTTGTCGAGTATCCATGATGCGGATAGTCTTGAAACTATGGCAAATATATTTATCTCCAAAATGGACGCTATAATGACCAATGCTGAAAGGGGGAGGTTTTATTCCCTGCTGGGGGTTTTATATTATAAGCATTCAATGCTGGAAAAAGCTGATTCGAGCTTTTTTATCGCTCAAGATTCCTATGTAACCCTTGGAGACAGCTCTAATGTTTCGCACATGCGTATGAACAGGGCCGCAATGAACGAAATGATGGGCAAATATGATAAAGCAATTGAAATATATATGGAAGTCATCGACTTTTTCAAACGGAAAAACGACAGCCTGCAACTAGCGAACTCATTTTCGAATCTGGGGGTAGCCTACGAGTCGATGGAAAATGCTGAAAAGTCTATCGAATATCATAAAAAGGCTCTGCGGATAAGAAGGATTATAAAGGATACGATCAATGTTGGTTATTCGTTGAATAACATCGGCGTAGTATTTACCGAAATTCTTAAGGACGTAGATTCCGCTCTGGTATATTACACTATGGCGCACAATATCTTCAAGGGCACCGAAGCCCTATGGGAATCGGCTACCGTAAGTGCCAATATTGGCCATATTTATGTTGATCTTAAGCAATATGACGAGGCTGAAAAATATTTTAACTATTCATTTAAGATATTTGACTCGATAAAGATTGTTCAGGGGAAGGCGGAATTATTACGAAGTTTTGGTCAGTTGTATTTTGCTAAAGGCGAAGATCAGAGGGCGATAGAATCCTTGAATGAATCGCTTAAGTTGAACGAAAAAGCAGAGAACAAGAAAGAAATACTTGAGATTAACCGAATACTTTCTAAAATCTATATATCCAGATCGGATTATGCAAGCGCGATAAGCACGATGCAAACGGTAACAGAACTGAGCGATTCGCTACTTAATATCGAAAAACAAAAGGCGATAGCGGATATTGAAACGAAATACCAGGTAAAAGAGAAAAACAAAACCATTGAAGTATTGCGGCTCGAGGAGCAATTGCACATAAAGCAAATACGAAATCAAACAGTGCTAATAGGTTCGTTATCAGTGATATTTGTTTTGCTAATTATTGTTTATAATTTTAAGACCCGACAGAATAAGCTCAATCAGAAGCAGTTGCGACTGGAACTGCAAAACTATTTGCTTCGTATTGATGAAATGCAAACAGAAATTGATGAAAAAGGCGACTGCAATAAGTTTAGCGAGGAAAAGCTAAAAGAATTCGACCTGTCGGAACGAGAGACCGAAGTGTTGAAGTTGATCGCACAAGGCTTTAAGAACATTGAAATAGCGGACAAGCTTTTCGTTTCCCAAAATACTATCAAAACTCACATAAAGAATATTTATGTAAAGCTGGATGTAAAAAATAGAGTTGAAGCCTTAAAAAGAGTTGATATAGTTTAGCGCGATATTTTAAAATATTCGTTACTACTCAACAGTAGAGAAAAATATTAACTCATTGGTTACCTATCCGTTTTGTCACAATTTTTGTTTGAAAAACACAAAATTTCCGCTAAAACTACTGAGATTTCAAATATATAGCCCCACGCTGAAGCATGGGGCTATTGATAATCAAC
>JAJRQZ010000005.1 GCA_024279935.1 Bacteroidota bacterium
CGGAAAAAACGGTAACCTGGTCTGGGGCATAATGGTATCATTTTAAAATCACAGGTGCAAATGTAATAAAATTTGACATTGTGTTTTTGTTCAGTACGTTATGACTTTAAACCGGTGATACGGGTCAGTTGTTCTGATATTTGAGTTTTTTGCTGTCATTATATGTATTATTAAGACTATAAATACTGTAGCCAATTTCTTGGCAATCAACTTAATCCTTTTTATCGCTCTCATCATATTTAATAGTTTTTTGTTTGGCGAGCCCATTTTTTACATATCCTTAATGACAAATATGATTTATGCGATCATCATACTTTATCATCTTAACTATGAAGTCAAAGGCATTGGAAGAAGAGTTAATAATACGCCATAATTAAGAAATTGGGGTTCGTTTTTTATCACTCCCCCCAATCAAACCCCTTGCAACTCCCCTGGCCGCATCGCTAACACTCTCATCGCTAAGCATTTTGGCAATTTCCTCTATTCTTTCGTCTTTGTTTAAGAGGCATATATTGGAAGTCGTCCTGCTATTGCTGTTTTCCTTAAAGACAAAATAATGCGAATTCGCCTTGGCAGCAATTTGAGGCAAATGGGTTATGGCTATAAGCTGATGGTTTTCCGACATTTGCCTTAACATATTACCGACTTTACCGGCTATTTCGCCAGAGACTCCCGTGTCAATCTCGTCGAAGATAATTGTAGGGAGGAGCTTACGGCTACCAATGAGTGATTTTACGGCAAGCATTAACCGCGAGAGTTCCCCGCCGGAGGCTATTTTACCTATTTCAGCTTTTGCGCTCCCGCGGTTTGCACTGAAAAGGAAGTCGATTTTATCGAACCCCCTGGGATTAAAATCTGTCAACTTTGTGAAGTTAACCATAAAATCGGCATCGGGCATACCTAGTTTGGCAAGTTGTTTCCGTAATGAATCCGCAAAAACAGAGGCGCTTTTCCTGCGTGTTCTGCTCAATTTTTCAGCTAAACCACTTAAAGTTTCCACGTCGAGTTTTAATTTTTTTTCCAGCAACCCGATCTTATCGCCAATAAGGGAGATGTTATCGAGCTTGTCGCGGAACTCTTCCCGCAATGCGATAAGCCGGGAAACCGAATTCACATTGTGTTTTTGTTGAAGGCTATAAATATTATTTAATACATCATTGATTTGCTGCAGGTTAGCAGACTCGTCGCCGGCATCGAGAACAAATCCCTCTATTTCGTTTACTATATCCTTCAGCTCGATGATTTGCGACTTCAACCTATCGCTGATTTCCTTGAACTGTTTGTGTAAATCTGATATCCTAGAGAAATCCTCAGAGATTTCAGAAATTTTATCAAGAACTGATTCATCGCTTTCAGCCATAACTTGAACTGATTTCCCCGCGATCAGATTAACTTCCCCGGCATGGGAAAGGTATCTTTCCCTATCTACCAGATTCCGGAATTCATCGTCGTCGATATTGATAGTATCAAGTTCGTTCAGCTGAAACCTAAAATAATCTTCGTTGCGCCCGGCTTTCTCATTTTGCTCTTTCAGTTCTTCGAGCAATTTTAGATCAGACCTGTATTTCAAAAATTTATCATGATATTCATCAAGCAGCTTGTCTGTGGTCCCAAACCTATCGATAACATCCAGCTGAAATAAAGAATCACCAAGTTTAAGCGTTTCGTATTGTGAATGGACATCAACCAGAGAGCTCCCTAACTCCCTAAGTACATTTAAGTTAACTGGAGTATCGTTAATGAAGGCCCTTGATTTGCCACTTGGCAAGATCTCTCTTCGCAAAATAGTGGAGTCATCAAGATCCAGATCGTTGGCATCAAAAAAATTCGACAACCCAAGATTCGAAACGTCAAAAAAACCCTCGACAACACATTTATTATTATCATCGAAAAGCATAGAAGTATCGGCACGTTTCCCGAGTATCAATGCCAGGGCGCCAAGCAGGATAGATTTTCCGGCACCGGTTTCGCCTGTTATGGCGGAGAAACCACTTCCAAACTCAATCCCTAATTTATTAATCAGGGCGTAATTACTTATGTATAATGCTTTTAACATTTACTTTATTAGAGGTATATTTACAGCAAATTTAAATAAATTGCCCTAGAACCAAAAAAAATTAGCGAAACACTATATCATCAACGGCATTCTTTCCAGCTTCCTTGTTTATGGACTTGGCGATCTTGGACCTGGCCATCATAAGCTCGTTGCGCAATGCCGGTGAGTCGAGTTTCACATAAAGAATCTTGTTTCTTAAAACCACGGATTCGGTATCCCTCTCTATCATTTTGCCAACCACTATCCCCCACGTGCCCCGCACTTTCATCTCATCCATTTTGCCGCCCCAGCGATAGGCTTTTATAAGCTTCTGCAGCAAGTCCTTCAAATCGTATGTGTTTTCTCGTTGAACCATTTATTTTATTATTATCCCGTTGCTTACCGAAAATATCTCATGATCTATATCGGCCTCCTCGAAAAGTTTTTCAACCCTTTGTTTTTGGGTGTCGGTAACGAATACCTGGCCGAAATTATTCTCGTTCACGAGATGTATTATTTGCTGAACCCTCTTATCGTCCAGTTTGTCGAAGATATCATCGAAAAGAAGTATTGGCTTAAAGCCCTTTTTCTGGCGCATGAACTCAAACTGCGCTAATTTAACCGCAATGACAAAAGATTTCTGTTGACCTTGGGATCCAAATTTCTTAATGGGGAAACCGTTGATGTTCAACACGAGATCGTCTTTGTGCACACCTTGTGTCGTATATCGCACCAATCTATCCTTATCGATAAAATCGGCAAGCAACTCGGGCATGGGTTTTTGCAACAACTGAGAATCGTAGTCGATGCCGACTTTCTCCTTTCCTTTTGAGAGATACTGATAAAAATTCTCGAAAAGGGGGTTGAACTCCAGCAATAATTCCTTTCTTTTTTCAAAAATCAATGACCCTAGTCCGCAAAGTTTATCATTCCATATCTGCAATGAGGACTCATCGAAATATCGCCCTTCCGCAAATTGTTTTAAAAGGGTGTTTCGCTGCAAAAGCGTCTTGCTGTACGACAAAAGTGCTTTAAGATAAACGTGGTCGAACTGAGAGATAACGCCATCGATATATTTTCTCCTTAGCTCGCTCCCATCGTTTATGAGGTCGCGATCGTAAGGGGAGATCATAACCAATGGTATCAATCCAATGTGATCGGACAACCTGTCATATTCCTTTTTGTTTTTTTTAAACGATTTTTTCTTTCCCCTTTTCTGCACACAGCTAATTAGGTCGTTGGTCTCACTATCGTTAAAATATTCGCCATGAATGGCAAAGAAATCCTCCTCATGTTTAATATTCTGATTATCAATTGAATTAAAGTAACTTTTACAAAACGAAAGATAATATATTGCATCCAGGACATTTGTTTTCCCTGCTCCGTTATCGCCAATAAAACAGTTGACTTTCTCGCTAAAATCCATTTCGGCGGAAACACAGTTTTTAAAATTGGAGAGTTTTAATTTTTTTAAATACATCAAACATCAATTCTGTTGACCACAAATTTCAGATATTCTAAGCCCCACGGCCTCCATCAGCCACTTAGGTGTGGAAGTGCTTCCGCTAATACCAATTCGAGAGGCTTTATCGAAAATGTCCATTCTTAATTCCTTTAAGGAACTAATATAAAACGAACGCTCATTATGTCTTTTGCAAACATCGAAAAGCATTTTCCCGTTGGAGCTGTTTTTGCCTGCGACAAAGATAACAACATCATTAGTTTGAGCAAGATTAATTATAGACTCTTCCCGATTTGAGACATGAGCGCATATCTTGTTGTTTACCTTGAAATTTTCAACTTTGGACCGAGACTTTATCTTATTCACAAGATTGTTGAAATCTGATATGTTTTTTGTGGTTTGAGTGAACAAATGTATTGGTTTTGTAAAATCCAGTTTATTGATATCATTCTCCTTATGGATAAGAATTGCTTTTTCCCCGGCCTGCCCGTTGAGGCCTTTGACCTCGGGATGATCTTTGGACCCGAAGATCACTATCTGTCCGTTTCCCCCTGACAATTCCTCCCGGGAACAATAAATTTCTCGCTGCAGCCTTGAAACTATGGAGCAGGTTGTGTCGATTAAAGTGATATTGTTGGTTTTAGCGACCTCATAGGTTTCGGGAGGCTCACCGTGTGCCCTTATCAAGACCGTCTCATTCTTGGTTTTTTTAAACTGCTCATAATCAATAAATTCGATGCCAAGATTTTCTAACCGCATTATTTCTTCATCATTATGAACGATCTGTCCGAGGCATTTTATACTATGGTAATCGGCAACAGCCTTTTCAGCGGTATCGACCGAATTCCTGACACCGAAGCAAAAACCTGCATTATTGTCGATAGTTATTTCCATATATTGAAATGAAATGTAAAAGTAAGATATTTTGCTTATTCAGGACTAAGATATGATACTTTTGGAAGAAGTTTGAGGAAACTTGCTAATGCGATGAAAGAACTTGCAGCAACGGAGTTTTTAAGTGATGGAGTTGTATTGCCGTAATCTGAGACAACTCGGCAACAAAAAGGACAACAGTTCTAATTAACAGAACAACAATATGTTACGTTCTATTTCTTAAACGAGTCCAGGTTAAAGGCAAGGGTAAGATAATTTGGTGAGCCTACTAAGTGGTAAGTTGAGCGCGAATAATTAATCTTGAATTTTGAGATCCTAATTCCGATTCCCCAGCTAAAGCCCACCATTCCAAGTTTATCATCAACTATAAGTTCGGCCCTGCGGCGATAGTTATAACTTCCTCGCAAGACAATATTTTTCCCGACATAAATTTCGCCACCAACGATAATATGCCGCATAAACTGGTCGCCGAATTTGGCAAAGCCTGATTTTGGCGTCAGTACACCGCTTATGGGGTCAACAGTACCGCTAGGGTTTTGTGGGTCATCATAGGTCAGGTCCCATTTTTCGATATGATCGTAAACCAAGGAGAACATAAAAGGAACATGCTCAAGGCGCTTGGCAATTCCATATTGTATATTAAAAGGCAGGGGGTCGCGGCTACCGGCCACATAGGTCTTCATTTGCATTCCTAAATTACTGACTATCAGCGACATCATCCAACCTGACTTGGTTTTATATGATCCGGCTACATCAACGGCCAGACCAAAGGAATTATAAGATTCGTAATAGGAGTAAATCAATTTTGCGGTGGCGCCTATCGAAAAGTTGGAGTCGAGCTGACGTCCCCAGCCCAAATTAAAGGCAAAATCCTGGGCGCCGAAAGTACCGCCCTTGTTTCCACCCTCATCGGCATAATCGAATTTCCCATAATCGTAATACTGAAGAGTGCCGACAAAATTCCCGGCTTTTTTGAAGCTCCTGCCGTATTGGACAAACCCATAATTTATCTCGGAAAAGAAATTCACATAAGCAAGCGAGATGCTGTTGCTCATATTCTTATTGATAAGGGATGGGTTCACGAAACCTAAATTAATATCGTTATCGTCGATTGCCGAAAAATTGGTGCCCAAGGCTGCTATTCGGGCCGAAACGGGTTTTTCCAAAAAAGAATACGCGTAATTTCCTCCTATTTGGGCATTGGACAAGCCGACAAAAGATAAAAGAATAATAACTAAAAGTAAAGGTTGTTTATTCACCTGCTGATTTTTAAAAAGTTTGTGGAATAACGTAAACCAATCGGATTTATTATTGACGACTTCTTTTTTAAGAAAAAATTTAGAAAATAGCGTAAAATTCCTAATCCCGTATTTTTTTCACCTCGCCGCTTCCTGAAATATTTGTTTTTATTTTCGGCATGCCTCTATACAAAACCGAGCCACTGCCGTTAAGGTTTATGTTGAGCTTGTTTTTTACATTCAACCTGGCTTCACCCGAACCATTTATGTCAACATTGGAGGAGAAGGCTTGTAATCCAAGTGCCTTGAAATCTCCCGAACCATTTATCGACACGTCCAGGTCTTTTGCGGAACCGTTAACAATAATATCACCTGAACCGCTGATATCAGCCTTTACAATATTCGAGAATACTTCCAGCATAATTTTTCCCGAGCCATTTACCTCCAGGCGCATTTTATCAGACTTCAATTGCGAAATAGATTTCACAAAGCCCGACCCATTCAAGACAATCTGATTCAATTCCCTTACTATCAAATCAATATGAAGCTTATCAACACTACCGATACACTTTTTTGAATCAATGATAAGTGTTTTGCCTTTTATTTTTGCGCTTATGAGATCAAGAAGGTTTTCGTTGGTCCGGATGCTTGCAACAGGGGCATCCCCAACTTTTAACAATAGCTCGGCCGGAACCCTGATATCTAGTTTTGTAAACCCCTTTAAATCAATATTTTTTTCAGCAAGCGGGCCTGTTCCGTCAACACAGCTTTGACAGGATGAAAAAAACAATGAAAAAACAGTTAAAACCGAAAATAAATAAAGTAGTTTTTTCATGATGACGATATTTTTAATTATCAACAAACATAATATGATTTTGTCAGATTGTGAACAAGTCGGATAATTTTTTAGGGAGGCCGTTTAAAAGAAGAAGCGCCAAGGGGGCAGCCCAAAAAGAAAAGCGTTCGATAAACGGCCAGATATCGCTTCCCGAAACCGGTCGCATCAGAGCAGTTAAAAAAGTCCAAAAAACAGCCCAGAACAGTACGATCTTCAATGGATAAAACAAAATGGTGCTGGCTACTACCAAATCCAGTACACCGATTAAGGGCATCAAAGCCATGGCATCGTCCGCGCTAATCCCAAACACAGTTAAAAACGGAATCCACTGCGGGTTAACAGACAGGGCCAATATCCCATGACCAAGGAAAGTCCCAAAAATACCAATTCTCAGGATAATCTTTACTGATCTCAACTTTTTCAAATCCAACTATCTCCTAAAAACAACAAGCTTCCCACCAAAAGGCAGGAGGCCCACATTAAAAATCACGCATTATTTCTCTTGATCAAATTCAATGCGCTTCCGGCTTTAAACCATTCCACCTGACTTTGATTATAAGTGTGCTTTGCCATTATTTCATCCATGCTTCCGTCATCATGGTTGAGGACAACAGTCAATTGCTTTCCCGGGGCAAAATCGGCCAACCCAACGATATCAACATCATCATTTTCCCTAACTTTGTCATAATCAGCCTTATCGGCGAAGGTTAACGCAAGTACACCTTGTTTTTTAAGATTGGTCTCGTGAATACGCGCATAAGAACGGACGATAACAGCCTTAACACCAAGGAAACGAGGCTCCATGGCGGCATGTTCGCGCGAGGAGCCCTCTCCATAGTTCTCGTCGCCAACAATTACCGAGCCCATCCCGGCATCGCGATAAGCGGCAGCGGCCTCGGGAACTCCCACATATTCACCTGTAAGTTGGTTTTTAACCGAATTTGTTTCTTCATTGGCAAAGTTAACCGCCCCGATCAGGCAATTTTGGCTTATATTTTCAAGATGTCCCCTAAACCTCAACCATGGCCCGGCCATTGAGATATGGTCGGTAGTGCATTTGCCTTTCGCTTTAATGAGCAATTTCATTCCTTTAAAATCATTGCCGTCCCACTCGGCAAAAGGTGTCAGAAGCTGAAGTCGCTTCGATGCGGGGCTAACAACAACCCCTATCCCGCTTCCATCTTCGGCAGGACCCTGATAGCCATTGTCTTTTACGTCGAAACCCTTTGGCGGCAGTTCAACACCGCTAGGTTCGTTCAGCATCACTTCCTCGCCTTTATCATTTTTCAAACTATCGGTCAAAGGGTTGAAATCCAAACGGCCGGATATCGATATGGCTGCTACCATTTCGGGCGATGCCACAAAAGCATTGGTGTTCGGGTTTCCGTCGGCACGTTTTTTAAAGTTGCGGTTAAAGGAGTGAACTATGGAGTTTGTTTCCTCTTTTTCGGCGCCTGGCCTTGCCCACTGACCTATACATGGCCCACAAGCGTTAGTGAATATTTTTGCTCCCGCC
This sequence comes from Bacteroidota bacterium, assembly GCA_024279935.1. GTDB lineage: Bacteria > Bacteroidota > Bacteroidia > Bacteroidales > F082 > BM524. The sequence continues at coordinate 7,984 of JAJRQZ010000005.1, forward strand.
GATTCAAATATCTCAAGCAGTCCGTCGCGCTCGGCAGTAAACCTTACCTGCTCCGACCCGGGATTTATCCCAAGAGTTGCCTTGGAGGCAAGCCCCTGATCCTGAGCATTCTTTATAATACTTGCCGCTCTTGTCAAATCTTCGTAGGAAGAGTTGGTGCAGGATCCTATCAAAGCCCATTCAACATCCAATGGCCAGCCGTTTTTTACTGCTTCGTCATGCATATCGGCAACTTGGGTAGCCCGATCCGGTGTAAATGGACCATTGAGGTGTGGCATAAGAGTATTTAAGTCAATCTCTATCAACTCGTCGAAATACTTTTCCGGATTAGCATAAACTTCTTCATCACCACTTAAGTAGTCCGAAATCTCGTTTGCCAGGTCGGCGACATCGGATCTGTCAGTTGCCCTAAGATAACGTTCCATGCTTTCATCGTAACCAAATGTGGAAGTTGTTGCGCCAATTTCGGCGCCCATATTGCAGATTGTCCCTTTTCCGGTCGCGGAGAGATTAATGGCGCCATCGCCGAAATACTCTACAACAGCACCGGTACCGCCTTTTACCGTAAGTATTCCTGCCACCTTCAAAATAATATCCTTAGGGGCGGCCCAGCCATTAAGTTTTCCTGTGAGCTTGACGCCGATCAGTTTTGGCATCTTGAGTTCCCAGGGCATATCGGCCATAACGTCAACGGCATCGGCGCCGCCAACGCCAACGGCAATCATTCCGAGCCCGCCTGCGTTTACCGTATGCGAATCAGTGCCTATCATCATCCCCCCGGGGAAAGCATAGTTTTCCAGCACTACCTGATGAATAATTCCTGCACCGGGCTTCCAAAAACCAATACCATATTTGTTCGACACCGAGGCCAAAAAATCATATACCTCCTTATTTGTAACATTTGCTGTTCCCAAATCAGTTGCAGCACCGTCTTTTGCCTGAATAAGATGATCGGCATGAACCGTGGAAGGTACGGCTACTTTCTGTTTTCCGGCCTGCATGAACTGCAATAAGGCCATTTGTGCCGTTGCGTCCTGCATTGCCACGCGGTCGGGGCGGAAATCAACATAGGACTCCCCCCTGCTATAAACATTTTTCGCAACTCCCTCATCGAGATGGGAATACAATATTTTTTCTGTTAAAGTCAATGGGCGACCCAATAGTTTCCTGGCTGCCTCTACTCTTTCGGGCATTCTTTTGTAATGCCCTTTAATCATTTCTATATCAAATGCCATATTTTATGTTTTTTAAACCAAATGCTTTAATATCTTGGTTTTTATTAGCCTTTTCGGGTGCGCAAAATTACGGAATCTGCTTGTGAAAAAAAAACTTTCGCACAATAAATAACTGTGGTAGTTTCATGCTGTTTCCTGCAGCAGAAGATTGATAACAGACAAAACCCCAGCCTAGAATACAAGTCATATTATGATAATCAGGCTCTATACACCGATGTGATGATGCAAAAATTCCTTCAACAAGACATTGTTTACTTCTCTCTTTGCGTAACATCAAATAGGATGTGTTTCGGGTGGCCCTTGCAGATGTAATATATTGTTGCTGCCCGGATAAAGTGCATGGGGCAAAGTTAAGATATTTAAACGGATAAAAAAACGGTTTAGGAAAGCATGACAAGCACGAGTATAATTAACCAATGCTCATCTTCATTCGTTTTAAATACAAATCTGGCTGCATAATAGTGTTTTAAAGCAGAGGTAAAATCACCCTTCTGCTGTACACCATCCCCATATTATGCTTCACAATTGCAGCCGATAATTCATCATTATTGCTTTCGTGGTAATCCAATGATACCTTGTACATCACTAATGCTGAATCGAGATTATCTGTCATTATAACAGTATTTGCATAACTTCCAATGATTTTGCCCATAATGTACGCTTCCCCTTTTTGGAAAAAATATTAGTTGTTTTTTTGTAACATTCAAGATCCTTGGTATAGTTAGCCTGCCACATATATGCTTCACCCTTCCAGTTATATCCCTTCGCCAAACCCTTGTCATATCCTAACTGTTCAGACAGTTCAATCATTTTTTGCGCATAAGCTTTTATGCAGTCGAACTGCAGCTTCAAGTATAATATTGCAATCTTCTCGTAAGTGTTCACGAGGTTTGTATCCTCAGGTAGGGAATAGGTTAACGCCACAAGGCTATCAATTTTTTGTTGGTTTTGCGAAAACCCTGAATTACCCATTATGAACCAAAAAATTAGTAGTAATAATTTTCTTCCAGACATAGTGCGTCGGTATTAATTTTGTATTTCTTGGTTTTAGCAGACTTCAAAGGTGTATATTTTTGCGTTGTCATAGTCGTTAAAAATATTCCCGTCTGATAATAGTATTATGTGTTGTTTTTGTTTTCAATACAAACCTTAATTAATAGAGGAGAAACGATTCATAATGCGCGCACACCATATCCCAAACAATTTGTTATATATTTGCCCACTTAAAATGAATCTAAATAAAGCATTATGGCTTATAATTTATTAAAAGGAAAAAAAGGAATAATTTTTGGTGCTTTAGACAGTAAATCCATTGCCTGGAAAGTGGCTGAACAAGCTTATGAAGAAGGTGCTGTTTTTACACTGAGCAATACGCCAACGGCATTGCGATTCGGTCAGATTGATGAATTGGCGGCTAAAACAGGATCTGTTGTTATCCCAGCCGACGCAACAAACGTAAAAGATCTGCAGAATGTTCTTGAACAATCGATGGAAGTATTGGGTGGTAAAGTTGACTTCGTCCTTCACTCCATTGGCATGTCGCTAAACGTTAGAAAAAAGCGGGTTTACAACGATCTGGATTATAATTATTTAAATAAAACCCTCGATATTTCTGCAATTTCTTTCCATAAAGTATTGCAGCTGGCCTATAATATGGATGCCATAAACGAGTGGGGATCCGTTGTTGCCTTGTCATATATTGCCGCTCAGCGCACGCTTTACGGATATAACGATATGGCCGATGCAAAATCTTTGCTCGAATCCATAGCAAGGAGTTTTGGTTATATTTATGGACGCGAGAGAAAAATAAGGGTAAACACCATCTCGCAATCACCGACAAGAACAACTGCCGGCCAGGGTGTTAAAGGCATCGACGGCCTATTGGACTTCACGAACCGCATGTCGCCGCTCGGTAATGCCGATGCCAGGGAATGTGCCGATTATTGTATTACCCTTTTCTCTGATTTAACCAGGAAAGTAACTATGCAAAACCTTTTCCACGATGGTGGGTTCTCAAATATGGGAATGAGCCTTAAGGCGATGGATATGTACAATAAAAGCCTCGAGGGCACGGATACGGAAGATATTCCTCAATAAAAAAATCAATTCTACCTCAACTTTACAAACCCCATTCCTGAAGTGGGCTAATGCCCTGTTCGGTGTTCAAAAAGGGGAATGTCGATTAACGATTAACGAATAATGAAGTCTTTAAGGGACAAAGGACCACACTTCAAAAATCAAAAATCGTTGATCGGTGTTCAATCGGAATTATCCAAGGTCCTTTTTTCCGTCTCAACGAGGCTTCTTTCTTACAATATGTGATCTTTACTTTAAACAAAAAACGAAAGACTAGCCCTTCGACTAGTCTTTCATCCAACCAACTACTGCTATTCTTCGAGAATAGAGTGCCTTTTAAATACTTGTTTCCCGAATTTCCAAAATAGATACATTGTTGCTGCGCTAACTAAAAACCATGTACCGTTGCCAATTGGCGCACCACCGCCTACCGGATTTCCCCCTCCTGACGGGTCTCCTCCGGGATCGGGGGGTGTGGAGCTGGCAAATAACACTACCGATGAAAAAATTATTACAATAATTATTGCGATTCTTATGTATTGTTGGTGTGGATAAGTTTTCATTGCGTGTTTATTTTATAACGACTTTCTTTGTGGATACCTTGTTTTCACTACTTAAGACAACTATATAGGTGCCTTTCCTCAGGAAGGAAGTAATGGTTTGTCGTTTGACCGGACTTAGTTCCAACTCCAAGACTCCTCTTCCAAGCATGTCATAAACCTTGACTTTTCCGTCAAGTTGGCTACCATCAGTATTTTCAATAATTATCTGTTTGTCGGTAGCGAATATTAGAGTGTTCTCAGCCTGGTCAAACTCGGGTTGCCCAAGTGTGGTTGCGTCGAAATGCAATATGAACCTGTCGGGGCTGTCCGATGTTGAGGCATAAAATGAATATTGTGGTTCATCGCGCAGGTTTATAATCAAACCTTCCTTGCTGTCCTCCAGGCTTACATAAACGTCTTCGGGAAAACTCTCTGTGCCATAGGCTGTTATATTATGGGTGCCCGGGCTTCCCGCTTCAAAATAAACCGGAATGCTCATCATGTCGCCATCGAAAGGAAGAGTGTTCACAGCCATCTTCTCGTTTGCCATAAACGAATATAACTGTGGTGCGTTGTTAGCGCCGTACAATTTATAGGCATCATATTTTGCCTCGAACTGTTCCAGCGATAAATCATTGAAAGCTATTACCGTCTCATCGGAATAAGTGTCGGAATCAACATGCAACAATATTTGATTGGTATTTAATTTTTCGTTGCCCATAAATGCCTGGCTATTGTGAAGGCGCGAAGCCTGAGGTATGGTAAGCGCAGGCGATGATGCATTAGCGTGTACATAAAAACCTTGTGCCGAGGCAATATATTGTGTTGCGCCGTTAGTGCCCAGGCCGTCGCCGCCATTTCCCGATGGATTGTAAGTTGCGTACTGACTTCCGGTATAAAAATATATGGTGTTGTCCAAATTTGTCCTGGTAAATCCCGCGACGGGGCTGTTGTCGGTTCCCCAGTCGATGGCCGAAGGATAGTTGTTGCCAACCAGGTTCCATCCGTAATTCTGGTCGGGATCGCCTCCCAATGTAACACCTGGTGAATAATTGCCGGTGTTCATGGTTCCTACAAACTCAACGGCAATATCGCCTGTAGTCCCGCTACTGGACCATGCTGCATATCCTTTGCCCGATAGCAATTCTTCGGTTGGGGCTGTTATATAAATCCATTGTTTGTTGGGCTCGTCCCAATACTTTAAATACAAGCCATAGAATACGTTTGCCGTTGCACTTTGAACAGGTGATGTAATATAATGCCATTGATCGGCCGAGATATATTTTTTGACCGTAATAGTTCCGCCTACACTAATGGAGCCCTCATCAATGAACGAGGCATAACCATTGGCGTCAGACTCAAGAGTCAGGTTGCCTCCGGCGGTAATGGTTTTGCCCCCGGAAATTGTCATTGCGGTTTGCGAACTCATGGACAGGTCGTTGATTTGAGCATCAATATCAACGGTGATGTCACCCGAATCAATAATGGCGTTACATATATCATAAGGTATTCCGTTCGACCACTTCGACGATTCCGTCCAGTTTCCCGAGCCTCTCCATATAGTAGTTATGCTTCCGGCTGTCTCAACAAGCTTATAAAGGCCGGTCGTGGTTCCCAGAAGAGTGGAGCCTGTTTCCAAATCAGGGACGAACTCACCGGGCAGGCCCTCGAACACAGTAGTTGACGAGGCCAATATAGTGTTGTACCTGAACAGATTGCGTCTTGCCGCAACATTTACGATGTCCGGGTTGGCTTTCTTTACCAAAACAGATGAAAATGCACCATGTCCCGCTACGCCAAGGTAATTGTAAGTGGCGCCGCCATCAATTGTTTTGCAAAACGCATAGTCGAGGTTTTGGCCTGACGCTATATATAAAACCTGGTTACTGTCGGCATTGGGGTGAATGTCCATGTCGTAAATGGGCATGTGAGTTGTACCCCCGTTCAAGCCGGTAGGCCCATAGTTGACGAACGACCATGTTGCACCGAAATCACCGGATTTCCATATCTGGCCATCTTCGTTCGGGTTGTTCATGTCGAAGTATCCGCATCCAACATATAGTAAAGTATCGCTGGAGCCAAAACCGACAACGCATGTGTTGCCTTGTTCAAAAGTAACTGTTAGGCCGCTTGTGTCGGTATCTGTTGGAGTGCTTTTAGTCCATGTTGTGCCGCCGTCATAAGTCATCCAGATATTTCCGTAATCCAAACTTGAATTAGGCAAGACATTGGACCCCGTTCCCGATATGGCTAAAATTGTATCATGTGAAATAAATTTGATGTCCTGTATCCTATAATCCTGTTGCGAACCAGTGTCCCATCCTGAAGGGGTAACATCGCTAAAGCCTGCCGGGCCTGTTGTGCTTATATGGAATCCGGAGGTGGATCCCGCTACGATGTGCAGCGAATCCGACGGGTCGATCGCCACACTTGAAATTCCGGCATCACCACCGACACCGGTAATGGGGAAATCGCCATAAGGCGGCCTCCACTGGTCAACACCGCTTACGGTCGGGTCTTTGTAGGCAGTGGTATATCCAAGCCCTGCTTTTGTGGCCACATAATACGTCAGGGTTCCTTTTTGCGCAATTTTTGAAATCCTTACAGCCGAATGGCCTTCGTTATTGGCGTTGGTAAAGGTGCCTTCGGCTCCCGTTGTGCTGAGTTGGGGGCCTTTGTTCTTTGAGCCCACAACATAAGAAGTGTCAACGGGGTGTGTTGCTGAGGCATTATCCTCAAGCATGTGGTTGCTCCATGTTGAACCAAGGTCATCCGATTTGTCAACACCCGGAAACGACAACCTTAAACCGTTGCTTGCCGGCATTAAGCTTACCCAGCCCGGATTATAATCTGCGTTTTGCAAGGCCCAGTTAGTGCCAAATGCTGAAGGAGTTATGTCAGTCCAGCTGCTGCCCCCGTCATAAGAGCGATAGATTCTCCTTGGTGAACCGCTGGTGTTTAATGCTGATACTATTAATGTGTCGAGTGTGGTGTCGGCAGGATGAATAAAAATCCGCTCGAAACCATAACCAGTGGGCAAACCGCTTATTTCGCTTAGGGCAGTGCCGTTGTACGAGAACAATTTACCATAATCGTTCCCTGTTTGGTTTGCGACCATTTAAACCGGGAAACCTGATGCGTCGCTTGAAACAGCCAACCAGTTGATGTTGTTGCTTGTTCCGGCAACTGAACTGGTATCGAGGTCTATTATTAAATTATGCGTGCCAAAAGTGGCTGTATCATTGGTTCGTGCCAAAACACTGCCAAGTGCTACATAAAACCATGAATCGGAAATGGCAATTGCCGAAGAGGAAGTATTGGTGCCGTAGGACGGATTAATCTGATTTAAGATATAGCCGTCGAAAGCGGTCTTAAAACTGGCGCTGTCGCCGTTTATATAGCTAATCACGGAACTTGTAAGAGTACCGCCTTGCTCGGCAGTTAAAACACCAACCCAACCGGTCCAGTTGCTTATAACTCTTGTGGCACCGCCGCCCCAGCCCCTACGGGTCCCGTTGGTCGTATATTCCAATGAGTCCACAGGGAAAGGTTGTGTCCAGTTGGCACAAGTGTCGTCGCTGAAGAATAAGCTGGCTGGCGTTTCAACGGCAGAAAACAGCCTGTTTGTGGAATATTGCCAGGTAAAATCCGTTGTTGTTCCTCCATATAAGCCTAAATTTACCACTTCACCACCTCCCTGGGCCATCAGCCATGTCGGCTGTAGTCCTATTATTAATAGCGTTGTCATTAGTATCCGACAAATTTCCTTGATGTAGTTCTTAGTTTCCATGTCTATTTTATTATTTTTTCTTAAATTTGTTGATGCGGATTATTCATTTCCCGAATCGACTACAAACATATTGTAATTATTGAGGAGTGTCAAGTTGAAATTAGGGAACGGCAGCATCCAATGAATTAACGGTAATAATTTAATATACCAAAGCGAATGACTATTAAAAAGAGTCAACTAATAATCTTGTCCTCCTTTTTATTTATGTTTTATTTAAGCGGGGAGACCGTTTCTGCGCAGAATAAATTTATGGATAGCCTGAAACTTGTCGTAAACAATGTTGAAACAATAAAAAACCCTGATAAAGGAGCGATTAAGTCGGCGGTTATACTATCTGATATTTATAGTAAGATATCACTCGACAGCTCTAAGCACTATGGCCTGATCGCTTATGATTTTGCAACAAGGGCAAAAAACGATACAGGGCTGGCTGTTTCGCTCAATATGATAGGTATGGCTTATCTGAGCAGTGGTTTTTATGATAGTGCCGCCCCCTTTCTTGACTCGGCTCTTAATATCTTTCAATCCATGGGCGACACTACAGGATTGGTTTTCGTGAGGAACAACCTTGCTGTTGTTATGAAAACAAAGGGAAATTACACTCAGGCCTTAAAGCTTTATCAGGAAAACCTGCTGATGGCCCAAAATCGTCATGAACTCGAGAATATGCTGCTTTCGTATAATAATATGGGAATTGCTTATTACGATTGGAAAAAATATGATGAGGCACTGAAGAATTATAAATTGGCGCTTGATGTCCTGGACAGCTTAGGTGAGGAAAACCGTAAAGGATCGCTCTATAACAATATCGGGGAATTATATAAAACCCAGGGCAACGAGGCCAAGGCCCTGGAATTCTTCCAAAAGGCCTTGCCAATACACAAAAAATATAACCGGCAACGTTCAGTGATGATATCCACCATGAACATCGGTGATATCTATATGAACAGGAATGACCTCCAAAAAGCACAAGGCTATCTGAATGAAGCACTTGCGATAAGCGAGAAAATCCCAGACTACTCAAACGCCTCACTTCTGCACATTAAGCTTGGTGAGCTTTCCGTCAAGAAAAAAATGCCGACATAGCCTTAAGTCATCTGCGAAAAGGTCTGAAAATGGCACTCGACAACGATTTGAAGCAAAATATACTGGAAGCCTATAAAACCTATGTGGATTATGCCCTGTTAGTACATGACCCTGAATTGATGTATAAGTATTCCAGCCTTTATAATCAGTTGAACGATAGCTTGTTCAGTCAGGAAAGCTTAAATACTATCAGCGAGATGGAGACCAAGTTCAAAACTGCCGAAAAGGAAAAGGAAATAGCGGTCTTGAAGGTTGAACAAAAAAACAGCGATCTTGAGATCCAGTTGCAACGGAATCAAAAATACCTCATCGTAATACTTTTGCTGCTTGTTATTATTGTAGCCTTTTATGTTTTTAACCGTAACAGGTTGAGGCAGATAAAGGAAAAAGCCGACATGGAAAAGCAAAAAGTGCTCATTGAGCAACGATTGCTTAGGACTCAGATGAACCCGCATTTTATTTTCAACTCTTTAAATTCCATAAACAACTTTATCGGTGGCAACGATGCTGCCCAGGCACAGAAATATCTAAGCAAGTTTGCCAGGCTTATGCGGCTGATACTTGAAAATTCACGAAAATCAACGGTCTCTCTTGATAAAGAGATTGCGTCCCTGGAATTAAACCTTGAGTTGGAGCAATTGCGTTTCGGCAACAACTTCGACTTCGAAATAAAAATAGACGAGGGTATTGAGACCGAAGATATATACCTTAGCCCGATGCTCATTCAACCTTTTGTGGAGAATGCCGTGAAACATGGATTGAAGAAAAACGAGAAGGGTGGCTTTATAAGTCTGAAATTTTACATAAAAGATGAACTCTTGCACTGCGAAATTACCGATAATGGAATAGGACGTAAAGCGGCTGCCGGCAAAGGATTGCACAGAAATGGTCATCAGTCGCTGGGAACTCAGGTTACCAATGAGCGCCTTGCGATTTTAAAACAAGATTACGGCAAGGAGTCGGGCTATGAGATTATTGATCTGGAGGATGAGAACTCCAATGCGATTGGGACAAAAGTTGTTGTGCGCATACCTTTTGAGGTGGATTAGTTCTGGCAATGAAAATTGAATTTCAATCATTTTATAAATAAATCATGAGAAATATTCGTGTAGATAGTAGCGACGGTATTTGTGTCTCTGAAGAATCGGGGGTGATAGCATCGAGGCTTGAAAAAGGGGTTTTGGTTTTCCTGAATTTAATTAGGTGCCCCCCATATTTCTATCTAGCCGCTATAATGCCAGGCGAAGGGCTTATTGATCTTATGGATGTTTATCAATTGGGATGCTTTCAAAGAAAGAGGGTGGCCCTCTATGTTTTAGCCCCCTAGAAAGTCGGACAGAATTATAGTTAGAAATCTATAACTTTGTACGCTTATGACAGAAAAAAGAACATTCACAAAAGAAGAAAAGCTTCAACTTCTAAAAGAAGCTGAACAAGAAGGGGTGAAATCCACATTGGAAAAGCACGGTGTTTACCCGGCAACTTATTACAGTTGGAAGAAGAAATTTGAGCAAATGGGAGAAGCAGGGTTTCAGCACGGCATGACCCCGGGGCCCATATCAAAGAGATCAAAAGACCTATGCGCAGTATAGGATTGTTGCTCCGGGAGCTCCTTTGCAAGTACTGGAGATGGATATTAAATATGTATGGGTTGCACAGGCACGCAGGCATTGTTATATCCTGACGATTATTGACACTTTTACCAGGTTCGTATTACATTGGCAAGTAGATTTTACGATGAAATCCCGACAGGTAAAACAAGCTTGGGAAGATGTAATTGTGAATTATCTACAAGCAGCAGACCTGTTAAAAGAAGGTGTCCATATTGAAATCAGAAATGATAATGGGCCACAGTTTGGGGCGAAAATAATTCAGGAGTTTTTCAAAGAAAACTATCTCAACCAGGTTTTTACTCATCCTTATACTCCACAGGAAAATGGCCATATCGAGAGTTTTCATTCTATACTCTCCAGGTCTATAGAAAAGGAAGCTTTTTGGGAAATAAGTAATCTTGAAAAAAGATCGGGGAAGTTCTATGATACCTACAACAACAGACGCTTGCTCGGTGCTATCGCCAACTTAACCCCGAAATTATTCTGGGAATTATGGAATGAGGGGGAAACATCAAGTAGGGAACGAAAGAATAAAGCACTAAGATTCTCGCTCAACATCCAATACCAACAAATACCGGGTAATGGGAACCTGAAGGGAGTTCCTTGCTTAAATAATCAGGCTCTCAATGAGCCGGGTTATTTACAAAAAGAAGCGGCCGGATCCGAAACACTTCAACAACTACCGGCACAAAGGTCGCCTTCGGTCGTTCCTTGCTGATGCAATATTATGAAATTTAGTGATGAAAAAACACGTATATTTGAACCGGATTTAAATTAGTCCGATTAATAGGGGGCTAAACCAATATTCCAAAAAACCGAAATGAAGAATCCATATACTTGTAAATCCCCGTTTTTTGCACTTATGCAATTTAAGATGCTAGGTTTTATATTAATCTTAGTTAGTCTTTCCCTGAGTTTAACGGCTAATAATTTATATCTTCTGCTATTTGTTGTTGCTCTTGGCTTGGCCTCAATTACTGATGGGATCCAAATCGATTTTAAGGAAAGAAAACACAGGGATTATTTTGGTTTTTTAGGCTTGAAATTCGGGAAGTGGCATCATTTGCCTGAAATAGGATATGTTGTTGTTTTTGGCCAACGGATGACCCAAGGTATGAATATGGTTTCTATTTCTTCAAGCAACACTATCGATGATTTTAAGACCAGCCTGATATCTAAAGATAATATCCCCATAGATGCCGGCTTATATAAAAAAAAGGAAACTGCAATTAGGAATGCAACGGAACTGGCTGGGGAACTGAGCGTTGAATTGCGTATTAATTTTGAATGCTAAGCTGATTTATTTGAAGTCAGAATCATTAATGGTGTCCTATTTGAAGCAAATCGCTAGGTTTTTTAAACCTCCTTTAGGTCTATTTATCCAATAATAATATAAAATTTTATTTTTCAGTTTTGCAATCTGTGTAAAACTCTGATAATTAAATTCGATTATTTAGTATTTTGTTGCCTTAGTTTCCTAAATTTGCTTTGGGTTTATATTACAATAATTCTTTATGAGGGTAGTAATAATTGACGATGAACCGGGTGCCAGGGATAATCTGGCCAGGCTTCTGAAAAACAATTTTCCTGACTTGGATCTCGTGGGCCAGGCCGATGGGGTTGCCAAGGGAAAGGAACTTGTTGAGGCTCTCAGGCCCGATCTGGCATTTTTGGATGTCCAAATGCAGGACGGCACCGGCTTTGATTTGCTTAAGATGTTGGATTTGAGTAAAATGCATGTAATATTCGTTTCCGCCTATGATCATTTTGCAATAACTGCGATTAAATTCTCAGCTGTAGATTATCTTCTTAAACCCGTTGAGCCTGAGGATATGAAATTGGCGATCGAAAAAATAAAAAAGACTAAATCAGATAGCGAGCTAAAACAAAAAATCGACCTTCTTCTCACAAATATCAACCGAATCGATAAAATCGCGCTCCCTTCCCTAAGCGGAATCGAGTTTGTTAAACTTGCAGATATAATACGCTGTGAATCAGATAATAACTATACAAATTTTTACCTCTTTGGCGGAGAAAAGATCGTTGTCTCAAAAACCCTAAAGGAATTCGAGGAGATGCTTGAGACCAAGGGTTTTTTCAGGACCCACAAATCCCATATCATCAATATGAATTATCTTAAAAAGTATATTAAAGGCGAAGGCGGCTCTGTGATAATGGAAGACGGGTCGGAAGTTTTGGTCTCCCGCCGCCGCAAGGAAGATTTCATGAATGTTTTGGCCAGGCTTTAGCTGTAATATCCGCAGCTTGTTTTATTCTATTATTGCCAACGCCTCTTGAATTTCCGAATCCATATAAATGCTCAGCTTTTTATTGTTGAACTCGATGCCGATATCAATTAGCCTGACGACATTTTCGATATGCTTCATTTCCGGTATAAGCTCAGTTAATATGTTCCGCGAATTTTTAAAAAAGCCTTCATTGAAAACATTCCCGTTTTCATCGGGATACAGGGGGATATATTTAATGTCGGATTCGATCAGGTCCTGAAAGAAGTGTGTGCCAAATGAAAGATCCGGGATATAATTATCTTTTTTTCTTGCTATTTCCACCAAAGCAGCAGTTTTGGTAATATCCGAATAAGTTACGTTTACGCCTAGTTTGATATCGCCACGCGACCCCCACCTGCCAGGTCCTATCAGTATGAATTCCCTGTTTTTCAATTGGTTGTTCAACATGCCGACAGTTAGGCCTACATCCAGCAACTCCTGATGATTATTTATTCCGGCATAGGCTTCAGGATCTACATAAACAATATATTTGATGTTCTTTAGCATTCCGTTCCAAATATATTTATTGGCCGTAAAAATACATTTCGACATATCGGGAATTTCAGGGATCGTGATATTATTGTTGTCGCCGCCACGGCACTGCGACCTGCACTGCAATAAATAGAAACTCTTGCCGTCATGTGCGAACTCTATGTCGATTGCATGCTTGTAAGCCAGTTCCAACTCCTTTAAAATGCATGATATAAGTTTTAAAAAGTCGGTCCTTATCACAAGACCTTCGAAATTTACGACAAAATCGTCTTGGCGAAAATCGGTTCCCAATGGGCGTGCGGGCTGAATGCGGCCTTGCTTTATTACCGAGATTACACGGCTGAACATTGGGTATTGCTTGCCGTATCTCTTTAATAATGAGTCGATGGCAAGTGTCTCAAACTTTGCGGTGTCAAGATTTATAAGGTCGATGAATTTTGGGGAATACCTTAATATCTCATCCATTCCGACATTAACCCTTAGTCCGGGTTGCCCGGGCGACAGTAATACCGGATAGTCGTCCTTTAGGCGGTCAACAGCCCTGGTGCCAAGCCCGGGAACCATTCTGACAAGACCGTCTTCAACCCTGATCCTGTTGGACCACCTATATTGGTTTCGGCTAAATGCCAAACCGGCAAAGGCAGGCAGGAAATAAGGACCTACCCTGGTTCCAACAACTTCCTGTATCATAACCCCCATCTCTTCATGGAAGTCCAACAAGTTGTTACGGGCTCTGTAGCCTATGGGGTCAGGGCCGAAAGTAGAAGCGTAAACTTCTGATATAGCATCACATAGTTGTTTTAGCTTCTCCTCCTTGCCCCCTTGGTTGGCAATAAACAAACTCTTATATTTCCCTGCTGACACCGAGCCTATCCTGTCTTCCAGCAGACTTGAGCTCCTGATGATTAAGGGACTGTCGCCGAAATCCTCCAACGCCATTAATAGTCCTTTGACGATCTCGGGCGAATGCATGGAGTTTTTGAAAACATGCACTACATAGGGATATTCTTGCTGAACTTGTTTGAAATCCTTGTGTTTCTGTTCTAAAATCTCATCAAGATTGTTATAGCTCATAAAATTCAGAAGACCGTCGGAGGTCAGGTACCATGTTCTCGGAGTTTTTATTTCTGCCAACAGGCTGTTTTTTTCGGATGCCTTTTTAAGTATCTTCTTTGCCAGGATCAAGCCGGAGCTTTTCCCGCCCAGTTTGCCGTAACTTCCTAAAGGTGAGATAAGGTTGTGAAAAAGACTGGTAAAATCCTCAATCTCAAGATTGTTTTTTGCTATTTGGATAAACTCGAATTGATCTGTTAATATCCTCCTTATCAGAGCGATAGAAAAGGCCTTCCTTCTGGGTCCCGTAAGCTCGAGTACTCCCGACGACAGATGGTGATACCTCTCTACCGCCGTGCTGATGTCATTCAGCGAGGATCCAGGATTTTCCAATACTTCCGATAAAAAACCTGATCTGTCTTCTTTTGTCCATTTTTGGATATTGCTTATTATTTCCTGCTGACTGATGTTGTTGCCGGCAAGTGTAAAAATATCATAAGAAAGCTTAATAATGTCCATGCCGTCCTGATGTTGAAACGGCTTGTTTACCTCTCCTGAGAATATTTCGGTGCTTTTAAACAAAGGGCTGAACTGATGTAATAAGCTATCGGCTTCGTTAACACCGGTCCAGCATAAATAGTTTATCATCTTACGCGACAATCTTACCAATAGCTTAGGGTTGGTCTGGGCCAGCATATCCAAGACGATTGCCCATTCGGCACGGCTGTCCTGTGTTTTCCTTGATTCGAACACTATTTTTAATTGTTCGTGGAGCATCTGTAAGCCGATACGTTCGGCAATATTTTCCATCAACCGGATTTCTTCTCTTAAAAATGGGCCATCGAATGATTCAGGCATTTCTTTTTCGTAAGAAACGCTTATGCTTCCTATTTTTTCTTCCTGAACGATAATATCGACATTTAAGACCCATTGCGTAATTGTAAAGTTGTCGGAATAGAACTTGCCCAACGGGCAATCAATTTTTGCGTGCGTGATCTCGGGATATTGAAAACCCGGTGGGATTTTATTTAAAATGCTTGTAAGAGAGCTTGCGCTCAAAACCGAGGTCTTGTTGAGTATTTCCTGGACGCTATAAAGGCAATTTAGCTCTTTGGCTCTTTCCTTCAGCTCGGCAATGATTTTCTCGACAGGTTTATTCTCCTCCATGGTTTAAATATTTGGTTTTTCGATCAAGCCCCTTCCGCTGTGGCCGTCAACTTTAACTTTTAGGGCTTTGTCAAGTTTTACGTGGACAAGGTGTTCTGTCTCAAAAAGTCTTTTGCGGTTTTCAAGCCAATTCCAATCCATTGGATAGGTGCCCGAATATGGGATTGAGAAATAAATAGTTTTAAACGCGCTCAGGTTATGGAAGAAATGCGACCCTTGGCTTAGCTCGGAGTTCATGCCCTCAAAGGGGGCCTCGATTATCACCTTTGCTTTCGATATCTGTCCGAAGGAAACCGGGATTCCTGCCCAGGGATCCGATGTGCCCCATCGGCCAAAGCCTATTAATACGTACTGCTTGTTGTTTTTGATGAACTCGTTATTGAGCTTGTCAATTTCCCCTGCAATTTCATAAGCCCTTTCAGGATTCAGTTTATTTCTTTTAATGAAGATTATATCGCTGAGCGAATTTATCTCCCCGTTTCCCAAAACGCTTGGTGATGAGCATAATAGTTTTCCCGACTCCAGATCCGATTGTTCAACATCTATTTTCTCATCGTATATGTTCATGGGGCGAAGTTGAAGAAAACCAAATTCGTGCTTATTTGTTTCTTCGTCTATCTCGAGCGTAAACTCTATCTCCACAGGGTTTTGTAGCTCTTCCTGACATTTCTTCCCCAGGCTCTGGCATAATTCGGCAAGCCGTATTTCCCCCAGGCGCAATAATGGGGCAAAGTTCAATAATCGGGCGCCTTTCTTTCCGGTTCCCATGATAATCCTCCCCGACGAAGAATCCAACGTTGATGCCAGATGTTTTAAAATACCCTGTTTTTCGGCCGTTTGCAGGCTTTCTGCGCTTAGGTACTCAGTTTCTGCAATAGGGTTGTAACTGTATTTACCTGACATGTTTATCGCCCAGAAATTATTCTGGGTGTTCTTCATCATTTCGCTCAGGCTATAAAAAGGAGGGTCGGCCTTTGGGAAAGAGGGCGAGAAAAACCAGCTTGATTCGTTTTCAACTATTGTTTTCCCCAGCCCCAGGGCAAGGTTTACAACCCCGTCTTCCGCCTTGCCGTTTCCAAACGAATAAAAATTAAATGACCTGATAACGCCTGATATCTGTGGGTAGAAAAAATTGTCGCGCCTTTTGCCTGCAACTTCCTGTATGATAATTGCCATGCGCTCATGTTCGGTTTTATATGGTGTTGCCCTCATATAATCTGCTGCCGCCTTAAAAAATGTTGAGGCATAAACGAACTTTATCGCTTCCAAAAGCTTGTTGAACCTACTGCTTGTGCCCAAGTGGTTGTTTGGTGTCATCTTGGTTTCGTAAATTCCTGCAAAAGGCTCGTCCTTAGCATCTTCGAGCAAGCTCGACGAACGGACTGCCAAGGGAGTCCTTACTTCGCTAATCAACGAGCGAAGATCGCCAAGTATCTCAAATGGCAGTTCGGCAAGCTGAAAAGCATGGGCTTTCCTTTCGTCGGGAAGTTTGGAAAGCGCAATTTCATAAAGATCATTCCTTTTCATGAATTCCTCGAAAACCCTTGTCCGTATTATACATAAGTGCGGAATGCCGATGCTGAACTCAGTGAGCAAGTTTTGTTCGTTAAACGATTTTAAAATGCTGTTTACCCTGAGCAAGCCACTTGCCTTTCCGCCAATTTCACCTTCTCCTATATACGTAAGCCTGCTTTCGTTGTTAAAAAACGAACTCCGCTTAAAAGGTAACATCTCTTTATAATAATCTTTCATTTCAAGTCTTTAAACAAATAAAAAAAGGTCAAGCCTGTTAACAGGCTTGGCCCTGCTTTCAATAATTACACCCATCCTCTATCGCGGCATGCCGCTGCAACCCTGTCAACAGCAATAATATATGCGGCGTCCCTTAGGTTTATGTCGTTCTCGATTGCAAAATTGCTGACGGAAATATAAGCAGATGTGATTTTGGTATCCAGTTTGCTGAGGACTTCTTCCTTTTCCCAATAATAATTCATATTGCTTTGAACCTGCTCGAAATACGAACAGATGACACCGCCTGCATTTGCCAGAAAATCGGGTATGACAAATATTCCTCTTTCCTGAATTGTTTTATCGGCCCCGGGGCTGGTGGGGCCATTGGCCGCCTCGGCGATGATTTTTACCTTATTGCTTATCATATCTACGTTATCGCTATTTATGGAGTTGTCGAGGGCAGCGGGAATAAGTATTTCAACCTCCTGACCTATCCATTCTCCTCCATCAAGGACATCATAACCTAGTTCCCTGGCTTTGTCTTTGTTTATCCCGCCAAAATTATCCGCTATCTGCAGTAATTCGTCTAATATAATTCCGTTTTCTTTCTTGAAAGCATAAGATTTCTTGTCCTTTTGGTCCCAGGATGCAACGCATATGACTTTACCCCCAATTTGTTGAAACAATTCGATGGCAGATCGGGCAACGTTGCCGAATCCCTGTATGCTTGCACTGGTGTCCTCAATACCGATCCCCAGTTCTTTGAGCGCTTCCCTTATGTTGATGACAAGACCATAGCCGGTGGCTTCTTTTCTGCCCAGCGAACCACCCATCCCCACCGGTTTGCCGGTTATGGCAGCCGGATGCCGCCCTCCCGATATAACTTCATATTCGTCAAGCATCCATAGCATGTGCTGTGAGTTGGTCATTATTTCCGGTGATGGAATATCGGTATCGGGGCCTAGGTTATTATGTAGCTGTTTTATGTATGCTCTGCAAATCCGTTCTTGTTCCCTGTGGCTTAAATCGTGGGGGTCGCAAACAACCCCTCCCTTGGAGCCTCCCAACGGAATATCTGCAACGGCTGTTTTCCATGTCATCCACATCGCCATAGCCCTTAACGAATCAACCGTCTCCTGGGGATGAAACCTGATGCCGCCTTTTGCGGGACCGCGCGCCGTATTGTGGAGTATGCGGTAGGCCGGAAATATTTTTACGCTTCCGTCATCCATTCTGATGGGAAGGCGCAGGTGAATCTCTTTCGCCGGGAATCTTAATAATGCCCTTGTTGCATCATCGAGGTCGAGTATGTCGGCAGCTCTGTCGAAGCGAGCCTGGGCCGCCCTCAACGGATTATATTCGAAAGTTGTCATATATTATTAAAATTCAATAGATTAAACTTAATTAAACATATTGGCAAAATTAGGAAAAATGCTGATAGAAACAGAGGGCTTGATCAAGATTGTTAATTATTTAACAAAATAATCATTAAAGTTTCTCGCCACATATCTTACAGTATAGGGCATCGTTGTCGTGATCGTCGAAAAGGCAGTTCTGACATACTTGTGTGCTTGTTTTTTTTCTTTTGGAGGATATAACTATCTCGCTTGAGATTATTCCTGTAGGAACGGCAATAATCGAATAACCGATTATCATTAATACGGATGCAAGCGACTGTCCCAGAATTGTTTGCGGTGCGATATCGCCATAACCGACTGTTGTGATTGTAACTATTGCCCAATAAATGGAGACCGGGATATTGGTAAATCCGTTTTCCGGCCCTTCAACCAAATACATTATAGATCCTATTATCACTACAATGGTAATTACAACTTCCAGGAATACAACAATTTTGGCTCTTGATCCGGCAAGGGCTGTCCTTAAGGATTGAGCTGCCGTGATATATCTGGCTAATTTCAAAACCCTAAAAACCCTCAAAAGCCGCAATATCCTGATTATCATCAGGTAGTGGCTACCAACAATGAATAAGCCAAGATAGGTAGGTAGTATTGCCAATAAATCGATGATGCCGTAAAAACTAAAAATATATTTGCCGGCTTTGTTTACGGTATAGATCCTTAGGAAATATTCGGCGGTGAATAATATGGTGAGAACCCATTCGATTGAATTGAAGAGGATGCCGTATTTTGAATCCAGTTCGGCCACGCTGTCGAGCAAAACAATAAACACGCTGAGTATGATGGCAATCAACAATATTATGTCGAACGACTTACCGGCAGGTGTATCCGCCTCAAAAATTATCTCGTGTATTTTTTGTCGGATATTCGTTGTTGTCATAAAAATATAATAAAGGGCTAAAATAATGAATTATCAGCTTGCGATGTACAAAGATCGTATTGTCCTGTTGTTTTGTTGCTTACTGCATTCCAGGGGTTTTGTCGATTTATTGTTAGATATGCTTTTTACAGCAAGTTAGGCATTGACATGCTTACACCCAAAACCGTACAATCAACACCCAAAACACTTTGCGCCTTTGCGTGAGCCTTGACCGAACAAACAAACAGCCCCTCCTCGCCTCTGCGCCTTTGCGTGAGCCTTGACCGAACAAACAAACAGCCCCTCCTCGCCTCTGCGCCTTTGCGTGCGCCTTGACCGAACAAACAAACAGCCCTCCTCGCCTCTGCGCCTTTGCGTGCGCCTTGACCGAACAAACAAACAGCCCTCCTCGCCTCTGCGCCTTTGCGTGAGCCTTGACCGAACAAACAAACAGCCCCTCCTCGCCTCTGCGCCTTTGCGTGAGCCTTGACCGAACAAACAAACAGCCCCTCCTCGCCTCTGCGCCTTTGCGTGAGCCTTGACCGAACAAACAAACAGCCCTCC
>JAJRQZ010000038.1 GCA_024279935.1 Bacteroidota bacterium
AAGCAGCCCATATCCTTGTTGAACGTTCGTTAAGCTCCTCCTTTATTGTTAGATACTTAGCTTTTATTGTTTCTATTTTATCCATCGCACAAAGATAGAAAAAAACATAATCAAAACAAGTATTTATTTATTTACACTCTCATAGCGCACACAAATACCCAGCAAAATGCCGTAATATTTATTAAACAGCAATTTCTGGGCTTTTGCGTTCTTTTTTTTGCAAAGCCTAATTAATTCCTCTTCGGTTAAGTTCATCCCTATAAATTTCAGACGTATAAAAGACTGAAAAAGTTGTATTTAATATTTTTTAATAGTTTATCGCCAATTCTCATATCGCCAATTCCCAACAGTTCGTAAAGGTTTTATAACACACACATCACCAAACACTTGCAAACTCCCATGATTATTGATTATTAGCCTGATAATCAGTATTTAGCGGCTTTGAGAAGAGCAAAAACCATACGGACTATTGCGTTCTATAAAGTTACTGAAAAAAAGTATATCCGGAATTACGATTAATTAAATACTTTTGCCGATTAGCTTATAAGCGGATGCCATACTTGATAAAGTTTTTAAATGTTATGCTTTTCGCAGGCTTGAAGTTTTTCTTTACGCCCGTTTATGCATTTAATATCGGCCTCGATTTCTGGAGTTCTTATTTGGCATTGATACTTGGCGGAGGTATAAGTTTTTTATTGGTTTACTATGCCACAGAGCTGTTTTTGGTTTATGTTAGGCATTTTAAGCCCAGGGAAGTAAAAGTTGATTCAAACAGAACGCGCCTTTATTATAGGAACTGGAAAAAAAAGAGGGAGATAAAAAGGCAAAACAAGAAAAAGTTCACCAAGCGCAACAAACGCATGGTGCACATACGCCGCGACTGGGGCATGTGGGGCTTAATAGTATCAAGCCCGGTTTTGTTGTCAATACCCGTTGGGGCTGTTTTATTGCGGAAATATTATGGTCATCGCAAACGCACCATACCATCGATGTTGGTTTACTTATTGGTTTGGGGGCTTGTGCTGAACACTGTTTATTGGTTTGTCCTCAGCTGTTTTTAACACTTTTGGCCTGTGTTTGCGTTCAAGAACGGCAGGCTTCGGCACCTCGGGATTGTTCCATTAAAAATCTTTTGCACAATAAATTGCCAATATAGTACCTGGCACACCTTTGTTAAAGCCTTCACCCCAATGCATGGGAATTAAAATCGACATTATTTAAGCAACCTATATAAGTTACAGATTGTCAGAAGTATTGATAAGTACAAAATTCAATAGAAACAAGCAATCCCACTTCCGCGGAAGTGTCAACAAATGTTGTTATATTGCAAACTTTTAAAATTAATTGGAAACTAATCATCAAATCATGAAAAAATCATTACTTTTTTTAACAATACTTGTATTGGGCGTTGTTGGATTCAGCGTTAATTGGGCCATAAGCAATGGCCAAAAATCAGCGCGTGAAATCCGCAATAAAGTAGATACTCGTATCGACAATTCAAACTACTGGGTTGAAATGGCCAAAAAAGGCTATATAGACTTCAATCCCGAAATTAAAGTCAGTCAGGGAATTTTTACCGGCAGCAAAATCGAGGCTTATGGTGTTTTGACAGAAGACTCTCCCGATGTTCCGGTAACAGATATAAATTCGACGCAAAGCGAAAACTCTGTTTTTGTCGATCCGGCGAATTCCGATGTTGTTTTAAACTCCAACAACTCAACACAAAACCCCGTTGGCAGTCTTTATGGCGCCAACGATCTGTATTCTTTCAATGCTGCCGAATCCTGGGAAGGAGAAGTTCAGGGAGCAGGAGGAAGCAATTCCGGGGACCCGACCACCTCGATCGGCTTAAACGGGAGATGGTATGTTAACTATATCGATAATCCGGGGGGCATGGGAATTTCCTATAGCGACGACCAGGGATCTTCGTGGACATCGGTTACCGTGGCTCCCAACCCGGGCAGCCTGGCCGACAAGAACCACATGTGGATAGACAACAGCACTAGCAGCCCCTATGAAGGAAACCTTTATGTTGCATGGACAAATTTCGGGGGCGGAAGCGATACCGAGATAGCAATAAGCGTTTCGTCAGACGATGGCGACAACTGGACAACAAACAATAACATTAGCGGCGCAGTTAATGCGGGAAGCCATAATCAAGGAGTTAACATAGGAACCGGGCCTAACGGCGAAGTTTATGCAATATGGGCAATTTATGACGGATGGCCGACTGACGAAACGGCAATAGGAATGGCAAAATCCCTTGATGGCGGCGCCACATGGCTGCCGGCTTTCAGGGCAATAGAAAATATTAGAGGTATCCGAAATACGGAAACCAGCAAGAATATGCGCGTTAATTCATTCCCTGTTTGTGCTGTTGACAACAGTAACGGACCCGACAGGGGCGCCATTTATATTACATGGGCAAATGTGGGAACCCCCGGAACAAACACCGGTAGCGACATTGACGTTTATGTTATTAAATCAACAGATCAGGGAACTACATGGACAACACCCGTTAAAGTAAACCAAGACGAAGCCGGGCTGGGCAAACAGCATTATTTCCCCTGGATTGCATGCGATGCCGACAATGGTGCGCTATCGGTTGTTTTCTATGATGACAGGAATGTAAGCTCAAATCAGGCAGAAGCCTTTTGCGCAAACTCAACCGACGGTGGCGAAACATGGGAAGACTTTAAAGTAAGTGATGTATCATTCACGCCTTCGGCCATCCCAGGTCTTGCCGGCGGATATTTTGGCGATTACCTTGGTATTTATGCCCAGGGCGGATGGGTTTATCCGGTATGGACCGACAACCGTAGCGGTACTGCAATGACTTACTGCTCACCTTATCAGACCAACCCGCTTAACAGGCCCGCCGATTTATTAGGTGTGGTAACTTTTGAAACCGGCGCCTGTGATTTAACATGGACTTATGAAGTTGGCGAAAACTTCCTTGGTTTTAATATTTACCGCGACGGCGAGCTTATTGCCCAAACAACCGACCTGACTTATACGGATATGCTTCCAGATTATGGCGTTTACGATTATCAGGTAACAGCCACATATACCGAAGACATGGAATCGGGCGCAACAGGAACAAGCGTACAGTGGGGCGATGCACATATTAGCGTTAGTCCATTGGAAATCAGCGAACATCTTGTTGTGGACACTTCTTCAACAAAACAAATAACTGTTGTTAATACAGGCCAATTGGAACTTGTTTACGACATTACGGCCTTTATACAGCTTAAAAGCGATGTTTTGGCTTATTGCGACGCCATTGGCGGTGGCGATGAATATATCAGCAAAGTTGAGCTTGGTGATATCAGCAACGAAAGCGGCAGTAACTTTTATGGGGATTATACAAATCAAAGCACAACAGTTGAAATCGGCGGTTCATATAGCATGACCGTTACCAATGGAAATCCGTATGCTGCCGACCAATGCGGGGCATGGATCGACTGGGATCAAAACGGCGAATTCGACGAAGACCCCATAGTATTTACAGGAAGCCCGGGATCGGGACCTTATGTTGCCGAAGTCGTTCCTCCCGTAGGAGCAAAAACAGGTGAAACAAGAATGAGGGTGCGCATTCGCTATACCGGCGAACTGTTTGCCTGTGGTAACACACAATATGGTGAGGTTGAGGATTATACAATAAATGTTAGGGGATGGCTGGACATGAACCCTACCGTTGGGGTTATTCAGCCGGGCGATACCACGGTCATCGATGTTATCTTCGACTCTCACGACATGGATGCGGGATTTTATTCGGCAACAGCCCTGTTTTCTTCAAACGACCCTTTAGCTGACGAAGTCGAAGTTGATATCAGCTTGCTTATTAGCAGCATGCTTGTTGAGGCCGAAGCTAGTTCCGGGGCTGTTTGCATGGGTAGCGAAGCCTCGATACTGACAAATGTTTATGGTATCCAGGACAGCCTTACTTACGAATGGACCTCGGTTCCTGAGGGATTTACATCAACAGAGGCGGAGGTTACGGTCGCACCGGATGTCGATACATGGTATTTTGTTAATGTAGCCGACACCTCAGGTGTAAGCGCAATGGATTCGGTTTATATTATGGTTTACAACCTGCCGGTCGTAACTTTGGGCGCTGACACGACTTTCTGCCCCGACATTGTATGGACGCTCGATGCCGGAAATACCGGTTCTGCTTATTTGTGGTCAACGGGTGAGGAGACCCAAACAATAAATGTTGACACAACAGGCTTGGGATATGGTGTGCGCGAACTGTCAGTTGAGGTAACCAACGAAAACGGATGTGTCGGCTCTGATGCAATATCTCTTGAATTCGTGGATTGTACTGGCATAAACGAACTTGCAGATAATACCGATCTGCGCGTTTATCCCAACCCGTCGAACGGGATTTATAATATTAAAATAAATTCCGGCGAAAGCAGCCAAGTTGAGCTAATTGTTGTCAGCACTGATGGAAGTATTGTTTATAGGA
Organism: Bacteroidota bacterium; assembly: GCA_024279935.1. Lineage (GTDB taxonomy): Bacteria > Bacteroidota > Bacteroidia > Bacteroidales > F082 > BM524. The sequence continues at coordinate 4,475 of JAJRQZ010000038.1, forward strand.
AGGAAAACTTGAAATTATCATCTGAAACAATGATAAAAATCGACATTAGTTCCTATGCAAAAGGTGTTTATCAGTTAATTATCAGGAATGAAAACGGTTTAATTAACAAAAAACTTATTGCCAAATAATACTTTCTGTAGTAAATTTGTCAATAATACTTTTGATTGTAAATTTATAAACTTCATGCTATGAAAAAATTATCCTTTTTATTATTAGGTGTTTTGCTTGTGGGTTTAATTAACGCACAAACTTTTATCAACGAGGACTTCAGTGCTGGGACTATGCCGCCCGACGGGTGGAATCAACTGCCCCTGACTTCAGGATGGAACAATAACCCGACCGCAGATGCAGGTGGAATATCGCCCGAATGCGTGTTCGAGGGTTTCAATTATACCGGAACGGCCAGGCTGATAACACCTTCGGTAAACATGAACTCTACCGATACCGCAGCTTTTGTTTTTAAACATAGCTATGTTAAATCGGGAAGTGGTGTTACCATTGGTGTCGCAACAAGAAACGGCGGCGATTGGGTTAGTATTTGGGAAAAAACCCCTACCGATGATATTCCTGCCGAGGAAGTAAGCATCTTGCTTACCGGTGACGAGATTACGGGCTCATATTTCCAATTGTGTTTTTATATCGAAGGCAACCTCTCGAACGTGAGCAGATGGAATATCGACGATGTCCTTTTCTTTGCGCCAAAGGCCTTCGACACTAAACTGTCATCCATAATGATCCCCAGCGTTATTTCAAACCCCGCGCCTGTTGTTGCTTCGATTCTTAACCTGGGCAACGAAGTTGTTAATGATATTGACGTAAGCTGGATCTCTTATGGCGGAATTGAGCACGATTCTACTTTTAGCGGATTGAACCTTGGTTTCTCGGAGACCGCAACACTAAACTTCACAGGTTCGTGGGCATCCCCAATGGGCAGCCACGACCTACAAATGTACATCAACAGCGTTAATGGAACGAATGATAACGACCAAACCAACGACACTCTCGTTAAAACTATCGAATATCAATCAGTTTCATATCCTGTTATGCCTTTGTTTGAAGAGTTTACAAGTTCCACTTGCGCTCCCTGTGCCAGCTTTAACGCACAGTTCGTTCCTTGGTGCAACACCCATGCCGACGAAATAGTCCTTTTGAAATACCAGATGAACTGGCCTGGCGCCGGCGATCCTTATTATACTGCCGAAGGTGGTACACGTAGGGCTTATTATGGCATTAATGCCGTCCCTGACCTAATAGGAATGGGAACCAACATCAATACTTCCACGGCTGCTGCCGATGCCGTTTTGGCTCAGGCACAACAAATGACGACAACCTTTGACATTGCATCTACTTTCACTATGACGGGAACCAATATCGATATTACCACCAACATACTTTCGTTTGCGAACACCTCATCCATGAAAGTTCATAATGTGGTTATCGAGAAAGTCACAACAGGTAACGTAGGCACTAACGGGGAAACATCGTTTGAGCACGTGATGATGAAAATGTTCCCCAACGGGAACGGTGCCAGCAAATCGTTTACAAGCGGTGTTCCGGAGCAGTTTACGTTTTCTTATGATTTGGCAACTACCAATGTTGAAGAGTTTGATGATTTAATGGTCGTGGTGTTCATTCAAGACCCTGCCACCAAACAGGTTTATCAGGCGGCTTACGGCCTCGACGGAACTGTTTTCTCAAACGAAGCCCGACTTGCTTCATTAACTCTCGATGGCGTTGAAATAGAAGGCTTCGACCCCGATATTTATGAATATACCGTTGAACTTCCCGAAGGGACGGTTGAAGAACCTGTTCTGGGCAGTGTTCCCATGGACGAAAACGCAACCATAGTTACAAATATGGCTTTTGCCGTTCCGGGTACCGCAACAGTGGATGTTTATGCCGAGGATCTCATAACAACAAAAACATATAAAGTAAATTATTATATCGATTATGTTGGAAAAGAGGAAATAAACGCATCAAACGTTAAAGTGTATCCCAATCCTGCCAAAGACGAATTGATGCTTAGTGGTTTTACTGCCGCCGATGTTACGGTGGTTTCTTCCTCAGGACAAGTAGTTCTGCAAAAAAACGGCTTCCGCGGCGGAAACCTGAACATTAGCAAGCTGAAGCGAGGTGTATATTTTGTAAATATACGTTTGGAGGATAATCAAGCTGTCAATAAAAAGATCATAGTTTTATAATATTTGCTCAAGCGAAAAAAGCCTGTTTCCCCGAATTGGGAAACAGGCTTTTTTTATGTCTTTATTTTACCTTCATGATTTATCCGGTGATTTTTCATCATCGATGTTTATATCGTACCAGTCAATCTAAGACCGTTGCAACACCAAGTTTTTTTAATGAATTAAGACAATCTTTTATTCACCTTCTTCTTCGTCGTATCTTTAAAGTCCTCACAGACAACAATCTGCTGCGGGTTTAAAAATACTGCCGCCTCGAATTTGAACAAAACGTTGTCTTTTGCACCGGTCTTGATCTTTCTGGAAAAACACATTACCAGCGCAAGTATCAAAACCATTCCTGCAAAACAGAAATGGTTTTTTATCTCTGGGATACCTCCTCGCCACAGCTGATACGGTCTTTTTTGTATGTTATACGATTGATTTTATATTTTTGCAGAAAATTATTGCGATATGCACCTCAGTGAACAAGAAATAGTAAGGCGTAACGCCCTTGAAGAATTAAAAAAATTGGGCATAAACCCCTATCCCCAAGCCGAATATAAGGTAAGTGCCACGGCAAAAGAGGTACACGATAAATTTCCTTCCGATAATACATTGTTCCAGGAGGTAAGTATGGCCGGAAGAATAATGAGCCGCAGGATTATGGGTGCGGCATCCTTTGCTGAAATAATGGACTCGACGGGGAGGATGCAATTATATTTCAAACGCGACGAAATTTGTACGGGCGAGGATAAAACAATGTATAATATAGTCTTTAAGCGTTTGTTGGATATTGGTGATTTTATTGGTGTTAAAGGATATGCTTTCGTGACAAAAATGGGCGAGCTTACCATACATGTTACCGAATATACCATCCTCTCCAAATCCCTCAGGCCGTTGCCGGTCGTAAAGGAAAAAGACGGCATTACCTACGATGCCTTTTCCGATCCCGACCAGCGTTATCGCCAGCGCTATGTTGATTTAATAGTAAACGATAATGTAAAAGACACATTTGTCAAGCGCGCCAAGATTATCAGGTCAATGCGCGATTTTTTAAACGCGAAAGAATACCTTGAGGTGGAAACACCCATCTTACAGGCAATTCCGGGCGGTGCCGCAGCACGTCCTTTCATCACTCATCACAACGCCCTCGACATGCCATTGTACTTGCGCATTGCCAACGAGCTTTATTTAAAAAGGCTTATCGTCGGGGGTTTTGAAGGTGTTTATGAGTTTGCCAAGGATTTCAGAAACGAAGGAATGGACAGGTTCCACAATCCTGAGTTTACGCAGATGGAAATGTATGTAGCCTATAAAGACTATTTCTGGATGATGGAGACTACGGAGCAGATGATAGAAAAAATTGCCCTTGACCTGCAGGGTACCACTAAAGTTCAAGTTGGCGAAAACATTATCGATTTTAAAGTGCCTTTCCGCCGCTTGTCGATTATTGGCGCCATCGAAGAGTTTACAGGTATTGATGTCGGAAAGATGAACGAAAAAGAACTTCGTGACACTTGCGAAAAACTCGGTATCCAAACCGATGAGTCAATGGGGAAAGGAAAACTGATAGATGAGATTTTCGGCGAGAAATGCGAGCCCAACTTCATACAGCCAACTTTTATAACCGATTATCCCGTCGAGATGTCCCCGCTTTGTAAACGTCATCGCGAGAACCCCGAGCTTACGGAAAGGTTCGAGTTGATGGTTAACGGAAAAGAACTTGCCAATGCTTATACCGAGCTTAACGATCCTATCGACCAGCGATTGAGGTTTGAGGAGCAAGCACGCCTGGCCGAAAAAGGTGATGACGAAGCCATGTTTATCGACCATGATTTTTTGCGGGCCATCGAATACGGGATGCCTCCAACATCGGGCATGGGCATTGGAATAGACCGCTTGGTGATGATAATGACCGACCAACCGTCGATACAGGAAGTTTTATTGTTCCCGCAAATGCGGCCCGAGGCGAAAAAGAAAGAGTTTGATGCCAATGATCTGATGGTAATCGGCGTAAGCAGCGAATGGGCACAACATATCATTAACGCAGGCTATGAAAGCCTCGCATCCTTAAAGGAATCAAAGCCTACGGCAATTCATCAGAGACTTAATGTTTACCGGAAGAAAAACAAATTGCAAATAGCGGCTTTGCAGCTGGAGGATATTAACAATTGGTTGGGGAATATTAATTAATTCCGTAATTAATTCCGGTTTATTAATGCGTATTTTAGGGCTGTCGTTCAACTGGCGTTAGGCTTGGCTTTTAAAACAATAGATTATGCATTTAAACTCAAAAACATCTGTTAAAACACTTATTGCCGTAATAATGGCATTCACCTGCTTTACAGTTACCTATTCACAGAGCTTTTCACCCAACAGCGGTTTTGTGCCTTATTGGCAAGCCCAGTTTAATACCGGAACAAGTTTGTTTTTTGGCGATGTAAAACAATACCGGTGGTGGCCTGTTATAAATAATGAAAATGAATGGAGAACAGGGATTAGTGTGCTGGGCAACAGACAGATAAGCCCTGTTTTTGGGGTTAGGGGGCAATTTGCCTATGGGAAGCTTGCAGGGACGCGCAGGGCCTGGGGCAAGTATTTCGACAACGATTATTTGGAGTTCAATTTAAATACTACAATAAACGTCAACAATTTGTTTTCGCCATATAGGCGCGACAGGCTTGTAAACACCTATGTTATTTTTGGCCTTGGTTTGTTGAATTACAACACCTATGTTTATCAGCCGGGAAGCAACAAGCTCATTCAAACAGTTGGCGGGGGAGCGGGAAAGAGTTTCGGCGGCCGGACCCTGGAAGGGGTTTTGCACGGAGGCTTGGGCATTGATTTTAGAATTAACGACCGCCTGAGCATAAATTTGGAAACGGCCAACAGAATAATGAACTCGGATATGCTTGATGGACATGTGAGCGGTTTCAAGTTTGATGTTTATAATTATACAGCCGTGGGCTTAGCCTATAAGTTTGCCTTTTCTAAAAAACACGGACGCACTAACGAACCTTCCGAGAAAAAACAAAAGACAGCCAAAACAAAACCGGGCAATGTTGAGACCGTTGAATACGATTATAGTACAGAACAACCTATCCGGCCTCCCGAAGCCAAGCCGGATGTGTTGATAATTAGCCCGAAGGTTGTTAAGGAACCTGAAGCAATTGTTGAAAAAACAACAAAAACAGAGGAGCCGGAAATAATTGTCGTTGAAAAAACCCCTGTCCCCGATTTTGAGTACAGGGTTCAGATATTGGCCAAATACGGAAAAACAATGTCGTTGCAAAAGATTGGCAATATGTATAATATCCCCGTGGACATGATAAAGCAAAATTCCCATAACGGATATTATATTTATACAACAGGCTCCTTTTCTACATACGAGGGAGCAAGGCAAAAACGCAACCAATTAAGAATGAACAATGGTGTTGGCGATGCTTTTGTGGTTGCATTTAAAAATGGTGAGAGGCTGGACAAGCTACCTTAAGAAAAAAGGAGATGGAAAGAACGGATTTCGATTATGATCCGGAAAGGGATCAGCTGCCAAAAAAAATCACGTGGATAATTATCGCGTTGACTATTGCTGCGGCTATATACCTGAGCATGATTCTGGTTTAGGGCCGCACCACTACCTTTCCTGTAAAAACATGACCTCCAAGCTTTCCGGCTAACGGATATTTTCCCCGGCAGTCGATGTACTTGATATAACCGTCGATGGGGCCGGCAGCAACACTACAAGGGGTTAGCATTTAGGTTGCAATAAGCTTATCTGCTGCCTGCTCTTCGGTTAATTGAGGGTAAACCATACGATTATAATTAGTGTTTAGATATAATTATGTGCCCTTAAAAAACCTTCCCACTCATCAATACGTCCGTTTTTAAGTACCCGGGGGAATTTATTTGCGCTGCCTTCCTTACCTTTTTCCTTCATATATTCGTAAAAAGCAATTTCTGGTATTACCACAACTTCAACATCCTTAATGGCTTCCATCCGCTCGACCCTATAATCGTCGTTTAAGTTTTTCAGGTGGTTGTCAATTAGTTCGGCAGCATTTTCATTGTCTATTTTTTCGCGCGTGCCCAAATACCATCTATGGGCAAAAAGACTGCTATGCTTAAAAGCATGTATGGTAAACTCGTTGATTTCAATATTTAAATCTTCCTGCAGCAACTCGATGGCCCTGTTCATATTTTCCTGCGACAGATGTTCGCCACAAACGCTGAGGAAAAACTTTGTCCTGCCCGTAATCACTATTTCACATTTTTGCTTGTCGATAAATTTTATAGTATCGCCTATCAAATATCGCCACGCACCGGCGTTCGACGATAACAAAAGCGCATATTCAACATCCTCTTCGACGGTATCTACGGTAAAGGTACCGGCCTTTTTTGATAAATTGCCCCGATAATCGAAATTCTCATCGTTAAAAGGCACAAACTCAAAGAAGAGTCCGTTGTCGGTTACCAGTTGCATGCCCTTCGATTCAGGATTGTTCTGATAGGCGATATAACCTTCCGAGGCAAGATAAGATTCCTGGAACATCACGGGCTTGCCAAAAAGCTTCTCGAAACGTTTCACATAAGGTTTAAAGGAAACGCCACTATGCACATAAACCCTGAGGTTAGGCCAAATATCGTGAATGTTGCCGAGATTGTGCTCCTCAATAATTTTTTCGATAAGAATCTGGACCCATGCCGGCACACCTACAATGACGCCTATATCCCAGCTAGGGGCTTTTTTCACCATCTCATCAAGCTTGGTAGCCCAGTCGGTGGCTTTCGATATCTTCCTCCCCGGCTTATAAAAATGCTGGAACCAAAACGGGATATTGCCTGCCGTTATCCCCGAAAGGTCGCCTTCGTAATAGGTTCCGTTAAACTGCAGGTGGGTGCTGCCACCAATCATGAGCATTCCTTTCTCATAAAAACTCTCCGGGAAATCGAATTTTACGGCTGATACCAATTGACGGATGCTGGTCTTTTTTATGCTCCGCAGCATATCTGCGGTAACGGGTATGTATTTGCTGGAGGCTTCCGAAGTTCCCGAGCTCAAGGCAAAATATTTTACTTTACCTGGCCACGACACATAGGCCTCCCCGTTGAGGGCCCTATACCACCATCGCTTATATATTGATTTATAATCATGGATGGGAACGTTTTTTTTGAAATCCTCTATAATATTATCGCTTTCCAGCAGTTTCGAGAAAGCATAATGCTCACCAAATGCGGTAAACTGAGATTTTCTGATAAGCTTTTCCAGTTGTTTTGTTTGGGCCTTTTTGTGCGAAATAGAGTTCGACTTTATCTCGAACGGCATGTTGCGCAAGGCATAAGCCCTTTTTAAGATGCTCCCTAATATAGGCATAAACAATTGTTTTTTAAAAATCAAAAATATTAAAAAAAAGACATCGGAAATATTTTATTAAATTGCTGCCCGATTAAAAAGGCATTAAAAATTAATTTTATATGAAAAAATGGTTCTTTTACTTTCTTAAATTAATCGGAATTTTAGTTCTGATATTCATAGGTTTCATAGTCTATATTACTATTTTCGATTATCGTCCTGACAATATAGAACCACTCGATGTTCATGGGGATAACAATAAAGCAATAAAACTTGAAAAGGATACCTTTGGTTTGCTTTCGTGGAATATAGGTTATGCCGGGCTTGGGGCCGAGATGGATTTCTTTTATGATAATGGGCATAAAGTCAGGCCAAGCAAAACAATGGGAAGAAAATACCTTGACGGCATAAAGTCTTTTCTTGGCCGGCAGGACAGCGTTGACTTCTTTGTTTTGCAGGAAATTGACAAAAACGCCAGGAGAAGCCATCATTTCAACGAAGTTGAAGAGATATTGGATTTAATGAAAGATGATTATGGGGTATTTGCCAAAAACTACCATTGTCAGTTTGTGCCCGTTCCCTGGTATAGCCCGCTAGGTTATGTCAAGGGAGGAATGCTCACCTTTTCGGAATACCCGATTGCCGAAGCCACAAGATATGCATATCCTTTGATTGCGTCATGGCCCGACAAATTATTTCTGCTCGACAGATGTTTTATAATTACGCGCTTCCCTCTAGCAAACGGTAAGGATTTGGTGCTCTTAAACACGCATAATTCAGCTTATGTTACCGATAGCCTGTTAAGAACCAAGGAGCTCCGGATTATTAAGGACAAAATGCTGCAAGAGTATAAAAAAGGCAATTATGTTATTGCCGGAGGCGATTGGAACGCAAACCCCCCAGGTTTTAATCCCGAAAACGGATTTAACGGGCACAAAAGCTTCAGGTCGGTTGTTAAGATGAACAAAAACACCATGCCCGCCGCCTGGACCTGGGCTTTCGACAACAAGGTGCCTACCAACAGGCAAAACTACAAAGCCTTCGTTAAAGGGGAAAATCCGACGACGGTAATTGATTATTTTGTTGTATCGCCTAATATAGAGTTGATTATGGTGAAAAATATAGATCTTGATTTTGAGAATTCCGACCACAACCCATGCTATGTTAAGTTAAGGTTAATTAATGATTAATATTCCATTAACTTTAACAATTAATTAATATTGCACCTTTGCTTGACTTATTTTTGCGCTCGATCTTACTAATATCAACAATTTTTAATATCGTGAAGCCGAAAGCATATTTATCCTGCATGAATCGTATTATTGCTATTTCATTTTTCTCATTTCTGGCCTTGAATTTATATTCCCAAAAAACAGAGCTGAAGCCATATTGGCACAATGGACTTAAATTTTCAGGGAAATCGAAGGATTTCTCAGTTAAAATAGGTGGTCGCATACAGTACGACATTATGATGATGAGACAGGATGATTCGCTCGACAATCATTTCGATGCAAATCCAGGTGCTGAATTCCGCCGGGCACGCCTTTATACTTCCGGTACTGTTTACAAAACCATCAAATATAAGTTCCAGGTTGACTTTGCCGGTAACCGCGTCGTAATTAAGGATGCTTATATCAGCTTGACAAAAATCCCCTATATCGGGAATATTACGCTTGGAAACTTCAAGGAGCCGCGCAGCTTCCAGATGATAACAAGCTCAAAGTATATAACTATGATGGAGCGGTCGCTCACGAACCAGTTTGATAACGACAGGAATCTGGGCGTCATGGTCAACAATCAGTTTTTCGACAGGAGGTTGTCTTTATATACGGGATACTTTTATCCTTCGGGAAATAATGCCAAATATATTGGCAAGGAATATAATTTGGCTTTCAGGGTTGTAGGGATACCTTATTACATTGACGAAAAAAACAATTTTAAGGTTATTCATCTTGATGCGGGATTTACATACGAAAACCACGACAACAGAAAAGCTTCGTATTCGACCCGCCCGGAATCGCACCTTGCACCAAAATACCTTAATGTCGAAATGGACGAATCCAAAAGCCTGATTGAATACAACGGCGGGTTAGTGGCTATTTTTAATAGTTTCTCCTTTCAGGGCGAATATACTTATGCCGATGTAAACACCGGCCCGAATTCAATCTTGGAAAAGGACAAATACGGTTTGTTTTCTTTTTATGGAACATTAAGCTGGTTTGTTACAGGCGAGCATAAAAACTACAGCAAAAAGAAAGTGGCTTTCGACAAGGTAAAACCCAAAAAGAATTTTGGTGACGATAGCGGTATCGGGGCATGGGAAGTTGCCGTCAGGTATTCCATCATGAACTTAAATGATGGCGATATGCAAGGCGGTAAAATGAACAACCTTACCCTGGGCATAAATTGGTATCTAAACCCAATAACCAAAGTTGCCTTTAATTATATACATTCGGATATTTTTGAGCTTGGCATTGCCAATATATATCAAATGCGCTTCCAGATAGGTTTTTAGGCTTCGGCCTTAAGTATAAATTGTTTCCTTACCATTATAGAGGCGGAAGAAACCACTATTCTACCATTTAACGTCATGAACTTTAAAGTTCTTTGATTTATATTCATCGATTGCTATAAAGCGCGAGTTTACCGCTTTTTGATAGGTCGAAAAACCCGATTGGATAATATTGCCCTGATCAAATTCTTCCCAGTTGGGATAGTCCCTGCGAATGACGCTGTTGAATTTGTTCTCCATCTCGTATTGCACCTTGGGGCGTTTAACAAGGCTGATAAAAGCATTATACTCCTTAATTCCATCTTTGTCAAGATCGCAATAACAGGAGGAGTAAACATAAAAGTAAACAGGTTTCGGCCTTTCGGGAACAACAACGGTATTGTTCCAAATATCGGTTTTGCGCTTCTTAACCGTATCCGTACGAATTGGGTCGTTGCGATAGACCCTGGAGACAAACTCATAATCATTTGACATGCCCGAGATTACGATATCCATATCGCCGTCGTTATCATAATCGCCCCAATGGCCGTCGCTCATATATAAACCAATTAGCTGGGCATTGATGTCGGTAAATGTTTCGTTTCTTTCGTTACGATAAACCTTAGAGACCGCACCGTTTGCAAATTCGCCCGTTACCAACAAATCAAGGTCGCCGTCATGGTCCATATCGCCCCAGTCAACCGAGCCGGAACGCACGTTCACAAAGTCGGGGAAGGCAGGAGCGAAAGAGAGGTTCAAATTGTTGTTATAAATCTTTGTGACGAATTTGCCGTTTTGCGTTTCGCCGTTCATGGCAAAGTCCTGGTCGCCGTCGTTGTCGTAGTCGCCCCAGGCAATATCGCTTAGGCGGAGATTGCTGAAACCCAGTGGCAAGTTTGTAAACTTATTGTTGTCATTTCTAAAAAGCGCGGTAATTACCATGCCAGAGTTTTGAGTGCCGCTTACAATAACGTCCAGGTCGCCGTCCAGGTCGAAATCACACCATCTGCCAACACCAAAGGCCGCGCCCGGAAGCCGGGCGCCGATGTCGGTAAATTTATTATTCCTGTCGTTACGATATATTTTGCTGACCGAATTGCCGTCTTGCTGACCAACAATCAGTAAATCCTGGTCGCCGTCGCCGTCGAAATCGCCCCATTCGACGGACCCGTCCTTAACACCTTTAATATTGACAGGAATCCTGACGAAACTCGTTGTCCTGTTTCCTATATAGAGGTAAGCGATACTTTTCCCCGAGCTAATTTCGCCGATAATAAAAATATCGGGAATGCCGTCGAGGTTATAATCGGCCCAATCAAAATCACCGCGATATACATTTGCCAGAGGCGTATATACTTCGGTAAACCTATCGTTGCGCATGTTTCTATATAGTTTTGTTTTTATACCATGGGCAGGTTTATAAAACTCGCCGCAAACAAGTATGTCCAAGTCGCCGTCCTGATCGTAGTCAATCCAGTTGCTCGCACTCTCACTAAGCCCTGTTAGACCGGCCTGTATATCGGTAAAGGTCTGGGCACTAAGCAGAAAAGCGTTAAAAAACAAAATTGTGGAAATCAGATATTTTAGCATCTATCGAAAAATTTATTCTTTTGCAACAAAGCCAAAAGTACTAAAAAACTATTGCAGCAACCAGTTATTAAAACAGAGTTATTTACAATTCGATGTGAGTAAACGCTTAAATATTAATCCGAAAACGGAAAGGCATTGGCAAATTGCGGGTTTATGATGTACGATCCGTTTTTGTCGATCCAGCCCCATTCGCCATTTTTCTTTACCATGGCCAGGCCATCGGTAAAATAGCGAACCTTTTCATATTGGGGGTTGATTACCCATTTCCCGTGCTTATCGACAAAGCCCCATTCTTTTCCGCTTCTTGCAGCGGCAAGACCTTCGCTCATGTCTAAAACATTGACAAATTGAGGATTTATTACCCAAACACCTTTTTTGTCGATCCAGCCCCATTCCTTTCCGATTCTGGCAGCAGCGAGGCCCTCTTTAAAACTCTTTACGTTAACAAACTGAGGATTAATGATATATACCCCATCTTTATTACAGAACCCCCATTCTTTGCCTTTTTTCATTGCGGCAAGCCCTTCGGTAATATCTTTCATGTTTGCAAATTGCGGGTTTACGACATAAATTCCTTTTTTGTCGATTATTCCCCATTCGCCGCCCTGCCTTACGATGGCCAGGCCATTGTTGAACTCTCCGGCTTTTTCGAACTGAGGGCTGATAATCCACATTCCTGATTTGTTGATATAGCCCCATTGTTTGGCTTTATATGCCGAAGCCACACCTTCGTTAAAAGAGCTTACTTTGTCGAACTGGGGGTTTATCACATATTTTCCTTCTTTATCAACAAAGCCCCAATTGCCCGATTTTTTCACTGCAGCCAAATTTTCCTTAAAGTCTTCAACAGCCTCAAATTGAGGATTAATAACACACTTGCCGTTTTCGTCAACAAAACCCCACTCTTTGCCCAGCTTGACCGCTGCAATACCACCGCTAAAGTTTTCGACATTATTGAATTGCGGGTTTATGACAAATCTTCCGTTTCGATCCACAAAACCCCATTGACCGTTACTTCTTATGGCTGCCAGGCCCTCGGTAAAATCATTGGCATGCTCGAATTGCGGGTTTATAACCCAACTACCGCTTTTGTCGATATATCCCCATTCTTTATCTGTTCTTGCTCGTGCAAGCTCGTTTTGGGAATACGAAAAAACACCTGGAAAAATAATCAGAAACAATAAAATATACACTTTCATATAAAGCGATTTTTTGATTTATGCTGGCTAATTTAGCAAAAATCGATTATTTTAAACAAATATTACTTTGAATAATAGTATATTTGTCAGGAAGAATACAATATTTAACTAATATCTAATTATTATGAAGAAAACCTTACTTTTATTTTTTGCTGTAATTTTCGGCGGAATAGTGGTCTCGCAACAGGCTTATCGATTTAAGATTGATACGAGGACCATGAAAAAAATCGATAATCCGGAGCAGGGGATCGAACCCGTACAGGCTCCGCTGCTTACGAAATCGGACATCAAGACCGAACGAATCCTACCACCTTCCGACAGGGATGTGGATATTGTTAACATCATAAACCTTGGAAGCGTGGCAAACGCTTACGGCTGGGGCTACGCCGGTGGCCAGGAATCACTTATCCCCCTTAACCAGGACATCAACACCATTGCCGTTATTCACCGTATGGGCGGCGACGACGACCCGGGAGGATATTCCGGCGACCTTGGATATGATGTCTCCTTCGACGGAGGATTGACGTGGACAACGATGATAGAGTTTTATATTGCTACCGAAAATGACGGCGGCACTTATTATAAGGATGCCGCACGTTATCCCAATGCCGGGATTTTCGACCCCAGCCTTAACTATACGGACCCCGCCGATGCTTACCTGTCTTATTTTGCCCCTATTCTTTGGGGAAATAACGATATATGGGGAAGTTATACAACAGGGGTTGCCAGCTTTGGCGACTCATCGGTTCATACCAAGAACTTATATACCGATCTGCCTTATCGTGTTGGTGTGCCTTCGGCTTATTTCATGACGCCCCAAGGGCTTTCGATAAATGTTGAACCTGATTATGACCTGGTTGATGGCGTTTATGGCGACATACTTGTTATCGCTAAAGGATATTGGGTCGACACTGAAGAGGATTTGGTATATACATTTACCGATATTGATGCACCAATGGACGTTTCCGCATATCCTTTTGATGAAAAAATCGCATTTTCACCTGACGGGATGACAGGATATATCTCCGTTTTGGGCAATGACGGAAATGCCGAGCAGCAAAGCGGATATTCAAATACTTATCCTATAATCTGGAAAACAACCGATGGCGGGGAATCCTGGGAAGACCCTATATTCATTCAGCTAGACGGCCCTAACGGTATTGGCGGAATTGTTTATCACCACCTCACCGACCAGTTGATTGCTGATTTGTTCGAGCCCCCTGTTCCAACAAGGGAAGAAATTTCTTATACAACTGCCTTCGATCACGATATTGCCGTTGACGCAAACGGAAACCTTCATATTGCCGTAATGATCGGACCAACAGGCTCCGATCCGCAATCGATAATCACTGCCAAGGGTTATCTTGCTGCCGTCGATATATTTACAACAGATGGCGGCACCACCTGGTATGCTGAAGAAATGGGCAGGGTGGCAACTTTCCGCGGTACCTTCGGGGATATTTCCGAAGACAACCGTATCAGGATTACCACCAATTGGGAAGGAAACCGTATTTTCATATCATGGCTCGACACCGACATCGAGGATGCCACCGATAATGATAAACCAAATATATGGGTAAGGGGGTTTAATCCCTCAAATTATACAAAGACAGAAAATGCGACAGGAGGCGACGGACCAACAAACGTCACTCTTTTCTCTGAAGGTATGTGGCAGTCATATTTCGGCAATGCCGCCAAGTTTTGCTTTACTGACGAAAACGGGTATAACATCCCATTTGTTTACGAAAACATGGATCCTACCGATCCTATTGCTGCCGTGCGCCTGAAATATATTCAGGATTTTTATTTTACGGAATCACAATTCTCAATTATTGGAATCAACGAAAATATTGATAAACAAAATGTTGTAAAGGTTTCGCAGAACTACCCAAACCCTTTTGGGGATGAAAGCTTTGTTAGCATTAATCTTAACAATGATTCCTATGTTTCCATGGATATAATAAGTGTTACGGGCCAGTTGGTTTATTCCAAGGATTTTGGATATAAAACCAGCGGGTCGCATACTCTTCGCATCGATGCCAACAACCTTAAACAGGGAGTTTATTTTTATACGGTAAAAGCCGGGGACTCGAAGATTACCAAGAAAATGATCGTTGAATAAATAGAGTTCAATTAATAAAAAGCCCTCAGATTTTTTTTTGAGGGCTTTTTTTCATGAGCCTTACAGGTCAAATCATTTTTTCTGATAAACAATTGCTTGAAATAATATTAATTTAACATTGCCCGTGATCCCGCTTTTTGCGAAAAAAATAACTTTGCCAAAAAATATTATGATTAAAAGAAAAAACATTGCCCTGGTGGCCCACGACACCATGAAAAGGGATATGATAGAGTGGGTGGACTGGAACAGGGACTTGTTGACTCCTCACCGGCTTATTTGTACCGGGACAACCGGGAAACTTATTGAGGAAACATTACTTAAGCCGGTATCGGAAACAAAAAGCCCTGGTTATGATGCATTGGAAATAATACGCTTGAAATCGGGGCCATTGGGAGGCGACCAGCAGCTGGGAGCCATGATAGCCGAAGAAAAAATTGACGTTTTCGTTTTCTTTTGGGATCCCATGGAGCCACAACCCCACGATGTTGACGTGAAGGCTCTTTTACGAATTGCCGTTTTATATAACATCCCCACGGCTTCGAACAGGTGTTCCGCCGATTATCTTATTACTTCCCCTCTTTTTAAACAGGATTATAAAATACCCGCCAAGGATTACTCTAAATATTTGAACAGAAAGGTGTAATTTCAATTTACTATTTATTCACAAAGTATATTTATAAGCCTAAATTTGCTGTTTTTATTGCATAATTAGGCTTAAACTTGCTGTTATTGTTACAGTATTAGGTATAATATTGTATATTTATAGTAAAAATTGTTGAAATGTATAAGAGAAAAATAGAGTTTTCGATAAATGAATGGTTATAAAGTCGTGAAATATTGATTGTTTATTGAGCCCGTCAGGTTGGTAAAACAACACTACTTAATCAATTATTAGGTAAAAGAGATGATGCAACAATATATAATTGCGAGCGGAACGAGATTTTTGACATGCTTCAAGAAAAGAATTTGAATAATATAAAATTCTTGTTTGGAAAATATAAAATCGTTGCGCTTGACGAAGCACAAACTATTCCTGAAATAGGAAAAACACTAAAGCTAATCTATGACGAACTACCTGAATATAAAATTATTGTAACAGCTTCTTCTAGCCTCGAATTATCCTCACATATTACAGAAACACTTACGGGCAGGAACATCAAGTATAAACTATTTCCTCTTACCTTGGAAGAAATTAGTCAGAAAAACAATAACATTCAGTTAAAACAAAAATGGTTCTACTGTTATTTTAATGGGTAAAGGCTCAAACCGCCATGAAAAAAAAGAATTGCACTTCTGAATTTCTCAAAAGTCCTATAGCCCCTACCTGCTGTTTTCAGTTCTTGTATTTTCCCGTTTAGCCTTTCGGC
>JAJRQZ010000039.1 GCA_024279935.1 Bacteroidota bacterium
ACTGGCAGTAATAATATGGAATATGCTCGCAAAAGGTGAGCAATATCAGCCACCAACCGAATATTTATTCCTTGACCAAAAAAGAAAACTCAAGTTAGTATCCCGAATAAGGAAAAATATTGCTAAATTTGACCTCAAACCACAAGATGTCGGATTTGATAATGTGCTGAATACCAGTACCTAGATTTGACGTTAGTTGGAAGCCTGAAAAAAATAAATAAAAAATCAAATAAAAATTGTACTTTTGAATAAAATCATATATCAATGGATTTACAGACTAGAAAAATATCATTTGTTCAAGAATTTCTCAAATTACAGAATGAGGAAATAATTTCGCTTTTTGAAAAATTATTAAGAATGGAGAAAAAGAAAATTTCTGCTAAGAACCTAGGCCCAATGACCTTAGAGGAGTTTAATAAACGAATTAATCTGTCCATAGAGGACTCAGAAAAAGATTGTCTAACAGAATCCACTATATTATTATCTGAGATTGAGAAATGGAATTAAAGATCTATTGGACTGATTATTCAAAAAATGAACTAAAAAAAATATTTTCTCACAATAAAGAAAATATAAGTACTATTGTTGCAACAACCCTGATTCTCGCAATTGAAAAGAAAACTACGATTCTAAAGACGCATCCGGCTATTGGACAAAAAGAGGAACTATCGAAAAACAGGATTCAAGAATTCCGCTATTTAACAGTCAAAAACTACAAAATAATTTATTGGGTTAATAAAGAAAAAAACCGGATTGAGATTTCAGATGTTTTTGATACAAGACGAAATCCTATAAAAATGAAAGAAAACAAATAAGGCCAGTTGCTAACAAAAAATATAGTTCATGCCGCAATTCGTGATATATATGAAAGTTAATGCTCATAATAAAGATTGTTATAACTTGAAAAATATCGTTTCAAATGCGGCACGGACCATATTCAAAACGATAAAAACGTTATGACGAAGTTCCGCAAACGCATATTAATCATATTATCAGTCGTCCTCGTAGTTCTTGTGGTGGTGGGTTTGAGCTTGAATTTCATGTTAAGCTCGGTTGCGACCACCAAGCTTGCCTATAAACTTGAAGAAATCAACAATAAGGGGAAAGTCCTCATCAAGGTTGACAAGATTAAAGTAAATGTTTTTTCAAGCACGCTTATCATAAAAGGAATCAGCGTCGTTCCTGATAGTTCCGAATTAAGTAGCTTGAAGTCAGGAACATACAACAGGGCTTCTTTGTTGGGTTATTATGTTAAGGATGTCAGGTTAAGGGGTTTCAACATTTATAGGATTGTTGTTCGCAAGGAAATGGATCTCAGGAAGATTCTTGTAAAAGGCTTAAAGATAATTATCAACAAGACAAAAAGCTTCAAGCGCCAGAAAATCCTTGGTCAAGATAGCAAGGTCTTTGACCTGGATTCCCTAAGAGTTCCTTTTTTGCAGAGCTTGCGCTTAAATAAAATTGAGATTGCCGGTTTTGCGATCAAAGTTTATGACCTGGATAATAATGATACGGTTTTTAAATACTCGGGCGACAAGCTTGAGCTGAATGGCTTTAAGATTGAGGAGGTTGAAGGGAAACAAGGCTTGTTCGGGTGTAAGACCGATGATTTAAGGCTTAAGATGAAACGCCAGCGCTTTGATTTGCCCGACAATAATTATTTCGTTTATTTCGGCAAATTGAATTATGTTTTTTCCGACAGCACGCTAAAACTTAATGATTTCAGGATGAAGCCTGTGCGGAAGAAAGAATTGTTGGCGGCATCCTTTAAATATACCCGGGAGGTGTTCGACCTTGATATAAAACAGCTTGCGATCGTTGGGATAAAAGCAGGGGATTTGTTCAGGAAAGATGTCATCGATATCGACAGTGTTGTTTTAACTGGTTTGAACTTAAAGTTGTTTAAGGATAAGTCCAAACCCTGGGATTACGGCAAAAGGCCTTTGTTCCCGCAGCAATCGTTGAAAAAGATGGAGCAGGATTTAAATATAGGCAATATAATTATTGAAAAAAGCAGTTTCGGATATACTGAGCTACCGCTCAGATCAAAGATTCCCATGCTTGTTGATATTACTGATCTAAGTGCCCGGATCACGGGCGTAACATCCATTGACGATAGCATTAAAGCAGGTAAGAGCCTGAAAGTGTCCATAAAAGGTATGTTAATGAATGCTGCGCGGATGAATGTTGATATATCCATGCCCATCAGGAGTGCCGTCGATACTTTTTATTTTAGCGGGAACCTTGGCCCTGCGCCATTAAGGAAATTCAATAATGCCCTTTATCCGGCCAGTGGAATCAAGATAAGAAAAGGAAACCTCAAAAGTATTAGGTTTGCCGTAGCCGCGAGCCCCAGGCGCTCGATCGGTAGTATGACTATGCTTTACGACAATCTTGAAGCGGAAGTTGCCAAGGTCGATGTTGAAGAAAAAGACAAGGCCCTGTCGTGGTTGGCAAATGCCGTCGTCCCGAAATCTAACCCTTCAAGAAAAGGGAAAACAAAAGTCGCCAGGATCGAATTTGAAAGGGTGGCATATAAAGGCATGGGGAATTTATTATGGAAGTCGATACAGTCGGGTTTGGTAAATACTATTTCCCCGATCGGGAAAAAGGCTGGCAAAAAATCACAGGCTAAAAGAAGAAAAAAGAAAAAATGGTAAAACGCGAAAATATTTTGCTAAAAAAAACGTTTGTTGAATTTAAATATAATTAGCATGAAAAAAACAGTAATTCTTGCCTTTGCGATAGTGTTTTCCTTTAACGTTAAAGCACAAGAGGAAAACTCAGGAGATCATCTAATGAAAGTCAGCTCGATAAGCACTAGCTCGGGTTTTGCCGCAGTATATGCGCCTACGACCATAAACGATTATTATGGTTTGAAGAAAACCGTTGAGGACCCTGGCGTCCTAATCGACCCGGATGGCTTTGGGAGCAACTCGTATTTTACTGATTTTGGTGGTAATTTAGGCTTTAAATTCAATTTGGGCCTTACACCTTTCAGCAAGAAAAAAAATGCCTACCGCAACAATCGCGAATTGCGCTTGGGCATTGGGTTCAATTTCGGCTCGCGGCGCAGTTTTAATTTCTACAATACTGATTTTATTGCGGCCGATACTTTTGTGTCATCCAATGGCAACCCGCCGATTTATGCCGATTCCGCCTTTGGTTCCTATCATTATTATAGTGAGAATTTCTACGAGTTCAATATAAACATCGCTTATTTGTTCAAGACCGATCCTTCTAAACGTTTATACTTGTATGCTGGTATTGGAGCCGAATACGGTATAAGCATGCGCTATTTTTTGCGCTACGATAATTTGGAGACCACCGAACTTGTTTATTATGACGAAGGAAATCCTCCCTCAGGGGATTATTACTATTATTATGGGAAATACTCTGATAATAATGATTATGATTATAGTTCCTCAAGTACGAAAACCAATATGCTGAATGCTGCTCATTTTGTCAGGGCATATATTCCGCTTGGAATAAATTTCCGTATCTCGAACGGGAACTCTTTTTGGAAACACATGAATGTTTATTCGGAGCTTAACCCGGGCGTGGAGTTTCAGATAGTTCCGAACGACAGAACTTATATTAATCCTTATTGGGGAGTTGCATTGGTTGGGCTGAGTTATAGACTTTGATACTTTTTAATTCTTTTGTGGCCGGAACATACCGGTAAGCGGTTTTGGCATTTACTGTAAATGCCTTGATGTCAATAAGGTATTATTTTGTCGGCTTATTTTTTCATCAATTCCTCAAAAAGGCTGTCCATAGTAAAGAAACCGGTTTTGCCTTTTATGAATTCGGCGGCCATAACTGCTCCCAGTGCAAAACCGCTTCTGTTTTTTGCTCGGTGCGAGATGTTTATCTCATCAGTTTCAGAGGAGTAATTAACAATGTGCTCACCAATAACCTCCCCCTCCCGTTTCGATGTTATCGCTAATAGGCCTGCATCGATATCACCATTGTTTTTCCAGTCGGTGATGCTGTCGTATTCGCGGATTATGCCTTCCGCCGCTTTGATAGCAGTTCCGCTAGGGGCGTCCAGTTTGTGTATATGATGGGTTTCCGCGATGGATGGCTTATAATTGCCCATGGCTGCGGTCAGCTTGGCAATCAACATATTTGCCTTGAAGAAAATATTCACTCCCATGCTGAAGTTATGGGAATAAAAGAAACATGCATCCTTGTCTCCGCATTTTTCCTTTACGATATCAATGTCCTTATACCATCCTGTGGTTCCCGTGGCAATCGGGATGCCCCATTTAAAACATTTCCCGAACACATCAAGGGCAGACTCGGGCAAACTGAAGTCAATAACGACATCGGCTGGTTTGATTATGTTTTCCTTTTCTGCCCAGTCAGTTGCATTATCTGCGATAGCAATAACCTCGTGCATGCGCTTATGTGCGATTTTCTCCACTTCGTGCCCCATTCGGCCATAGCCTGAAATAACTATTTTCATAAGTTAAAATTTAAACCTTACTTTAATTCCGGTATATGGATTTAGTTGCGACGGATTAAGGTTTTGAGGGATGTTAGGCTGTATAACAGGCTGTATGTCAACGCTTAAATCATCATCTATCTCCCAATAATACAGATGCGCATCTACCGAGGCATCAAGGATTTGCAGAACGTACCAGGCTCCCATGACTATAAATGACAATTCCATATTTCTCCTATAATAATCCTTTATCGTACCTAATTCGTCGGATGTATATTTCTGGGCCAGGTCATTTGTGCAATCCTCGCCTTCGATGACCGAGCATTTATAGGCGTTATTATACTTTATGTATTCCGTTCTGTTAGTTGTGCCGAGAAAGGCCGTTAGGCCGAAACCTGCATAAACAATAGGGAGCTTCCAGTATTTTTTATTGTAAATCTGACCTAATCCCGGAACCAAGGCTAACATGCTTGCCTTTTTCGGCGAGTGTATCTCGTTTGTCGTGGAATCGACTTTCACGCTTTTTTGCTGGGCGCGGACATTGCTGACGCCAAAAATAACTACAATGAACAAAGCCGGGAAAAAACCGGATGTTTTCAAATACCTGTTCACGACAAAAACTATTTTAATATGTTGAGGATCCTGTCGAGGTCCTCGTCGTTATTGAACCCAATAACGATATTGCCCTTACCCTTATTGTTTCGTTTAAGGCTTACTTTGCTGCTGAACCTCAAACTTAATTCGGCCGGGGTATTTTTATATTTTTTTGGCAAGCTGTTTTTACTGGCTGATTTCGTCTTTGGCTGTTCTGCCTGGTTTAAACCTTTTACTGTTTCTTCAACCTGCCGCACGTTTAAGCCTTCGACGATAATTTTCTTAAGGAGTTTTATCTGTGTTTCTTCTTCTTTGACTGTAATAAGCGCACGGGCGTGCCCCATGCTTATGAGGTCGTCCCTTAAAGCAATCTGTACTTCGGGAGGAAGCTTCAACAGGCGGAGGAAGTTGCTGATGCTGGACCGGTTCTTGCCTATCCTCTCGCTAAGTTTTTCCTGTGTCAATTTGCATTCTTCTATTAAACGGGCATAGCTAATTGCAACTTCTATGGCGTTCAGGTCGCTGCGGTGAATATTCTCTACCAGTGCCAATTCGAGCATTTGTTCGTCGTTGGCAACGCGGATATATGCGGGAATCCTACTTAAGCCTGCTAGTTGTGAGGCGCGCAACCTGCGCTCGCCGGCAATGAGCTGATATTTTTCAAACCCCAGTTTCCGTACTGTAACAGGTTGTATTACGCCCTGGACCTTAATCGAATTCGATAGTTCTTTTAATATATCCTCGTCAAAATCGGTACGGGGCTGGAATGGGTTGGCCTCAATTTTGCTGATCTCGAGCTCGGCAACGGCACCGGCAACATAATTGCCCGAGATGTCAACGGCCGTAATATCGGTTTCGGGACTTTGTAGTATGGCCTCCAGGCCTCTTCCCAACGCTCTTTTCTTTCCTTTTATGCTACTCATCCTTGATATCTATGGTTTTTTCCGAATTTTTAATGTGGGTCATGTCGTTTTTCTGTAATATCTCTCGGGCTAGGTTAAGATAGTTTATGGCCCCGCTGCTTTGGGCATCGTACATGATTATCGAGTTGCCAAAACTAGGTGCTTCGCCCAATTTGGTGTTGCGGTTTATGATAGTGTTAAAAACCATTTGTTGGAAATGAGTCTTCACTTCTTCGGTTACCTGTTTGGAAAGCCTCAGCCTGCTGTCGTACATCGTCAGCAATATTCCTTCGATATCCAATTCCGTATTCAGCCTGCTCTGCACTATTTTAATTGTGTTTAGCAGTTTGCCAAGCCCTTCCAGGGCAAAATACTCGCACTGAACGGGTATGATCACTGAGTCGGCAGCAGTCAGCGCATTTACTGTTATCAGCCCTAGCGAAGGAGAGCAATCGATAATGATAAAGTCATATTTGTCGCGAATCTTGTCCAAAACCCTGCCCATCATCCTCTCCCTGTTCGGGCGGCTTATCATTTCAATCTCAGCACCTACCAGATCAATATGCGCCGGCATTATGTCGAGGTGGGGGGTTTCGGTTGACAGTATCACCTTCTCTGGTTCCATGCCATCAATAATACATTCGTAAACACTTGATTTAATGTTTTTTGGATCAAAACCAATACCCGATGTCGCATTGGCCTGAGGGTCGGCGTCAAGAATTAAAGTTTTAAACTCGAGCACCGCCAAACTTGCAGCCAGATTTATGGCAGTGGTGGTTTTTCCAACACCTCCTTTTTGATTAGTAACTGCAATTGTTTTTCCCATAAAAATAGTTTTGAAAATGACTTTCTACAAAAATACAATTTTCATTTGCATGCCGATTTATTAAAAGTTTAAGTTATTAACAGATAGTTTGCCTGATAACGTGGGAAATACGCTTGGCACAAGCCGGGGTTTTAATAATTTTCCTGACTGCGGGGCTTTTCGGAATTCCGATAATTGCCCCGGTCGTCGCTATTCCTTGCCCAAGTCCTCGAAGCTAAGGCCAAGGGAAGCCGGTTCTTTCCCGGGGTGGATTTCGTCCTTGGGCTTTTTGCTGAAATACTTCTTGTTGTTCCCTGCTGCATAGGAGGCAACATCGCTCAGGGCCTCCTGAAATCCCTCAAAATCTTCGTCAAACAGAAAAACCTTATGTTTTTCATAATACATTTTACCGTTATTTTGATCGAACTTTTTCTTGCTTTCAGTTATGGTTATATACTGTTGTCCTCGCTTTGTTGATCTGACATCGAAAAAATACGTCCTGTTATCATTCTTGATCACCCTTGAGTAAACATGATTCCTATTGCTGATGCTGTCCATCTTTTTTTTTCGCTTAGTGTTTCGATAAGTGTTTAACAAAAGTAAAAATTAAATGCACTTCTCAATACAAAATAAAAAGTAATTTTGCACTTTATCAAATATAAATATAAATGGCAAGACATGAACTTATTCTCCCGACAATGGGGGAAGGTATTATAGAGGCCACCATAAATAAATGGCTGAAAGAAGTTGGCGACGATGTTAATGAGGATGATGCCGTTGTTGAGGTGGCAACCGACAAAGTTGATTCGGAAATACCAAGCCCCGTTGACGGCGTCCTGGTTAAAATATTGTTCGACGAAGGCGAGCTTGCCGCTGTTGGCGATGCCATCGCTATTATTGAAACGGATGCCGACAGCTCTTTTGCCCCAAGTGTTGAAAGTGAAACGCCAAAAAAACATATAAAGAAGACCTTAGGAACCGAAAGGCTGGAAATAGCTTCAAATATGGAGCCGGATCACGTAAACCTTAAATCCTCAAGCCGTTTTTTGTCGCCTTTGGTGAAAAGCATTGCCAAGGCAGAAGGTGTTAGCCTTGCCGAACTAGAACAGATAAAAGGC
>JAJRQZ010000006.1 GCA_024279935.1 Bacteroidota bacterium
AGATATCTAAGTGAGTTTTGTTATCGAATTAACCGGTCACAGACCAAAGAGAGTATTTTTAATAATTTAATCAGAAGAATGGTGGTTGCAGACAAGATTTATCAAGTCAATTTAATATGCAACTAACTACTGACCTCAAAACATTTTTATAAATCAACAGGTTGAGAAATTAATTGCACACTACATATTTTTGTTTTCTTTTAACCATATATTTAATATCTGTAGCCTTGTATATTTCTAATGCTAATTGTATGGGTTTTGATGAAGAAGTTATTCTAAGAGTTTTAGTTTTCATTGGCAGGACTATTTCTTGTAAACTTTGAGTGTTCATAACCGACAGTATCGACAGTATCCTAATAGCTGTGTAAACAGTTTTTTCATGTTTTGACTCTATCCCCACTTACATATAACCCTTTTCTATACACCACTCCATGGCATTTATATCTCACTTGTACGATGTACTGAATATACCGTAAATCCGTTCCGTTTTCCAATAAATAAGTTTGATTCTGAATTATTCGCTTATACTGCAAGGGTTTTGGTTTTCGTACCCTCATACGACATAATATACCAATGTTTTATCGCTTCCCTTCCCTTTCAGGATTGTCCTTCAAGAAACTTTTCCAGCTGTTATAAGATTTCCCTTGCTCCGTATTGTCCCCCTGAAAAAAATGACAGACTGCGGCGGCCAAACCGTCGGTGGCATCAAGATATTCCGGAGCGGAGCTAAATTGAACCAGGTTCTTGAGCATGGCGGCCACTTGTTCCTTCGAGGCATTGCCGTTCCCGGTAATGGATTGCTTGATTTTTTTCGGTGAATATTCGAAAATCGGCAGGTCTTTATAAAGACCGGCTGCCATGGCAACCCCCTGGGCGCGTCCCAGTTTTAGCATCGACTGTACGTTTTTCCCGAAGAACGGCGCCTCCAGGGCCATCTCGTCGGGATTATATTCGTCTATCATAGAAAGCGTTCGTTCAAAAATCTTTTTTAATTTTAGGGCGTGGTTATCGTATTTCCCAAGTTTGAGTATTCCCATGGCTATGAGGCTTATTTTGTTGCCTTTTTGAAGAATGAGCCCATAACCCATTATATTTGTGCCCGGGTCGATACCTAATATTATTCTTTCTTTTGCCAAACGATCGTTATTTTAATGAAAACAAAATTACGTAAAACATATAACTTCATAATACGGTTTTTCATAATCGTGATGACTTTCGGTTTTCTTTATGACCAGGTCTTTCATTCTAATGATACCCAGTTGGTTATCGATTTTTTCCCCGCTGCGTCCCAAGCCCCGGGCTTCTGGCTTATGTTAAGCCTGGTGGTAGTGCTCATGTTGGTGAACTACCTTCTTGAGAGCATAAAGTGGAAATTCTTCATCGCAAAGCTCGAAAATGTAAGTTTGCTCAATTCCTATAAAGCGGTTTTAACCGGCATGTCCGTTAGCATGTTCATGCCTAATCGCGTCGGCGATTACCTGGGCAGGGTGTTTATCCTGAAGAAAGCAGACCGCATACAAGCTATATTGGCAACTATTGTTGGTAGCATGAGCCAGTTAATCGCAACTATTGTTTTTGGGTCTTTGGCAGTAGTATTTACGTATCCTATGGTGATCGACATGGACGAAAAACTCAACACATGGATGTTTGCCGGACTCATAGTTGTGGTTGTCGTCGGTCTGTTTACGATAATATTTGCGTATCTTAACTTTGGGGCGTTTTCCGGAATAATAAAACGAATCAGCGGACGGGCTTATAAGAAAATAAAAAAATACACAAGGGTTTTTTCACTCTATCGCTCGGCTGATATGCTTGTTGTGCTGATTATCAGTTTGTTGAGATATCTGCTGTTTTCGTTTCAGTTCGTGTTGCTCCTGTGGATGTTCCAGGTTGAGATTAATTATCCCATGGCAATGGTTTTAATCGGGATTATTTATCTCGGCGTTACCGTTATCCCGACCATCGCTTTAACAGAAATAGGGGTGAGGGGGTCGGTTAGCATATTCGTCTTCAGCTATTATTATCAGAACATCGCGTTTTCAAGTACGAATTCCGAATTGGGCGTTGCCTCTGCATCGACGGCATTGTGGTTTATCAACCTTGTTGTACCTGCAATCGCAGGTGCGGTTTTCGTCTATAAGCTCAAGTTTTTCAGAAAAAACAATACGGATGGAAAACGGGATTAGATATTTCATGATATTGCTCGAATCGTCGGCTTTTGTTTATGTGGCCGTAATGGTGATGATTACGCTGGGCTGGTTTAAAACGGCTGAGTTTTTTGCTGAATCGCCAAGCTTTTCTTCAAAAATATCACTGGTTGTTGCTATTAGAAACGAGGCCGACAATATTTTAAACCTCCTTGGCTCAGTTGCCGCGCAAAGTATAAATGCATCTTTGTTCGAGCTCATTATTGTCGATGATAATTCAACGGATGCCGGAGCCGGTATAATTGAGGGGTTTATGAAATCGCACGGGCATTTGAACATACGAATGGTAAAATCGCACGGGCAGGGGAAAAAGCAAGCGTTAAGAAAAGGTTTTGACATCGTTGAAAACGAATTGGTTTTTACAACCGACGGCGATTGTGTTTTGCACGAAAGCTTGCTGGAGCGGTATTTGTCCTTTTTCGAAACACATAAGGAATTGAAGCTTGCTTTCGGGGCAGTAGTTTATTCAAGGGAGAAAGGTTTGCTGAATAGAGCTTTTCGTCTGGAGTTTTCAAGCCTTGTGGCTTCGGGAGCAGCATCTGCGGGATTAGGACTGCCACTGATGGCAAATGGGGCGAATATGGCTTTCAGGCATAGTGCCTACAAAGAAATTGCAGCTGGCCTGACAGGGGCGGAGTATGCTTCAGGTGATGATGTGTTCCTGCTTCACGGCATTGCAAAAGAATTTGGCACCGGTGCGGTCGGGTTTGTTAAAAACAAAAACGCCCTGGTTGAAACGCATGCTCCAAAAAGCGCCGCAAGCTTTTTCAATCAACGTGCCAGGTGGGGATCGAAAGCCAGGGCTTATAAAAACATTTGGCCGGCCCTGGTGGCAATCGTGGTGTTTTTGTTCAATTTCATGCTATGTGTTTCAGCGGTCTTATCAGTTTACCGAATATGGTTTTTTGCCGTATTTGTCCTTTTTGTCTTATTGAAATTCCTTGTTGATCTGCCATTGAGCAGGAGTTTCTCGAAATATTTCCGACAAGGAAAAGATTATTATCTTTTGTTCCCGCTCGAATTTATCTATCCTTTTTACATTGTAGCAAGCGCATTATATCCATTGTTGTTCGGTTTTAACTGGAAGGGGCGCGATCTTTCAAAATAATTTCTGCCAGCATCAAATCGGTTATTGTGGTAATCTTTATGTTTTCGTCGTTTCCGGTGCACAAGTGAATTTTATGGCCGGCATGCTCTATCACTGATGCGTCATCGGTGAAGAAATCAAGATAATTAGTTTTATAGGCTTTTTTAATGACTGATGATTTAAACACCTGCGGAGTTTGAACCGTCCTAAGTTTTTTTCTCGCGAGATTTTTATTCTCGCCATTTTCCAGTAACCTGATGCTGTTTTGCACATTTGCCACAGGAACGGCATTTCCTTTAATCCCGGCAAGCCGAAAGCAGTTTCTGATGGTTTCTCTGTTTACCAAAGGCCTGGCGGCATCGTGTATGGCAACCACAGCTTCGTCGGGCACAAGTTTTAATGCTGCCATTACCGAATGAAATCTTTCCGGACCGCCGTAAACGCTTTTTACTTTTCGCAATTCCCCGTGATCATTTTTAAGCCCGTCCCATAAATCCTGATGGCTTCTTGAAACGGTTACAATTATGTTCTCGGTTTTTATGAAGGGAAGAAAAGCCCGGATGGCCCAAACAATTACAGGCTTGCCATTTATTTTCAGGTATTGCTTGGGAGTGTCCGCCTGCAATCTGTTTCCTGAGCCGGCAGCAGCAATTACCAAAAATTTATTTTCCTTTTCCATTTGTCCGGCAAAAATAGAAAAAGCCCGCCATATCACCGACAGGCTTTTGTTTTATTATGTTGATGTCTTTTTATCTTGCTGATAATCAAACTAAAGCACCAGCATGGCATCGCCATAGGTAAAAAACTTATATTTTTTCTTAACGGCTTCCCTATAAACATCAAACAAGAAATCGTAACCCACAAAGGCTGAAATCATCATCATCATAGGCGACATAGGCAAATGGAAATTGGTAACCATTGCATCGGCAAAACGAAACTCATAAGGAGGGAAGATGAATTTATTCGTCCAACCGTTGAAAGGCTTGACTTTTCCTGTTATCGAAACTGCTGTTTCCAAGGCCTTCATCGAGGTGGTTCCAACGGCAATAACCTTATGTTTGCCTTCTTTGGCCGTATTCATTTTGTCAACAGAGTCAGTGAGCAGGGTCATTTGTTCCGAATCGACTTTGTGTTTCGTGAGATCCTCGACCTCTATGTTCCTGAAATTGCCCAAGCCGGTGTGAAGGGTGAGCTCAGCAAAGTCAATACCCTTTATTTCAAGACGTTTCATCAATTCGCGCGAAAAGTGCAAGCCCGCTGTAGGTGCTGCAACTGCGCCTTCGTGCTTAGCGTAAATGGTTTGGTATCTCTCTTCGTCTTCAGGTTCTATTTCCCTTTCATGAATTTTAGGAAGAGGTGTCTCGCCCAGTTCCTGTATCGTTTGTTTGAACTCCTCATAAGGCCCGTCGAACAAAAACCGCAAAGTCCTGCCTCTTGAGGTGGTGTTGTCGATCACCTCGGCTACCAATTCGTCGTCCTGACCAAAATATAATTTGTTCCCGATTCTTATTTTTCTTGCCGGGTCAACCATGACATCCCACAAACGGCTTTCGCGATTTAACTCCCTCAGAAGGAAAACTTCGATTTTTGCGCCGGTTTTTTCTTTCTCGCCATTCAAGCGGGCAGGAA
>JAJRQZ010000040.1 GCA_024279935.1 Bacteroidota bacterium
TAAAGTATCGTTTAGCGACCAGCTTCTGGATATAGAATACAGCCCTGCTACGAATTCCGTATATGCCTATGTGCATGAATATGATAATGTTCCAAGCCCGAACAGAAACATAATCCATGTTTACAGGGTAGGGGTTGGCGGCACCAGGCCGAGATATGGGAAAAGCCCGGCTTCGCCTCGGGCATATTTTATAACCCCTATGACATAAGCCTTTACCTATATTGTCGCGCAGGCGAAAAATTCCTCGGGCAACAAAGCTCGAAAATCTATACCTTGGACCCCTTCTCGAAAGATATGGGGAACACTTTGATGGACTCCGCCTCCTTGCCTTTAAAAAACATGACGCCTGCCATTTCCCCTTTGGAGATCAAGCCCCATTTCGACCCATACTCCAATAAAGCATATTTCCCCAATGGCACCCATTCCAGCGTGAGCGTTGTTAACTTTACCGCTAAGGAAGCACTCCCTCTGCATTTCACCGACAAAGAAAAAGTTGACTGGTTCTCCACCCCCCGCCTGCCTTTAAACGCTACTACCAATTGGGATGAACATGATTCCATTGAATTTGTTTTCGACAGGAATAATTTTGGGACGCCTTATAGCACTCTGGAACTAAATTATCAAGATGCCAGTGCTAATGGACAAACTTATACAAGCAGCTGGGATAACATCTGGGATCATACAGGAGACAACAATTGCTATAGTTATCGAGGTTATACGCTACAGCTTGACGAGCCTTCCGACAACTATATTTATATGTACGGGAACATCAAGGACCCACAGACATCCTTCCCCCTCTACCCCCAGCAGGAAAACTGGATAGGGTATTTCATACCCGGCGAACAGGATGTTTTTGATGCTCTGGGCACTTCGACCCTGAACAAAATCGACAGGATCGACCACCGGGACTATTGGTGCAAGAAATACGAGGGGCCGGTGCCTTACGGGCCAACAGGCGGAAACGTCGGCCAGATACAGACCTTTTATTGGGTGTGCGAAAAACACCAAACCAATATAAGATACGGGGAAATGGTCAAACTGCGTTCAGCGCAAAGCGGTTCTGAACCCGACATGATTCAATGGCAAAACAACGGCAGCTTGCCAAAAGAAAAATTAAGTCCTGAGCCTGAGCATTTCTCTGCCGCCCAAGCATCAGCTTATAGCCCTTTCATCATCCAGCTCGACTATCAGGCCAACCCGCTTGAACTGGGCGCATTTGTTAACGGAAAATGTGTTGGCGCCAGCGCACTGATGCCCGACGACACCACTGTATTTATGAGGGTGTATCCCGATGGCGCCGACCCGGACTCCATTGTTTTCCAGGACTGGTTCGGAACAAGGTCGAATCAAACCAACATAATTGATGATTACAGTGTTTTTAATAAAGCAAATGGCAAATTTGAAAGAAGGGCACTTATCGGCAACCAGGGAAATGATGTAGTTATCGTCTCTTTTAAACATCAAGATTTATCAAACAGTAATTTAGACGATAATTTATCTTTCAACTTATGGCCAAACCCGGCAAGCGACATTTTGAACTATGAGTTTTATTTAGGTTCAAAGTCAAAAGCAAGCATCGACTTATTCGACATAAGAGGTGTGAAAGTTGCTAATTTACTTGAGGATATTTATCCCGGAGGCTTTATAAGAGGAATGATAAATATTCGAAATTCAAAACCGAATATTGTTAATGGTATATATTTTATCAGGCTCAATACAGAAGGCTATAATAAATCCCACAAACTGATTGTCAACAACTAAATTCAATATAATGCAAATGCCACTTAACAGGCATTTGCATTATTATTTTAACGAAATGAAAAAAATCATCATAACATTAATAATCGTATTTCCGTTTGTTTGCCATGCGGGAACAATCACCGTGAAAAAAGACGGCACAGGCAATTATCTTGGCATTCAACAGGCAATAGACCATGCTATCTGGCCCGGCGACACCATATTGGTCTGGCCCGGAACCTATTACGAGAACATTGATTTCAACGGTAAAAGTTTAGTTTTGGGAAGTTTGCTTATCACAACCGGCGACCAATCATATAAATACAATACAATTATCGATGGGGGGCGAAATGGAAGCTGCGTAACCGCCAGTTCAGGCGAAGAGGTTAGCATTATTGGATTTACCATTATAAATGGCAAAGCAGATTATGGAGGAGGAATTAATGTTCGCAGTTCTAAAGCTGAAATAAAATCTAATGTTATTAACAAAAACCTTGCAACTAAATTCGGCGGAGGCTTTATAATTAGTTTTGATGCGTTTGCAGCACTTAGCAATAACATTATTTCAAACAACCATGCATACCTTAGTGGCGGAGGCATATTGGTTTCTGTTGATAGCCAGGCTGATTTCGACTCAATATCGCGAAATAGTGTTTACTTTAATTTTGCGGAACGGGGATGCGATATTTGCAATGTATCGAATACTTCCGGTTTAGATATTTATCTTGACACATGTACAGTCTTATACCCTGATTCCTATTATATTATCTCGATTAACGAATCGGGGACTCCCACGAACAACTTGTTAATTGATATTGATAATTTCAAACTAACTCCCCACGACGGGGACATTTATGTCAATCCCACATCAGGAAACAACAATAACACCGGCACCTCATGGGAGGAGCCCTTAAAGTCGATAGCATGGGCATATTCCAAGATAGCTGTTGACAGCACCGACAAGAACACCATACACCTGGCAAGCGGCATTTATTCAGATACGACAAATGACGAAAAGTTCCCCCTCAACATCAGGCCTTTTATCAATGTAGTAGGACAAAGCATGAACGGGGTAGTTCTGGACGGAAACCGAAATACTTATATCTTGAAAGGCAACATCACGGATTACAGCCTGCAAAGTATGACTTTGCAAGGTGGGCCTAAGCCAAAATACGAGGCATTTGAGTGGAATACCAAACTTGCATGGCTTTATTATTATAACCACAGGTTTCTTTTAGACAGCATAGTGTTTCGGGATAGCTACTCAAAAGCGGGATGGCCTCTGGTATTTTCCAACTGGGCCGACTCTTCTGTTATCTCAAGCTGTTCATTTATCGACAATTACGGCGGTGAAAACCTAAGATTAAACGCCGGCAGCAATGACACGTATTTCGTTAACAACACTATTTTCAAAAACCTGATGATGGATACCGCTAATCCGACTCAAAACAGCTGGTCGTTCTCATCGTTATTTCAAGGAAGGACCATAGTCGCTAATTGTTTACTTGAAAAAAACAATTATATCGCCTTTTCAAAACAGGCAGAGGGAGGAGACGCATATCTCATAAACTGCACTTTTGTCAATAACTCGGAAACGGATGAATCACCATCAATTGTGTTGCAGGACGGAAACATCCATTTCTACAACAGCATCGCATATAATAATTATCAACCTCAATTCGAGGTCGCCGTGGGCGAATGGCAACAAATGGTTCACTCCTACCTGAACATACACAACTCCCTCATCGAGGGCGGCGAGGAAAGCATCTCGACAGTCTCCTCCTGCTGGCACGACGACACCCTCTGGTGCCACGTTTACTACGACTCCACCAACATCGACGCCGACCCAAATTTTTGAGGAATGTGGGGCCACCCATATATGATCTCCGACGGCTCGCCCTGCATAGACGCCGGGACGCTCGCTAATTTGCCGGATTTTATAGAACTGCCCGAATACGACCTGGCCGGAAACCCCCGCATTGTCGGCGACAGCATAGA
>JAJRQZ010000007.1 GCA_024279935.1 Bacteroidota bacterium
CCTGAAATGTCAACAATTTCAATTTTGGCAGTTTCAACTTGATAAGGCAAAGTATATTCAAATGTTACCCATGTGTTTGCAGGATTTGGGAATGCCACAATAAAGTGATTTTCATTATTGGTTTTTATCCATTTTCCTGAGTTGTCTTCAGAAATTTTCGATTGTTTCATATTCGGCTCGTCTGGCAAATCAGGGAAAATTAAATATGAATAACCATAACCAAAATTCAAGATGCTCTGTGCTTGCGCTCCTGCAATAAATTTACTTGTATCTGCTATTTCAACTAATTCCAAAACTTCAAGGCTGTCTAACTGTAAAATATTTCTGTCTTGTTGTTGTGCAGTAATAAGTAGTCGTCCCTGAAAAAGCCCACAACAAGTTGATAATTAACAATAAAATGTGAATAACCTACTTGAAAAAGCAAGCATAAATTGCAAGGGTTTTACTACTTTTATAAAAAAGCTTGCAATATGGTAGGAAAAATAGAGAAGACACCTCAATTGAATATTTTCAAGGTTCCATTGGTTAGTTTTATCAGGAAGGATCATGAATTATGCCTGTTGTCCAATAAGATAGACTGGGATTTGGTTGAACAGGAATTTAGCGGGTATTACTGCCTTGACAATGGACGCCCCGGTATTCCCATACGAAAAGTTGTTGGGGTGATATTGTTACGTCGCATGTTTAACCTGAGTGATGAAAGTGTTGTTTCTAACTGGAGGGAAAACCCTTATTGGCAGCATTTCTGTGGCGAGGTTAATTTTCAGCATGAACCACCTTTTGACCCAACAGAACTGATCAAGTTCCGTAAACGGATTGGTGAGGAAGGTGCAGAAAAGCTCTTAAAGCTTTCAATAGATTTGTTTGAGAGAAAAGAAATAGAGGAAAAGACCGTTCTGATAGATACCACCGTTCAGGAAAAAAACATCACTTTTCCCACAGACACCAAACTGCAAAAGAAAATAATCGAGAAATGCAGGGCAATAGCAGCAAAAGAAGGAATAAGATTACGGCAGAGTTATAAAAGGACTTTAAAACAGTTGATGATAGACCAACGTTTTAGGAGTCATCCCAGGCGAAAGAAAAAAGCAAATGCAGCAGCCAGAAAAATACGGACACTGGCAGGGAGGATTGTCCGTGATATTGAGAGAAAACTTACAGAGGAACAATTAATCAAATATGCTACGGAACTTCATATTTTCAATTTGATTTTACAACAGAAAAAAGGGGACAAGAATAAAATCTACAGCATCCACGAACCCGATGTTAAATGTATTGCAAAGGGCAAAGAGTCAAAGAAATATGAATTTGGCAACAAGTCGTCAATTGTAAAAACAAAAGTGTCAGGAATTATTGTTGGGGCAATGGGGTTTAAAGACAACCCTTATGATGGCCACACATTAAATCCTCAACTGGAACAAACCGAAAGATTAACAGGAAAACAACCGAAGGTTGCAGTTGTAGATAGAGGCTACAGGGGCCAAAAACAAGTGAAAGGAGTAAACATACTAAGTCCAAAGAAACTCCCGGCAAAAGCAACAGCCTATCTCAAACAAAAAATGAGAAAACTGTTTAGGGCCAGGGCCGGTATTGAGCCAGTCATCGGACATCTCAAACATGACCACAGGATGGAAAGAAACTATCTCTCAGGTTATATTGGCGACAATATGAATACGATATTGGCCGCAACTGGATTTAATATGATGAAAATGCTCAAAAGATTAAAAACCTGTAGTTTAGAAAATTGTTTTTTGATTTTGCAATCAATGATTTTTCCCAAGTTTCAACTTTGTTTGATTTTGAAGTGAGAAATAAGGGGCTTTTTCAGGATTGACTAAGTATATTTTTAAGGTCGTATAAATAATCGTATTCTGTTAATTGATCAATAGATAAATCAAAGTTATTTGGAATATCACTTAAATAACTCATTGCAGCGGTCAGGCTGTCCTGTGCCATGTAACTGTCAACTATTTCGTAAGCACCGTTAAGGCTTTCTTTATTACCAAGCCACAATCTTAATGAATCGTATTTAATACCTGTCGAATCTAAAACAATGTCACGTAAAAGATAATTACATGCTTCACCCCAAAGGCTTACATATCCTGCCATTTCGTTTTGAAGAACGCTTTTATAAGTATCTTCGTCTGCACCTTCCCGTAAATCATCAACCATATAAGAAGGCATTGGGTCTTCTTTGGTTTCCAGATAATTTAGGAATTCCTCGTTTCTCATTTCTTCAGGGTTTGCAATACAAATCTCAAACATTATTGTGTGGGGTAATACGTCTGGTTTATCTGCCGCAGCATACAAAACATCAAGAGATAGGTGAGGTGAATCAGCGAGTAATAGGGCTCGTAATTCCCACGTTTCGTCAGGCCAGGCAGTTTCTACATCAAGTTTTGTGCCGGGAGTATCGCCTCCGTCCTTTAAATCTTCGTAAAGATATTTCGTGTTGTCATATTCTGCTTTATTGTAAAAGTACTGTTGCCTATAAAAGTCTTTTTCTGCTTCTGTTAGTCGAATATCACTGCCGATACTGTATTTATCAACACATGAATTTTGAGGAGCCCCCTTTTTCCAAACGTTTATTTCATTCACAGGGACTTCATCAGAATTTCCAGTATAATAGTAGTAATTAACAGGCCATGTTGCCTGATTTGCAAAATCACTTCCCTCTGGAAATGTTAAATGCCCAAAAGTATTACCTGCTGCTAGTTCTTCGGAACCCTGATAGGATGCAATACCTTCACCACCATAGGTTCGGAAATCATATTTTACATTATTTGTATTTGTATTACACTTATAAATCAAGCCCTTTTCCGGCCAATCATTATTGTGATTATCACCACCAGCCAAATTAGCATTACCCATCCCAGAAAAATTGTTTTTGAAAATAATGTTCTCATCATCACCAGTATACAAATTCCAGATTCCAGTGTGAAAATCAATTAATGGATTAAGATTGTTATCAGGAGAAAAATTATTTTGGTCAAAAGTAAAGCCTGTACTTGCGTAATTAAAAATACCCGTTGGCATATAAAATGGTGCAGTAGTTTGTTTTCCGCCAACCACAAATGTACTTCTAATACAACTAGCCTGATTATTGGTTACATTATAGACTCCATAAAGATTGTTTGTAAAATTCGCTTGGTCAATAACAAAAGTGTTTACTGTACCGCTTTGCGATGAATACACACCCATATTCAGACCAGTGAAAGTTGATGGAGTGATATTTTGCAATACGTAAAAGTTAGCATCTATTGTCCATATCCCTACTGCCTGATTTTCAGGTTGAGGGTCATAGAAACCTGTTCTTGCATCCTCAAAATCGCAAGAGTAGAATTTGACTCCATCAACCTTGTACATACTGACAAAAGTATGAAATGGGCTTTCTCCAAACATTTCATCAAAGTCAGATGTTGTTTCAAAAGTACAATTACTGAATTTGCTTTGGTTTGGTCTATGTTCATTGGTTGCAGGGTCGTAGTTTTCGTATTTTATAAACTGTACGGCTCGACGGTTGTTTCTAAAAGTAGCCCCGTTTGCCTTTATTATACCTCCTGTTTGATCCCAATGTTGTGGATTCCATGGTTGTATTGCTTCCCAAGCATTTTCAATAACTGCTCCGTTATTAAGTTCTACATAACCTTGTTGGTAATTGCCATTTGCATCAGCATACTGATGGGTTGAGGAGTTGCCCCAAACTTCAATGCCCGCCCAAGGTTGGTTACATCTATTTGTAATTGTTCCGTTATTAATAATCAATTTGCCATTTGGCTCAACAATTATTTTTTTACCCTTAGACATGTAAACCTCAGAATTAATTGTTAATTTGGCATTGGCTTGTATTACAACATCATTTGCAATTTCAATTGGAGAATCCCATATTTCATTTGCATCAGATATAATAGTTTGCATATTATCTTCAAATGATACATAAGTTTTAAAGATGGACCTACTATAAGCAGAAGCGTAAAGGTATTTGCTACATGGATCATAATCAAGGTCGGTAATTATTGCTATTGGCAGTCCCTCTGAGAAGCATTCCCATTGGTTCATTGAAGGGTCTCTGTAATAGATTCCGGCATCAGTTCCTGCAAATAGCCTGTTGTTTGAACCTGTTTGATATTCAAGTGCCATTACGGGAAATGCGGTTAATCCCTCTGAATAATCGTACCAAAAACTTCCTCCATCAGTTGAATGAAGTATCCTGAATTTACCGTTTTCAGGTATGCCATTATTGGTTCTTACACCTCCAATAGTAATCCACATTTCATAAGGATTATTTGGGTTAAAAACAATATCTTCAACAGTTTTCCAAGCAAGAAATGGGCCTAATTCATTATAAAAGATTTTATCACTTGTATAAACATCGGTTGTGGATAAATCAATCCATGTATCTCCATTATCAAGCGATTTAATGAAACGATTTGGAGTTGTGCCATAGGTGGCGACAAAATCAGCAACATAGATTTCATCATCTGAATTTACACCAATAGCCCCAACTTTTGAAACTTCAGCAGGAACTTGCTTAGTAGTAAGTTCTTCAGACTGTTCATTATAAAAGCCCAATATGGCATTTGAACCCTGCTTGCCCCGACCAAAATATAATAAGTATGGATTATTGGGGTTCAGTTCGTATTCCATACCTATAAACCATTGGCCAGGATTACTATAGGAAAAATTCGAGGCAGAACTGCTATTCATAGATCGATTACCCATATAATAATAAATGCTCGGATCCAACCAGTTAACCTCACAATCACCCCCATCACCGAAATTAAAATAGGACCATTGACCATTCTCAAATCGATGACTATGATCGTGCATTGCTCCTGCAACAATAAGTTGAGGTTCAGAATGATAAATACCCATTCCAACAAATTCGCAAATGGGAAGATGGTTGCCGTTAAGGTTATATCTCTCCACTACTGTATGATCTTGTATGTCCAACTTACATAAGGTAATGCCCCCATCAGTGGCAACCAGAACGTTTTCCATTCCATTGTCATCAATGCCCATAAATTCGAAATCCCGGATATCCATATGCATATTAGAACCGATTCCAATGGTATGCTCGGTATAAATACCATCATCTTTGAAATGCTGTATTGGAACGCTACCATGATATACTGTATTTGATTCAGGAGAATATTCTATTTTGCTCTTCGAATTACCAAATCTTTCTCCTAAATGTTCCCATGCATCACCATTGTTAATGGTTTTATAAACATCTGAACCATTTTCACCTGTGCAATATAAAAAAATCTTATCATTGTAAGGTGTTGAAAAACTTGTGTTTTAGCCCCCCAGAAAGTCGGACAGGATTATAGTTAGAAATCTATAACTTTGTACGATCATGACAGAAAAAAGAAAGTTTAGCACGGAAGAAAAGATTCAATTTCTAAAAGAAGTTGAGCAAAACGGTGTAAAAACCACCCTCGAAAAACACGGCATTTATCCGGCGACATATTACAGCTGGAAGCAAAAATTTGAACAAATGGGCGAGGCCGGGTTCAGGCACGGGATGACCCCGGCCCATATCAAAGAGATCAATAGGCTTGAAAAAGAAAACAAGCTCCTCAAAAAACTGCTGGCAGAAAAAGAGCTTGAAGGCCATTTAAAAACCGAGCTGCTAAAAAAGAAATATGCCTGGGCGAGAAAAAAATTATAGCCATAAAATATATTGGGCTGGGCTTGAAACGGGACCGGGTATTACCGGTTGCCGGGGTTTCAAAACACCAGTATTACTACCAGCCCAAAAAGGCACGTCCAGGCAGGAAAGCATCAGTAAGCACAAAAAGGTTGGTATCAGGTGAGATGACAGAAGAAAGCAATGAGCAGGTAGTAGATCAGGTCATTAACCTTCAGTCGGACCCCGATACGGATTATGGCTACCGGAAGATTTATTTTGCCTTGATGATGTTGGGCTATTTTATTAATCACAAAAAAGTTTACCGCTTGATGAAGGAACATAAACTGCTAAAACAAAAACATAAACGTGCAGAAAAAACATATGCCCGCTATAGGGTCGTTACACCCCGCAAACCCCTTGAAGTATTCGAGATGGACATCAAATATGTATGGGTTGCCCGGGCACGCAGGCATTGTTACATCCTTACCATTATTGATACTTTCACCAGGTTTGTTCTGCATTGGCAGGTGGACTTTAGGATGAAATCCCAACAAGTAAAACAAGCTTGGGAATATATCATTGTGAACTATCTGCAAGAAGCAGACCTGTTAAAAGAAGGTGTCCATATTGAAATCCGCAATGATAACGGGCCACAATTTGGGGCGAAAATGATCCAGGGCTTTTTCAAAGAGAACTACCTCAACCAGGTTTTTACCCATCCCTATACGCCACAGGAAAACGGACATATTGAAAGCTTTCACTCCATCCTTTCAAGGTCCATAGAAAAGGAAGCATTCTGGGAAATAGCCGATCTTGAAAAAAGGTTGGAGAAGTTTTATGACACCTATAACAACAAACGGCTGCACGGTTCCATTGCCAACCTCAGCCCAAAACTGTTCTGGAAATTATGGGACGAAGGTAAAATATCAAGCAGGGAATTAAAGAACAAAACATTGAAATTCTCCCTCAATATCCTATATCAACAAATACCGGATCATGAGAGCCAGAGGGAAGTTCCTTGCTTAAATAATCAAACTCTCGATGAGTTTGATTATTTACAAAACGAAGCAAACGGGCCCGAAATACTTCAACAACCACCGGCACAAAGGTCGCCATCGGTCGTTCCTTGCTAATACAATATTATGAAATTAATAAATGGAAAATACGTATATTTGAATCGAAATTAAAATAGTCCGATTAATAGGGGGCTAAACCACTTGCTGATTGAAAAGGAGTAATAACTGATGCTGTTTGCAATATGTCCTCCCAGTTGCCGTTTCTTAGCCTAAAAATTTTACCATCTACACCATTATATCTGTATTTTGTTGACAAAAACAAACCGGTGGTTCCGTTAATATCAACAACCTCAATATCAATATAGTCATCAAAGTCAGAAATAGGAGGGCCTGAGATTAATGACCATGTTAGTCCGGTATTTATAGAATGATATATTTCTTTCTTTGTTATGGCATACAATGCAATTTCATTGCCAAATGATTGATAAGGGTCGTATAAAACCTTTTGTACAACTGGTGCATTTTGATGAGGAAATCCTTGCATTACTGACCAAGTTTCTCCATTGTCAAAAGATTCGATAATGCCAATACCATAATTAGCCGAATGCAGCCCTCCAGTAGTTGATACAATTATGTGATTATTGTTTTTTGGATTTCTAATCATTTCCGTGGCCGATAAGCCCGGTATTCTTAACATATCTGTTATGTTTTTCCATGATTCACCAGTAGCCTGACTTTTCCAAAGCCCACCATAATCAGAAGATAAAATATAGTCTCCACTATCTTGTGGGTTGTGAAGCACCTGAGATACAAGCCCCAACATTTGAGAACCGTATGAAACAGGGCCTACAAGTTCCCAATTTGCCGGGTCTTCGCCATTACAAACCGGATCGGTCAAAAGGTTCAGTATTGCATCTTGGTATGGTTTGTAACTAACTTCATTGTTGATTTCACCAGTTCGGCTTTTCCAGAAATTAACAAATCTAAAGTAGTTTTTTATGTTTCCCAACTTATCCTGAGGTATTGAATCAGGGTAAGTTGAATTGATATAAATGTCAAACGAATCGCTGACTTGTGAAAAATTGTTAGCAGTGCTTTCTAACTTATTCCAGTAATTATCTGTTATTTGCGAAAAGGCAATAACACTTAATAGTAAAAGAATTGCTGATATTATTATCTTTTTCATGATCTTGTTGTTTAATGTTTGATTATTATTTTACCTGTTTGTTTGATTATGTTTTTCCGTCTCAACACGAAAATATATATACCCTCCGGTAAATCACCTTTGTGTATAATAGTTTTACCATGCTTAATATTAGGGTAAGTTTTAATGCTTTTCCCAACAAAGTTGTAAAGCGTGAATGAAAAGTCACTGTTGAATTGCAGCGGATTGTTAAATAGAACAACTGCTGAACTTATAACGGGGTTTGGAACAACTTTAATTGTTTTGTTTAAGTATCTGGATTTGTCGACAATGCTTACAATACATGTATCCTCTTCAATCTCACACTTGTCGTACCATTCCAGAATGTATTGTAGTGTGTCATGTTTATGAAAACAGATAATATCTGAATTGAAAGATAGCGCAGGAAAAGTTGACATGGGCTCAAGTAAACCGCCTAAAAAACCAATTCCTTCAACTACTTTATATAAACAAGTTTCTGGCTGGGTAGGGAATTCATATGTATATTGTTTTCGATATTCCCCGGTTTCAATTTGAATGGAGTCAATATCGCACACAAGCATTTCAGTGCCGTCTGTTTCAATGTAATATGATGTTGGTATAATGTCGCCAATACCAAGTGAAAAGTTGTAAAGTATTTTTTCTTCATTGCCCTGATAGAAGTAAACAATCTTATTGGGTATGTCGTTTCTATATGCTCCAATATAATTAGTATCTGCAATATCAGAACAGTATAAGTTGTAATCAACTTTGAGGAGTTTTGTATATTGGGTATCATTTATTAAAGTATCACCTGATGATATATAATCATAGTGCTTTGCTGTCCAAGGCTCGTCAGGAGGATAAGGTTCCCAATATATTTTCCAAGAAACGTTTGAATCTGGGAATGGTACATATTCTTGCGCTCTTAGCCCAAACTGTGTAAATAGTATAAATACTATTATAAAACTGTAAAGTATTTTTCTGTACATATCTGACAATTTTTTGTACGTTACCATTAAAAATTTCAAGTATCTATTTATAAACAACCAATAGTAATAGGTAGTTTTATAAACAGTAAAAGAATTTGGTTTTAAGTAAACCATTGGTGAGAATTCACTATTATCATTACGATATTAGTTGCTTGCAATTATGTTGTTGTTTTGTTTGGCTCACTATTTTGGCATAGAAAGCCTTTCAATATCGAACTTGTTTTTGCCTAAATAATGAATTGTCTTGCAGATTATGGATTTTGCTGTTTTCATTTTTGCTTGTATTTGGTAAATATACAAAAATCAATTAAAAGTCAATATTTATTTTGAGTTTTTTTCGTGTTTTTTGTCAAGTCGTTTTTTGTGCACTGGCAAAAATTTAAACTCTTTTGGTTTTTTTACGTTGGTTTTGTGTGTGGGCAAAAAACCAAATGGGTTTAAATGTGGGTGGGCTTTTTCGCCTTGTTGCCAACGGTGAGTATATGAAAAGTAAGCGATTTCAAAGCACAAATCTTTCAATTTACAAGCAAGTTCAAATGGACTACAAGCCTTGATATTACTGCTGTCTCGCTTATTTTTTATATACATTGTTGTACACCGTTTTTTTTCTTCTTTACGTTTCAATTAGTTCAAAAATCAATTTTGTTAAGGCTTTCACATCACTATTTATTGTTCCTTGCATATATTGGTCGTAAATCTTTTTATCGTCAGGTGGATTCAGGTTTAATACTAAGTCCTTTTCCAATGCTAATAATCTTAAAAATTCTCGTTGCATTCGCCCGTTTCCTTCTCTGAAAGGATGTAGGTAATTTACATTATCCAATATTTCAGCTAATTTCTCGGCTATTCGATGTTTATCGTTTTTTGATGTGTTTTTATAATCTGAAATTAAAGTGTCAATGAAGCGAAAAGCATTGTCAAAATGTGTCGTTGGGAAAAATTGTTTGCCTGCTTTACTTATTTCAACCTTTCGCTTTTTTCCTGCCCAAGAATAAACATCTTGAAACAAGTGTTTGTGAATAGTCAAAAGACTTTCTACCCCTTTTATCTTGATGGGGTCTTCGTAAAGTTCTTGTATGCGTTTTGCAACAGCTCCACTTTCAAAAAATAGTAAAACATCTTGGTCTATTATGTCCGCTAAGTTTCTGAGTATTCCTGTTTTGGGGTCAGTATAGGTATAATCGGGGTCAACGTATTTATAAGAATCAGACATACGATTTTTCCTTTGCAAATTTTATCAATTCAGACAATGTGATTTTTCCAATTACATAATCTCTAATTATTTCAACGCCTTTCGATGTGGGTTCAAAACCTTCAAACATATTACTCCCAATTGCATTTGCCGTACTTTCCAAGATTTTTAAATCGGAAAATTGCACTCCCATAATTGTCAGCTTGTTACGGTCTATTTCTATCGTATTAAACATATTCTATCTGATTTAATTAATCACTGCAAATATAATCATTTTTGTCAAATTTTCCTATACTGTGATTGCGTCTCTAAATGGTGTACAACGGTTTGGCTATGCGGAGTGCGGGATTTTGAAATACCATACTTTCAGTTTACTACTAATTTTATATTGCTAAAATATTCATATTTACCACTTTCTGCCCAATTTTTTATATTGCGTGTTAGCACCAGTTTTTTATTTCACTTATTTTTTCAATGTCATTTTTGTTTATTAAATTTATTTGAATGCTGTATTTAACATTAAACAA
>JAJRQZ010000041.1 GCA_024279935.1 Bacteroidota bacterium
TAAAGGGATGTACGTTTGCCGAGTTTATAATAAATATTAATCATTAATAATAAGCAGAAAAAAACCTATTACAAATTTGCGGAAACAAAGATATTAATATTTTTTGTTTGTAAAGCCCTGATTTCCCTTTTTTTGAGCATCATCAATAAATAACACAGCAAACTTCCCCAAAGCTTGGGGCTTTGGGGAAGTCAATAGCCTTAATCAGCATTTGTTCCGTTTCGCTTAGATATAAAATTATTTGACAACTATCCGCCGTCGGACTTCGGCATTTTCCGTTTCAATTATAAGCAAATAAAAACCGGGTTTGAATCTGGAAGTATTAATCTTATAATGTTTGGTACCGGTGCTCACCTTGAGCAATTGTTTAGCTGTATAATCGAATATGGCAATAGAATTAATTGCGTCCCCGGAAGTGATATTGAGCACGTCAGAAGCCGGGTTTGGGAAGATATGAAGACTGTTGGATTCATTTTCTTCGATACCTACACAATTTTCAATCGTTATTTCAAGAGTTTCGGCATTTCCTGAGCATGTGTCGGCATTAGTCTCTATCAGGTCAAGTGTTCCATCGCCGGGCGCTCCCCACAAAACAGCGATCTCACTTGTGCTGTCGCCCGAAATGATTTCGCCCCCGCTTATCGTCCACAAGTAAACGCTACCCGAGTCTTCAAGGGTAGAATAACCGACGATATCGTTTTTGCAAGCCAGCGAATCACCAATTATTTGTGGGTAAGGCTGCTCTAAAACAGTGATAAAATCTTCTTTCAGCTCAGTAGAGGATGATGAACCGTTCGATGCGGTCAGTTCTACATCAAAACTACCTGTTGAATTGTAAATAACAGTGGGGTTCTGATAGTTGGAGCTTGGTGGCAGGCCACCCTCGAACACCCATGACCAGGAAGTGGCATTGACTGACTGATCGGTAAACTGTACGGCGCTGCCCTCACAAGGAGTAGTGTCCTTGGAGCTGAAGTCCGAAGTAACCGTGACCGGGGTAACGGCAAATATTCCGGTTACCGAGCCCACATTCCCGACTTCTGTCGTGCTTCCGTCCGTAAGGTCAACTATTCGGAGCGTGTTTTGAGCAGTACCTGATTTAAAGGTTGACAAATACATGGTATTTGTGGCGTCATCGAAATCCATGGCATGGCCAAACCCAGAGCCAGGCTGACCTATCGTCCCCAATTCTGTTACCGAGCCATCGGTTTTATCTACTAGATACATCATGGCATCTCCCGCAGCCCCGACATTTAAACCGTACATCTGTCCGTTATCATCAATAGCAATGCATACCATGGCGTTGGCAGTGCTCTGGGTCCCGATTAAAGTATAGGAACCATCTGATTCATCGATGGTGTAAATGGAACTAGTCCCGGGATTAGTGCCCTTGGAACTAAGCCCGTACATAACCCCTTCACCTACGTCATAAGCCAGCCCCATCCAGAGATGACCTCCAATAGCGGGCGGGTTCGTCCCCAGCAGGGTTGAAGAACCGGTAGCCGTATCAATTTCGTAAAAACCATGAGTGCTTGAGTTAATAGCGTAAAGCACGTTGTCCGTACCAAAATCACCGCCGGTAAAGTTTTTTATCGAAGAGCCTATAAACGTCTTGCTTGCATC
This sequence comes from Bacteroidota bacterium, assembly GCA_024279935.1. Taxonomy (GTDB): domain Bacteria; phylum Bacteroidota; class Bacteroidia; order Bacteroidales; family F082; genus BM524. The sequence goes on from JAJRQZ010000041.1 coordinate 1,624, forward strand.
GGAGAGGTTTATCCTGGAAAACTCCGTTTTGTTGTTGCTTGCCCAATATCCCAAGGAATCTTGCCCGATGGAACTTAAAGGGAGAATGAAAATAATAATAATTGATAACAGTTCTTCATGTCCTTAAATTTAATTCTGATTGAAAAAAACAATTGTATCATTTATTTTTAATTGTAAAAGCCTGTTTTGCTGTTTTTTTCGATTGGGGGGGCTGATAATTCCGGTCGCTATGACAATTATCATTTTAAGTTGCGCATACTGCTAATTCCCGTCTTCGGGATCATATAACTAAATGGCATACATTTGCAGGCTCAAAATTATCGGCCCGATTTGTATCGGGTTAATTTACAAAAAAAGGAATAAAAGATGAAGAACACTTTAAGTTGGCTTATACTATTGGTATTGGTACTGGTATGGGGCAGTTCGTTCATCCTTATCAAAAGGTCTCTTTTATATTTTAGTTCCGATGAGGTTGGAGTTCTCCGAATAGTAATAACCTTTTTGTTTTTGTCGCCCATAGCTTTCATCAGGTTTAAGAAGATTGAAAGGAAAACCGCTCTTGTTCTTTTTGTCTCGGGCATAATCGGCAGCCTTATCCCGTCGTGGCTATTCGCAACCGCACAAACACAAATAGACAGCTCGCTCGCGGGAACACTAAATTCGTTAACACCACTTTTCACTTTAATAGTAGGCTTATTGTTTTTCAAGCTAAAAACCCGATGGTATAACATCATAGGGGTAATAATCGGCTTGTTTGGGGCAGTGGGGCTGATAATGGCAAGCAGCGCTGGCGGTTTCGACATTAATATAAAATACTCTTTTTTGGTAATCATAGCCACTTTATGCTATGCTGTCAATGTGAACATAATTAAAACCTATTTAAATCATTTGGATTCGTTAAGCATTACTGCGCTTACATTTTTTCTTGTGGGCTTGCCGCTGTTGTTTTTCACCATCTTTTTTATGGATGTACCGGTAGAAATGATTGCCGATCCCGAGAAATTAAAAGGCCTTGGGTATTTGTCGGTCTTATCGATAGTCGGCACAGGGCTGGCTTTAATAGCCTTTAACAACTTAATAAAAATAAGCAGCCCCGTATTTGCGTCCTCTGTTACATATTTAATACCTGTTGTTGCCATTGCATGGGGCATTTTGGACGGGGAAATTTTCAAGCTTTCCTATATTTTATGGTTCGCACTAATAATATTTGGTGTTTTCATGGTAAACGCAAAGCCGGGAAAGGGAGACAACATAAGTTCCAGGCTGCTTTTCGGCAAAAGGGCAAAATAAAAACACAAATGTTTGTTAATTAGTTTTTTTTATTATTTTTGCAGCTCCAAAAATTGGAAGCATTTTAACTAAAAAAACAGAAATGTACGCAATAGTAGAAATAGCCGGTCAGCAATTTAAAGTTCAGGAGGGCCAGGAAGTGTTTGTTCACAGACTGGAAGGCGAGCCTGGCGCTGACGTAAAATTTGAAAAAGTGTTGTTGCTAGACAACGATGGTAAAATAAATATTGGAACTCCCGTTTTACCGGGCGTGAATGTAGATGCTAAGGTCGTTTCGCACTTGAAAGGTGATAAAGTTACCGTTTTCAAGAAGAAAAGAAGAAAAGGTTACCAAAAATCAAATGGTCACCGTCAGTATCTCAGCAAGATAAAAATTGAGAAAATTACAGTTTAATCCTATAAATACTAGAAGAAATGGCACATAAGAAGGCATCAGGTAGTTCTAATAACGGTCGCGAATCGGCAAGTAAAAGATTAGGTGTAAAAATTTATGGTGGACAAAACGCCATAGCAGGTAATATTATCGTTCGCCAAAGGGGAACATCACATAATCCCGGCGTTAATGTAGGAATGGGAAAAGACCATACTTTATTTGCATTAACAGATGGTACTGTTGAATTCAGAAAAAGAAAAAACAACAAATCATACGTTAGCGTTATTACCCCTGAAGCGGAAAGCAACTAGTCTTTGCAAGAAAACGCCAAATACTGCGTTTTCTTGTTTTGAAAACAGTCATTCACAAAAGTGAACCCCTTGATTTTCAAAACTTCGAAAGCCTTGTCTTTGACGTTTTTTGCTAAAGACACTCAAAAATAAACTGTTTTCTTTCAAAGACTAACTAGAACGACTCTAAAAAATTTATATCCCGTCTCGCCTTTGGCAAGACGGGATTTTTTTTGTGCTAATTTTTGGCTAATAATTTAGATTTAGTATTTTATATTTAATCTAAATAAGCACATATAGTATTGTGCATACGTTCTTTATAAATTATATTAAATTATTTAGAAGACTGTTTCTGATACAAGCAAATATTTATTTGCAATTGTTAATTATTTAACTCTATTTTTGCTTCACCAAAACTAAACTATTATAAGCACCTATTTTATGTTAGCACAAACACCTATAACTTATGAAATATCACAAAAGAATCTACTCCATTTTATTTGTAGTAGTAATTGCAACATTTAGTAACTGTTGCAATAAAGAAAACAAATTAATAAAGCAAGAATCCTCAAATTACCTCAGCACAAAAAGTACTGCTGTGATGACATTGCGTGACTCATTATTTTTAGATAAAATGAGATTATATGACTCTGTAATCCAATATTACAGAAACAATCCCAACTATTCATCTACTAAAACATTTGGTTTGGATGACGGCCTGCAGGAAACAAAAGCATATTTAAATGTAAAGCATGTATATTATGATTGTAAATATGGAAATGTGCAATCGTATGACACTTCAATTAACTTGCCAATAAGTTCTGGCAACACAGTCACAATGAACGACTTATATAGTTTATACAATAGCTCTAAAAGTAAGCTTACAAATTGGTTTAATGAAACAAGATTTGAAGACAAAGGGCTTGTGGCAGTTAGTTTAAGCAAGGACAGTTTAAGTACTACAAATGTAGTGGTAAAATTGCATGCTGTTTTTGGGAATATTACGACAAAAACTTTTGATTATGGTAGTCCATTTGGGGAGGATGATAATTGGAGGTGGGGAGGTGATCAAGGGCATTGTAACTTATCTAATGCAGGAGAAGACGCATCTGATAAAATTGAAGAGGCAATAAACGCAAATCATATTGATGTTGTGTCTCCTGCACCAGGTTATAAACTAGTTTATGTACCAAATGACAATGATGTTGTGCTCATAGGTTATGAATATGAAAACCCAAATGATGATCCTGGTAAAGATAATTATCTTGATTATCTTATATATTATTGTACAGCAGAAGGCTCTCTGGAAATAAGATATGATATAGAAGAATGTTTGGAATATACAGAAATGAATTTTTACTATAATGGAGAAAACACACTTGTTTATGAGGTATTAATTTCTGAAAATCAAGAATTGGGTTGGTTTATTGTTGGGGAATTAACACCGATCGAATCAGGTTCTGGTAATAGTAGAAAAATTTATCATAAGAACAAGCTTACTTTTGGACAATATTATATTCTGCTTGACCCTGATATTGAATTCAATACTGATCCTTTTTCTACAGAATAAATCATGTATAAACTTTTTCTCTTTTTAATCTTTACATGTTCTTTTTATTTACAAAAATCATTAGCCCAATCTGCTTTTGAAATAGTTATTGAAAATGAATTGGACGAATACTTAATTGATGGTGTAAAAGACTATGACGGCAATTATATTTTAACAGGAACATCACAAGAGTTTGTAAATAAGAAGGGATATGTGCATTATTCAAGTGTGTTAATGAAAGTTGATACTTTAGGGAGTTACATTACAAAAGTTTTACAGTATCCTGATACAAATTGTGGGCTTCTAAATGTATTATTAATGTCAGATAGTAACTATTTATTTTCCGGTTATATTGAATCTGTTGCTTCAGACAGCAACCAACTATGGCTATACAAGACTGATAAACTACTGAATAAAATATGGGAGAAGCGGTTCAGGATAGGACTTGATGAAGGCTATACAAAATGTGAGTTTAGTTCTAATGCATTTATTAATGAGAACAATGATATAATTTATGGAGCATATGCTTCATATGAAAACTCAAACCAGGATGATATTGTTTTTATAAAGATTAGCCAGGAAGGTGAATTTATTAGTTCAAGGCAAATTCATTATCAATTTACTCAATTCTTTACTGACATTACACAAGTGCCAAACTCAAATGATATAATAGCTTTTGTATATCATATCTCAATCTTTGGATATCAAATCAATGCCATAAGACTTGATAGTTCATTTAATATTATTTCTACAATTCCTCTTGAAAATTCTAATTATTTTTACGAACATATAGGGTCGGTTGCAAACTGGATCACAGATACAAGTTTTATTTATACCGGATTTATTGATGCCGTATCAAACCCAGTGGAGGATCAGCGTATTGCTGCAAGCATATTCGACACTACATATAAACCGCTAAAAGAGATAGATTTTGGCAAAGTAGATACAATAGACTATCCTGCTTATAATAATAGCGCAGTATTTATTAACGATACAACTATTTATGTAGCAGGATTTGGATAAACCGCTCGAACTTGTGCCACTCATTCCGGAATTATTGTGCCACTAAAAAGGACGGCTCTTGAGGGCATCATTCCGGAGCAAGTTGTGCCACCTATTCCGGAGCAAAGTGTGCCAGTGATTCCGGAGCAAGTTGTGCCACTCATTCCGGAGTATTTGTGCCACAGATTGATCA
>JAJRQZ010000042.1 GCA_024279935.1 Bacteroidota bacterium
CGGCTTCCCCTTGTCAATAAAAAATAACCTTTTTTCTCTCTGTTTTAGTCAACGTATATTTTGTCGGCCTGCCTCTTTTCCCAATGCCTTGTTTTTTGTAAACTTCTCTTCATCGGAGGCTTAGTATTGTTGGTTATTGTCTGAGCAAATGTAAATCATTTTTTTTGGATAAGACAAGCGATCCTGATAATTAATTTTCGCCGGCTAGTTTAACTTGTGTTTTTCGTAACAGGTGGGGGGGGTGATTATCAGGCTGTTACGGTCTTATCTGGAATTGTTACAAACTACTTTGGCCTGTCCGGCCTTATGTCCCCCGGGCGCAGGACGGGAGCCGGCGGGGAAAGCATCCCGCCCCTGAATGCCGAGGGGCCGGCACTTTCAGCCTCCAGCCCCTCACCTCTTCACCCACTTCCCGCTCTTTACGACTTTGTTTTCTTTGTAGATGCGGTAGAGATATATGCCCGATTGCAGCTTATAGGGAGAGAGCACCGAAGGGCTCGTTTGTATCTGTTCGTGCATCAACACCTTACCTCGCCCGTCAACTATGTCTATCCAGGCGCCCTCCATTCCGGGGGGGACGTCTATATAGATCTTGTCGCTCCCGGGGTTTGGATATAGTTTTATCCTGCTGTAAACAGGCGACTCGTTGATCTTTACGTAAACGCTCTGGTTTTCATACGCTCCAATATCTATTCTTCCACCAAAAATTCTTGGGTTTCCGGCTAAATCAAATTCAGGTAAATTTAATCCTGAAGTATCAGGCGTTCCCGTGTTTATGCAAGGCGAGGCCTCAAGAAGCGTCCAGTCGGCGGCCAGGCCGTCGAAGTCGATTCCTGCCCCTTCTGTCGGGCTCGTGAACTGGGGGTCGGAGGAGATGTTGCCCTCCCCGGGGTAACCGTACTGTATGCAGGAGTTTTCAACTATCAAGTCTTCACCAAAATCATCTATTTGAGGTGGTTCTTCCAGGTAACCTGCGACATTGCCCCATATATGCAGTTAAGTATTGGTAGAAACTTAGAAAAGATTACAAGCCCTGAATGAGTGGGTGAGCCTCGATAATTATTCGCGACGATATTATTATAAAATATTGTATAACTCCCGCTATGCCCATTGAAGAAGCCAATATCATTATTATTAACTATAATATTATTAACTATAGTTGATTTGCTATTATTGTCATACAAAGCCCCGCTCACTCCTCGCCCTCGTGAAATAATATTGTTTCTAACAACTGGGTAATTGTAAGGGCAAAAGGAACCAAAAATTGATGATCCCGTACCGCTACGGTATAAATAGCCTCCAACAGTATCAACTCTATAGGCGGTGTTTAAGTCGAATCTATTATTTATGATCTCCACTTTGCTATTAAGGAGATATACTCCTCCACCGTCATAAAAAGTTTTGTTGCGCCTAAAAAGACAATCTTCTATCTTTATGTTCTCCGAAGACTTAATAAAGATGCCCGCCCCCTTTTTTGATGCATAATTATTAGTTAAGGATGAGTTTTTAACCAATAGGTTATCAAACCCCTTAACAATAATCCCGCCGCCAGTTTCCGAAAGCGTCGAATCCTGTATGAAACTCTTAAAACCATTGGCTTTCCCGTTACTAATTCTGCAAAATTCCAAAGACGAGGAGTCTTGCAAGTTGTTTAAGAAACATATCCCTTTCCAGCCACCTAATACTGAAGAAGTGTCAGCAAAATTTATCGTATCGGCAGAAAGAAAATAAACACTATCACTTAATTCCCCAATCGCATATAATTCACCCAAGACCAATAAACCGCTATAATTCTCAAATTTTATTACTTTTCCGGGCTTAATGTCCAATCTTGCGCCTTCTGTAATTATGATATCCTCATTAACGATCAACGTATCAGAAAGCCAGGTTGTATCACTACTAATGTATGTTTGTCCAAGTGATAAATTGGATATAAAAATTAATAAAACTAATAGTTTTCTGTTCATTCGTGTATTTTTAAAAGCGGGGAATCAAATTCCCCGCTTGTGTTTTTTATTGAGGATTGCTTATTTGGATACCGTAATATAGTGTATAGCTGTGGTAATAAAAATATGTTGGTGTATTCGCATTATTAGTCCAAACGTTACACATTTTAAAATCCAAGCCTGGAGGCCTCTGGCCGCTATCTGCCTCGTAGCTGTAAATAATATCTGAATGACCCTTTGCCAAATAATACCTCATTAGCGTATCATTAATTATTGGTTCACCGGGAGCATTAAGCTGAAGTTGGAATTTTCTATTGGGATACATTAGTGAGTCAACATTTTTTTCAACCACACTTACCCAATAACCACCACCTTGAAACATGCAGTTCTTAGGGTTGTTAAACCTTTTTTGCAGCTCCTGCCCTGCGTCGGACTCCCATTTATAAGCTCCATCTTCACGGCCAAGCATATTGCCATAGTACCAATCGTCTATATCATAGAACGGGTCGTAACAATCTAGCGGGTCGATGCCCAAGCCGCTTATCAACTGCATGTTGAAGTTGCCGTCCCGGCTAAGGTTATTTTCTGACAAGTCCCCTAATATCAAATATGCGTAATCCGTGCTCTTGCTCTGAAGACTGGCGTTTAAATCCGCAACCATCGAATCATATACATCAGAGACCTGCTGCATGTCAACCATGCCGTCCCCATCAGGGACAAGGGTATAATAGGTTGTGTCGAGGTCGAGGAAGTTGTAACTGGTATCAACAGATTGCTCTACGTTATACATGGCCTCGAGATACCATAAGGCGCTGTCAGGGCTTATCGGGTCCAAGTCCCTCTCGCCGGACCTTAAATCCACCCTGAATTTGTTAATTCTATTCCATAAGTCAGCATTGTTTGATTGCGACCCGGTTTGGACTGTTGAGGCCAGGCCGTTAAGCCCGTCTTTCCTGCAGGAGTATAATACTGCCACCGCAAGCCCCATCAAGACTAAAAGAAATAAAACTCTCTTCATTTTAATGATTTTTAATGAATAATTTAGTTAAAAATCCACCAAAAATGAGTGCTTGTCAAATC